>JAHEKM010000030.1 GCA_024638325.1 Gemmatimonadota bacterium | reverse complement strand
TACCGCATCTGGGTACCGAGCGCCCCGCTCACTTGGATCACCATCAGAACGCCAACCGAGAAGATCACCAGCGCGCCGATCACTTCGATCAGCGTGAATCCGCCTTCCGGACGCGACTTCGACCATGAAAGGCGTCTCAAATCCGGTCTATCTTGGAGGCTCCCATACTGTTGAACGATACAGTGTACGAGACGGCGCCGGAAGAAAATGTGGCGACGCCCAGCGGGCCGCCGGCTCCGCTGAGGTCGGCGACCCCCCGCTGGTCGAAGACGACGGAATCGCCGGTCATGTCGAGTGTGACCCCCGTGAGGTCGATGTCGGCGTTCACGCCGAAGCGCCGTCGCGTCACTTCGGTGACCGAGGTCTGGGCCTCGACTTGGTACCACAGACCGCCCTCGAAGAAGCGGATCACGACCGGCTCGCGGGAGCGCATGGCCCAATCGCGCGCCAGAGTCAGGTCCTGCGCGAACACCTGTGCCGCCCGCTCCGCCGAGACGCGCTGGAAGTAGGCGGCGAAGGCGACACCCGCGAAGGTGAGGCCGATTGCCGTGATGCTGAGCACGATCACGAGCTCGAGCAGCGTGAAGCCCGCCCTTCTCATCTTCGACGCTCGTGGGCCGCGCCCCGTCCGAGCCGGTCGGAAACGGACGAAAGCTCGCGGGTCGCCACCGACACCGCGGCGAGGCCGACCTGCTCCTCTTCGCGTAGCTCGGCGACGATCCCACGAAACCGCTCGATGTCGTCCGGCGTCACCTGAGCCATGAAGTTGGTCGCCTCCGTACCCCCGTCCGCTTCGCTGGAGCCGCGCAGCACGCCGACCACGAGCTTTCGATGGGCCCTCGAGAGGTCCTCCGAGAGCGCCTGCGCGGCGCGGTGCTCCCACTGCCCTTCGCCCGCCGTGGAGAACGTGCGCCTGCGGAGCCACGGGATGTCGAAGAGCTCCGAGGCCTGATAGTACGCCCGAGCGGTCGCCACCGGGTCCTTCTCCGTCTCCCGGGAGATCTCCAGAATCTCGAGCAGCTGGTCCAGGAAGCGAAGCGTGATGAGTCGCGTCGAGAAGGCCTGGTCCGCGCCGACGTTCCTGATCTCGCCCACCCGGTCGTCGAAGAGCCCCTTCTCCTCTCCCGATACCACCTCCGCGAACGCGTCTCTCAGCGTGGCGAGTCCCTCCAGGTTGTTCGCCACGACGACGGCCGGTGAGACCTCGGCGTCGACGTTCTGCAGGACCCACCGAGTCGCGCGCTCCAGCACGCGCTGAAGACCCAGCAGCCAGCGGGTCACGATGCGTGCGTTCAGCACGGAGCGCTGCTCCGCCATCTGGCTCAGGAGCGCCCGGTGGTCCGCGAGGCGCGAAGCGACGAGCCACGCCCGAACGACCTGCTCGGCACTCGATCCGGTGTCCCGACGCATGCGGTACACGAAGGTGGCACCCATGAGATCGACGAGGTCGTTGGTGAGACCGCAGGCGACGATCTCACGGCGCAACGGGTGGGCCTCGAGGTTGTCGTGACCCGCGGCGACGATGGCGGCCGGAGGGAAATAGCCGACGAGGTAGCTCTCCGCGACAGGGTCGTCCGGCAGTCCCCCCTCCAAGAGCTCGGCCTTGAGACCCAGCTTCGCGTACGCGAGCAGCACGCAGAGCTCGGGCCGCACGAGGGAGTGGCCGACCTCGGCCCGTTCGGCCAGGACGTCGCGGGATGGAAGGCCTTCGGCCACTCGGTCCAGGTCGCCGGCCTTCTCCAACTGGAACATGAAGTCGCGGAAGTCGTCCGCCGACTCCTTGGCCCTGCGCTCGTCCAGTGAGATCGCGAGGCTCTGCGACCGGTTGTTCTGCAGAACGAGCTCGGCGACCGATTCGGTGAGGTCCTCGAGCAGCTCGTTTCTCCGCTCCGCCGTCATCGTTCCCGCGGCCACCGCCGGAGCCATGAGGATCTTCAGGTTCACCTCGTGGTCCGACATGTCGACGCCGCCGGAGTTGTCGAGGGCGTCGGTGTTGATGCGTCCACCCTCGAGCGCATACTCGATGCGGGCCGCCTGGGTGAAGCCGAGATTGCCGCCCTCTCCGATCACCTCGCAGCGCAACTCGCCGGTGTCGACCCGCACGGCGTCGTTCGTCGGGTCACCCGCGTCGGCGTGAGTCTCGGAGCCCGCCTTCACGTAGGTGCCGATGCCCCCGTTCCAGAGGAGCTCCACCGGAGCGCGGAGCACGCACTTGATGAGCGACTCACCGCTCAGCCCCTGCGCCTCCTCCTCCGAGAGACCGAGCGCGCGACGGGCCGGCTCGCTGAGCTCGACCTCCTTGGCGCCTCGCGACACGATCATGCCACCCTCGCTCAGGACGGAGCGATCGTAGTCGTCCCAACTCGACCGCCCCAGCGCGAACACGCGTTGGCGCTCCGCGTACGACGTGGCCGGATCGGGATCAGGGTCGATGAAGATGTGTCGATGATCGAACGCGGCGACGAGGCGGATCTGCTCAGACAGGAGCATGCCGTTCCCGAAGACGTCGCCACTCATGTCTCCGATACCGGCGACGGTGAAGGGTTCGGATTGGATATCCTTGCCCTTCTCGCTGAAGTGGCGTCTCACGCACTCCCAGCCACCCCGGGCCGTGATGCCCACGGCCTTGTGGTCATAGCCGTTCGACCCGCCCGAGGCGAAGGCGTCGTCCAGCCAGAAGTCGTACTCGGCAGCCACTGCATTGGCGAGGTCCGAGAACGTCGCAGTGCCCTTGTCCGCGGCGACCACCAGGTACGGATCGGGCGGATCGTAGGCCACCACGCCCGGGGCACGCACGGTCTCACCGCGCACGAGGTTGTCCGTCAGATCCAGCAGGCCGCGCATGAGGGTCTGGTACTGCTCGCGTCCCTCGGCGAAGCGCGCCTCGGGATCTTGCGGCAGGCTCCGCGGCACGAAGCCTCCCTTGGAGCCGCCCGGGACGATGACGGCGTTCTTGATCATTTGGGTCTCGACCAGATCCCTGACCTCAGTGCGGAAGTCGTCGGGCCGGTCGCTCCAACGGATGCCGCCCCGCGCCACGGTCGAGCCACGCAAGTGGATCCCCTCCATGCGCGCCGAGTGCACCCAGACCTCGAAGAGCAGCTCGGTGGGACCGGAGTGCTGGAGGTCGCCCACGAGAATCTTGTAGGAGGTGTAGGGCACGCCGCCGGAGCGCCGGTCGGGCATGCGTCCACCGCACTTGTAGTAGTTGGTGCGCAGCGTCGAGCAGATGAGACCCTCGAGGCTACGCAGCGCCCGGTCGTCAGCCAGCAGGGACACGCCCCGGAGCGAAGCCTGGAAGGCAGTACGCACGTCCCGAATCGCCTCCAGTCGCTGTTCGACGGACTCCCACTCGCCGGGGTCGAACCGGGTTTGGAAGAGCTCGAAGAGCTCGCGCGTGATGCCCGGATACTTGTTCAGGGCGGCCGGCAACGCGGATCGACTGGGTACGGCGCCGACCTGGAACGCGTAGCCGACCAACCCCCGAAGTACGTCGATCTCCCTCCAGTGGAGGCCGGCCGAGATGCAGAGGGCGTTCAACGGGTCGCTCACCACCTCCCCCGCGCGCGCGGCGAGCAGCGTCTCCGACAGGAGTTCACCGCGTCCCTTCACGTCCAGCCGGCGGCCCTCGCGGTCGAGAACGGCGAACACATAGATGGTCGAGTCCGCCTCGCCGTTCAGCCGCACGTCGTACGGCTGCATGGCGATGACGCGCAGGCCGAGATGATCCAGAATCGGCATGAAGTCGGAGAGGACGAGGCGCTCGCCCCGCAAGAAGATCTTGAGCTGGGTAGCGCCCTCCACGCCCCCCACCTGGTCGGACCCTTCCCGGTTGGCGAGCTGAACGGAGATCGTGCGGCCGTCAGCGGCCATCGCCTCCAGCGCCAGGATATCGGTGGCGGCGACCTCGGGATCGGTGGCGGCCTGGTACTCGAGGCTCAGCCGTTCCCCGTACTCGCGCGCGAGCCCGTGCGCCTCTACGGTCGACCGCAGCTCCGCGAGGCGCTCCTCGACGAGGTCCGTCCAGGTCCGAATCAGCTGCCCGACCGTAGCCTCCAGAGCGGCGGGGTCGACCCGGCTGACGTCTTCCTCACCTGCCGCCATATGGAAGTGCAGACGCGCCTGATCACCCTCGCCCAGCACGAGGTGGTAGTTCAGCACCTCGCCATCGAACGCTTCGACCAGCGCCGTCTCGATATCCTTGCGAACGTCCCCCGAGAAGCGATCCTTCGGGACGATCACCATCACTGAAACGCCTCGGTGCAGCGGGTCGTCACGCAGGGTCACCGTGACGTCGTCCGTGCTGTACGACGTCAGGACCGTGCGGATGTCCTCGGCGATCTCCTCGTCGGACGAGACGAAGAGTCCCTCGCGCGGCAGCGAGTCGAAGATGGTGATGATGGCTTTGTAGTCGTGCGTGCCTTCACGGGCCGTCGACTCGGCGAGGACGCGTTTCAGCTTGCGCCGGAGAATGGGGATGTTCTCGGCAGCCTCCGAGTACGCCTTCGAGGTGAACAGTCCCAGGAAGCGGTGCTCCCCCAGGGTGCGCCCCGAGTCGTCCGCGCGACGGATGCCCACGTAGTCCATGCGCACCCGGCGGTGCACCGTGGCTTCCGCGTTGGTCTTGCTGATGATCAGCAGGGGTCCGCCCTCGACCAGCTCCCGGTGGGAGTCGCTCAGCTCCGAGAACGGAACCGGCTTCGCGAATCCGGACTCGGAATCGTCGCTCAGAACGCCGAGGCCCGATCCTTCCTGGACCGAGACCGTAGGACGCCCCTTCGTGTCCTCTCCGACCTCGTAGGCCCGGTATCCCAGGAACACGAAGCCGCCGTCCCTCAGCCACTCGAGAAAGCGCTGGATCTCGCCCACGTCCTCGCCGCCGGAGGCGCCCGTCTTCCCGTCGAGCTCGGTCACGACCTCGTTGACCCGAGCGACCATCCGACCGAAGTCGTTCGTGGCGAGCACGACATCCTGAAGGCACGCCTCGATCTCTGAGCGAATGTCCTCCAGCATCGCCTCGTCGGTGACCTGTTCCACCTCGCAGTGGACCAGGGCCTCCTTGTTGCCGGCGTCGCCTGGAGGCGCGATCCGGACAATGCGTCCGTGCGCGTCGCGCTCGACGTCGACCAGGGGATAGACCATGTGCTCGATGGCCAGGCCCCTGCTGTGCAGGAACTCTCGAATGGTGTCGACCACGAACGGCCGCTCGCTCACGTTCGCGCGCACCACCGTGACCGGGGCGTGCCATCCCTCCAGTTCGTCCGTCGGATTGAAGACGGAGACGTGGACCCGGTCCGTGGGCGAGCGGTCCAGGAAGTCGAAGACCCCCTTCGTGAGCCCGCAGAGCTCCGATACGCTCCGGCTACGGAGGAGGGCTTCCGGAGCCCGACGGAGGAAGAGATGAACCAGCTCTTGCAGGGCGTCGGGGTCGCGACCCTGACCCGCCAGCTCCCTACGGACGGCCTCGATGTGCGGGGAGTTGTCCCGGAGCCGGCGCTCGGCCGTACGCGTCTTCTGACCCATGCCCGAACGTTACCTGGCTTGGGAGTAGCGGGAAACCTCGTCGTCGAGCCGATGGTCGCCGATTCGCGAATTCCCTGGTCCCGGCCTTTGGCCTAGTTTGGCACATGCGCTTCGTGCATGTCGCCGACGTCCACCTCGACACCCCGTTCACGGGCCGTTCTGACGCCGTTCGGCGACGTCTCCGTGACGCCTCCCGGGAGGCCTTCAGGCGCGCCGTCGACCTCGCGATACGGGAGGAGGTACACGCGCTCCTGATTGCAGGCGATCTGTTCGATGGAGATCGGCTGTCGTTCACCACGGAGCGCTTCCTGCTCGAGCAGGCTGGTCGACTGGCCGACCATGGCATCACCGTCGTGTATGCCACGGGCAATCACGATCCAGGGTCGTCGGATACCGGCCCCAGGCTCCTCGATTGGCCGTCGAACGTGCACGTCGTCGGCGACGCGACGCCCAGCAAGGTGCTCGTCACGACCAGATCCGGAGAGGCCGTGGGCTACGTCAATGCCATCGGGCACGCGGGGCCGAGTGAGTCCGACGACCTCTCGAGGGCGCTGCCGCGCCCAGCGGCTGACCTCCCGGAGGTCGGACTTCTCCACACGCAGGTGCACTCCTCCGTGGGTTCCGCCGATCACCACCCCTACGCGCCCTCCGAGCTGACGTATCTGCTGCGGGCGGGCTACGACTACTGGGCCCTCGGGCACGTCCACCTTCGACAGGAGTTGGCAGACGATCCGCCCATCTGGTACGCCGGGAGCCTGCAGGGGCGCACCCACGCCGAACGCGGTGAGCGCGGCGCCCTGCTGGTGGATCTCACAGACCGGTCCGGGCCGACGGTCGCGTTCAGACCGCTCGCGCCCGTCCGCTGGGAGACCGTAACGGTCGACCGGCTCGACTCGGTCTCCTCCCTCGACGAGCTCGAGAGGCAGGTGCAGGTCGCTTGGGAGAACCAGCGTTCTTCCGAGAGCGGGGCCGCCGACGTGGAGTGGATGGTCCGCGTGGTCCTGACGGGCCCCTGCCCCCTCTGGGGTACGCTCCGAGGGGACGAGGATCGCGACCTGCTGGCGAGCGAGCTGAGGGAGATCCTGGGGGCCCTCGAGGTCACGGTCCTGTCCGAGGGCGTGCACCCTGTCCTGGCCTTGGACGATCACCGCGAGCGCGTCGACGTCTTGGGCGAGGCGCTACGGCTCGCGGCAGCCGTACGGGCCGGAGACACGCCGTTGAAGAACCTCGACCCGGCCGACCTCGTCGGCATCGTGACCGACGAGCCGGCCTCGCTCGCCCGCTACGTGCGTGAGCTCCTCGAGGACGCCGACGGAGAGATTGCCGCGCACCTCCTGGACCCGCAGAGCTCGTGAGGATCGACCGCATCGAGGTCGAAGCCTTCGGCCGTCTCGAGGGTTTCGACACCGGCCCGGACGCGCTGGGTGGCCTGGTGGTGGTGCTGGGTCCGAACGAGGCCGGCAAGTCGACGCTCTTCTCGTTCCTGACCACCGCCTTCTACGGCTTCAGCCCGGCCACGCGAGAGCGGAATCCCCATGTCCCATGGGGCGAGGACCAAGCGAGTGGCCGCATCCGCGTTCGGCTCGACGGCGAAGGCTGCGCCGACGTGGAGCGGACGCTGCGCTCACAGCCGTCCTGTCGGCTCACGGTCGGCGGACGCACGTCCGAGATGCGTAATCAGGCCCTTCCCTGGGTTGCGCACGTACCCCGCACGGTCTTCCGCCAGGTGTTCGCCATCACGCTCGGCGAGCTGGCGGGACTCGACGAGGAGACGTGGGCGCGCGTTCAGGACAGGATGATCGGCTCCATGGGTGCCTCCGACCTCCAGTCCACACGAGCCGTCGCAGATCGGTTGGAGCGGGAGGCGGGTGAGATCTGGCGACCAACCCGACGGGGGAACCAACGGCTGCGGGACCTGCAGGCCGGGCTGCGACAGCTTCGCGGTCGAAGGTCAGGGGCCCAAGAAACGGACGCGCAGGTGCGTAGGCTCGTGGACGAGCGCGAGACCGTCCGCCTGGACCTCGCCCGCGAACGAGAGCTCAAGCAGCTCGCGGTTGGGGAAGTCGACCGGGCTCAGTCCCTGCTCCCCTTGAGACGGCAGTTCGCCCGGGTCGCCACGTTGCGCGCAGAGGGCGGCCCTCGGCTGGACCTCGACGGTCTTCCGAGCGACCCCGCCGACCGAGTCGAGGAGCTGGAGGCGGCCTGCTCCGAGCTCGACGGGACGCTGGCGACGATCGACCGGGACGTGTCCGAGCGGGACGAAGTCCTCGCGCGGGCGGGCTCCACCACCGAGCTGCTCGCCAGGCGCGAAGACGTCCTGAGCCTGGTCGCCAACGTCGCCGGATCCGCGTCGGATCGTGCCCGGACATCCGAGCTCGAGGCCGACCTGGCCGACGTGGAGGCGCGTCTCGACGTCGCCGAAGCGGCGGTGCTCAGCCGGCCCTGGCGGAGCGTCGACGCCGCCCTCCTCGCCTCCGTCGACACCGAGTCGCTGGCGCGCCGAGTCGCTGGCGAGGGCCCGAAGGACGGGGCGACCGAGCCGGGGCCGACAGGCCGGGCCGCCCTCGCGGCCTGGGCCGCAGCCATTGCGGGCGTCGCCCTGCTCGCGTGGGGCCTGGTCTTGCAGCAGACCGTCGCGGCGGCGATCGGAGCAGCGGCACTGGCCGCCGCCGCCGTCTGGCGCTGGGGGACCACGTCCGGCGCGGACCGGGTCCCACCCCCGGTGAGTAGCCGCGGCGCCGCGGACATACTGCGTGACATCCCGGTTCGACCCGAGCTGCTCGAGCCGCCCGACCACGCGCTCGTGTCGGGTCTCGAGCGGCTACGCGAGCTCGCTGGGCGGCATCGGGAGGTCGAGGTCGCGCTCGAAGCCGCCCGGGGCCGCGTACTGGCCGTCGACCGCGCCACCCGCGAGCTCGCCAGGACCCTCGGCCGCGATACCACAACCAGCACCGAAGTGATCGCGCGCGATTTCGATCATGACATCCGCGAAGCCGAGCGCCTGAGGGACGCAGCCGAGCGCGCCCAGGGTGAACGGGTGCGTCTGCTCCGTGACCGGGAGAATGCCAGCAGCCGTCTGGACGCCGCGCGGGCCGAGCTATCGCAGATCTTCGAGCGAGCGGAGTCGCTCTCACCGGGGATGGAAGTCGGCGCAGGCGTGGCGCTTCTCGGCGAGCGAATCGATGCGCACCGTCGCGCCGACCAGATCGAGGAGGAGCTCGGCCGGACGTACGCGGACCTGGACCGGCTCCGGTCGCAGATCGAGGAGCTCGACCGCGACGACCGGTCCTGGTTCGTGGACGACGCAGCGCTCGCCAGCGCCAAGGCACGGATCGAGGGGCATGACGAGCGTATCGAGGACCTGCTGCGCCGCGGCGAGGCGCTCGACGCCGAGGTCGCGCGCCTGCGCGAGCTGGAGACGGTGGATTCGGTCGACAGCGAGATCGTCAGCCTGCGCGAAGAGGAGGCGCGTCTCGTCCGCGAGCGGGACCGCAAGTGGGTCGTCGCCCGACTGCTCCGCGAGGCGGATCGACGCTTCAGAGAGGAGCACCAACCGGATCTCGTGAGACGGGCAGGCTCGTACCTGAATCACCTGACCGATGGCCGCTACGAGAGGCTGGTGGTGGACGAAACCCACGGCGAGCATCTCTTCCACCTGGTGGGGCCGACCCTGCCGGCGCCCGTCCCGTTGGCGCCGCCCGTGTCCACAGGGACCCTCGAGCAGGCGTACCTGAGCCTGCGCCTGGCGATCGTGGACCACCTCGACCGGGGCGGGGAGAAGCTGCCCCTGTTCGTCGATGAAGTGCTGGTCAACTGGGACGGGGAGCGGCGCCGACGCGGTCTCGAGGTCTTGGCCGGGATCTCGAGCACGCGTCAGGTCTTCGTGTTCACCTGCCACCCAAGCGTGGCGGCCGAGCTGGAGGAACGCGGCGGGCGCGTACTACGCCTGCCGAGCTAGCCAGAACGGACGCTGGCCCGCCCAGTCGCACGCGTCGACAGGAATCCCGCTGCCGCACGGACCGCTTCCCCGGACAGCTCGAAGGCATGGCCGTGGGGCGCGAGCACACGCTCGTCGGCGAGGCCCGTCAGAAGCTTCCGCGCGCGCCCCCTAGTCCTCGCCGACGAGAACAGGGGATCTTGGTCGCCCACCAGTAGCAGGGTCTCTTGCTGGACGGCACGCAGCTCGGTCGCCCGCAGGTGCACCGAGGGCACACTTCGATTTCTGAAGCCGTTCGAGAACCGGAAGAAGGCCTCATCGACCTTCGCGCGCACCGCCGCAGCCACCGGCTGGACGTGGCCGAGGAGGCAGGCGTCGATGAACGCCGCGCAGCGTTCACGGGTCGCGTTCGTTCGAAAACGCAGCAGCGCCGGCATCGCTGCCGGGCGGAGGAGCGGCAGAGCGAAGCCGGCGGGCCCGCAGAGGACCAGGGCCCGGACGCGGCCGGGCATGCGCGACGCCGCGCGTACGGCGAGCAGCGCACCCATCGAGCTCCCCATCAGGGAGACGCTCTCGACCCCGAGACCTTCGAGCAGGTCTTCGAGCCACGCTGCGATCGGGCCGGCACGGTAGGGGAGCGGTCGGCCGTCGCTCAGGCCCGGTTGCCCGGGCACGTCCACCAGGCTGATCCGGTGGCTACGTGCCAACTCGCCGAGCGCGCCTGAATACGCCCAGAACGCGGCCGGAAGACCCCATCCGGAGAAGCACAGTACCTCCCCGGCGGCGGCTTCTCCTTCGGATCGAAGCAGATGCGTCCGTCCGAAGCGCGTGTCGACGAAACGAGAAGAGAGCGGGGGGTCGCACTCCGCCGCGACCTCCTCGGTCCACGCACGCGCCCACCCGGCAGCCTCCCTCGAAGAGAAGCCCGACGAGCGCCCCGACCCGCCACGCGCATGAGCATCCATCTCTCAAGGTATCACTACCCCGAGGCATCCTCAGGCCCGATCTCCGCTACCGGCTCGAACCCGTCGCACTCGAGGACCGGCAGCGGCGGATACCGCTCGTATGTGGGGTCCTCGCGCGCGCGCTCGCAGAGGTGAAAGCTCGAGCCGCGGCGGTTCTGCACCTCACGATGGTGCGCGCACGCCGCGCACAACCCTACTCGGACGCCGTTCAGCTTCGGGCCCCGATGAACCCCACCTGGCGCTCGCGGTCACCCGCGCGATGGGAGAAGAGCCCGCTGCCGGTGCAGCGCGTGCAGTGCGTCGAGACGGTGATGGCCGACGTGGGGACGCCGGCCCGCTCGGCCCTGCGGGCCAGGATATCCCGTAGGTCGATGGCCAGGGGTGTGGGCGGAACGGATTGCTCGAGAGCCTCGAAGACCTCGGGCCCTACCTCGTAGCAGGCACCGCAGATGGACGGACCTAGATGCACGAGGACATCACCGACCGAGACCTCCAGCGACTCCTTCAGCACCGCGAGCCCCCTCTCGAGCACCCCGGCAGCGGCTCCCCGCCACCCGGCGTGGAGAACCGCGACCGCGCCGGCGTCCGGCGCCGCGAGAAAGACCGGAACGCAGTCCGCGACGGTAACGGCGAGCAACACGCCGGCCTGGCCGGTCACGTGCCCGTCGCACACATCGTCGAAATGGAGCCCAGGGCCCAAGTCGCTGTGCACTCGGACCTCGGCCCCATGCACCTGGCGGCCCAGCACGGCGCGCTCGACACGGGTCGCCGACAGGAGATGCCCCCATCGCTCGTCCAGGCGGTCCGGGGCCGACGCCCCGGCAAAACGGCCGAGGTCGAACGGCTCCTTTCCGGATCCCCGGGTCGTGGTCCCCTGGACGAGCCACGGCATGCGCACGGCCCACCCCGGATGCACGAGCGCCGGCACACGTTCGTCCAGGGTCTCCCGAACGACTTCGGCGGTGTCCTCCTCGGCGCTCATGTCCCCCAAGGTGTGATGCGACGAAGGGCGGACACGCCGCATCGTCGCGGATACTCCAATGCAGAGCGAGAATGGCGTAGGTTACAGATCTTGGTAATGACCCCCCACTGCGGCGCATGGGCGCCGGACCATGACGGACGACACGCTCTTCGATAGCCAGAACGAGGCCTACGTGCAGGCCATGTTCGAGGAGTATGCCAGGAACCCGGATTCCGTTCCGGCGGAGTGGCGGGAGATCTTCAAAGGCCGTAAGGCTGGACCCGCGGCCGTCCAGGCGCCTGCCGCACCGGTCCGCCGACCCGAGCCTGTTTCTCGCAGCACGGCGCCGCAGCCGTCCACAGACGGACGAGCAGCGCCTCAGGCCGATGGGGCGATCTCCACTCCGCCGCCGCCGCCGGAGGCGCTCTCGTCCGGACGCGCGCCGAGTCCGGAGGCACCGTCCGACCCGCCGCAGACAGTTCCCGCGTCCGTGCTGCTCGGCGGTGCGGACGCTCTGCCGCCGCCGCCAGGCGGGACGCGGGACGCCTACCCCGAGGCCGCCCACGAGCACCTCAGGCGCTTCCTGCCGGTGGTCTCCCGCGCCGCCGCCCTCGTGCAGGCGTTCCGTGACCATGGCCACCAGCTCGCGCGCATCGACCCGCTGGGCGGAGACCCCCCGGGGCACCCCCAGCTCAGCCCGGCGTTCTTCGGCACTTCGATGGACGAGCTCGCAGAGCTTCCCGCTTCGCTCGTCCTCGACGACGCGCTGGAGGGTCAATCGGTCGCCGACGCCCTCGCGCACCTCGGCCGTGTCTACGCCGGCTCCATCGGCTACGAGTTCGAGCATCTGGACGACCACGTGAAGGTCGACTGGCTGTGGGAACAGGTCGAACAGAGCGCGCACTTCCCGACCCTGGAGCCCGACGCGAAGAAGGCGCTGCTGGATCGCATCCACCACGTCGAGGGGCTCGAGCAGTTCCTGCACCGCGCCTATCTGGGGCAGAAGCGCTTCTCCCTCGAGGGCACGGACATGCTGGTGCCCATGCTGGACGTCGGCATCGAGGAGTTCGCGCGAACCGGAGCCAGCGAGGTCGTGTTGGGGATGGCGCACCGGGGACGGCTCAACGTGCTGACGCACACCGTCGGCATCTCGTACCGGGAGCTGATCGCCGAGTTCGAAGGGCCGTCGATCAGGGACAGTCAACTCCATGTTGCCGGCACCGGAGACGTGAAGTACCACCACGGAGCCCGCGGCTCGCGCGAGCTCGACGGTGTCGGCCCGATCAAGATCACGCTGGCGCCGAATCCCAGCCATCTGGAGTTCGTGAACCCCATCGTCGTAGGGTGGGCACGCTCCCGCCAGTTCAACGGCATCGGGAAGGAGTCGCAGCCAGACTGCGACGCGGTGGTGCCGATCCTGATTCACGGCGACGCCGCCTTCGCCGCCGAAGGCGTGGTCGCCGAGACGCTCAACATGGTGCGCCTCCAGGGCTACCACGTCGGCGGCACGCTGCACCTCATCGTGAACAACCAGATCGGTTTCACCACCCTGCCTCGGGACGGGCGCTCCACGTTCTACGCGAGCGACCTGGCCAAAGGCTACGGTATTCCGGTCGTGCATGTGAACGCGGACGACCCCGAGGCGTGCCTCGCCGCGGTTCGTCTGGCGGCGGCGTACCGGCGCCGCTTCCGCGACGATTTCGTGATCGACCTCGTCGGCTATCGCCGCTACGGCCACAACGAAGGCGACGAGCCGGCATATACCCAGCCGAAGCTCTACGAAGCGATCACCGAGCACCCCACCGTGGGTGAGATCTACGCGCAACAGCTGATCGAAGAGGGCATCGTCGATCAGGCGCACATCGATGAACTCAAGTCGTCCATCGGTGACGCGCTGCGCGACTTTCAGGACGAGGTGCGCGCGTACGTCGCCGACGGGGACGTGGCGACTGCTCCGGTCGCGGACCAACGAGAGGCGGTCATCGAGCCCGAGACGACCGGGGTCGTCTTCGACTCGCTCAACGAGGTCAACGACGCCACCGGCAAGCTACCCGCGGGCTTCACCCCGCACCCGAAGCTGTGGCGGCAGATGGGCCAGCGAGCCAGCGTCTTCTCGCCGAACCGTTCCATCGACTGGGGGCACGCCGAGACACTCGCCATCGGCAGCCTGCTCATGGAGGGCATTCCTGTCCGACTCACCGGCCAGGACGCCCAACGCGGCACGTTCAGCCACAGGCACCTCGTGCTGCACGACATCGAGAACGGCCGCCGCGCCATCCCACTCTTGCAGGTCGCCGCGGCCCGACTCGAGGTCTACAACTCGCCGTTGACGGAGACCGCCGTGCTCGGCTTCGAGTACGGCTACTCCGTGGGCGCGGGCACGGACGTCGTGCTCTGGGAGGCCCAGTTCGGCGATTTCTCGAACGTCGCCCAGCCGATCATCGACCAGTTCCTCTCCTCCGGGCGGGCGAAGTGGGGGCAGTACTCACGCCTCACACTCCTGCTGCCACACGGCTACGAAGGCCAGGGGCCCGAGCATTCGAGCGCCCGCCTCGAGCGGTTTCTCCAGCTGTGCGCCGAGGACAACATGCGGGTGGTCTACCCTACGACGCCCGCGCAGTACTTCCACCTGCTGCGACGTCAGGCGCTCAGCCGGCCGGAGCGTCCGCTGGTGGTCATGACCCCCAAGAGCCTTCTCAGGCACCCGATGGCCACCTCGATGGTCTCGGATCTGACCACGGGCCGGTTCGAGCCGGTCCTCGCCGACCCCACCACCGAGGACGCGGAGTCTGTCACCCGTCTCGTCCTCTGTTCCGGCAAGGTCTACTACGACCTACAGGGCCACGATCGTCGCTCGGAGGCCGGGCACGTGGCGGTCGGGCGCGTGGAGGCGTTGTACCCGTTCCCGGCCGAGGAGCTAGTCGAGCTCGCGGGGCGCTATCCCAACCTCGAAGAAGTGGTGTGGGCCCAGGAGGAGCCGCGGAACATGGGCGCCCTCACGTACATCGGGCCCCGCTTGCGAGGCGTGGTACCCAGGAAGATCCCGCTCTCGTACGCGGCGCGTCCCGAGAGAGCGAGCCCGGCCGAGGGAAAGGCCAAGGTCCATGTGAGGCACCAGGACGCCCTCGTGCTGGACGCGCTCGGCCTCGAAGACGCGGAAGTTCCTGCAGGCGAGTAGCGAGTCCGCCACCCGCAGGTCACCACTCCAGCAAGATCTTCCCGAAGTTCTGGTTGGCCTCCATACGGGCGTGCGCCTCGGCGGCCTCCTCGGCCGAGAAGACCCGGTCGATCACGGGAGAGAGCTCCCCCGCGCCGAAGCCGGGAAGCACGTCGCGGGCGAAAGCGCGAGCCAGCTCGATCTTTTCCGGGAGCGGCCTGGCGCGCAGGACCGTTCCTCGAATCGAGGCGCGACGACCCATCAGGGCGCGAAGATTCAAAACGCCCTCCGCGCCGCCCGGCACGCCGACCACGATGTGCCGTCCCCTGGACGCGACGACCTTCTGGTTGCCGTCCAGGTACGGGCCTCCGACCAGATCGAGAATCACGTCGACCCCACGCCCGTCGGTGATCTCGAGCACCTTGCCCGGCCAATGTTCGTCGGCGAGCACGGCGTGCTCCAGGCCCAGCCCCTGGGCGCGCTCGAGCTTCTCGGGCGTCCGCGACGTGCCGATGACCTTCGCCTCAATGCGGCGCGCGAGCTGGAGCGCCGCCGTCCCGACACCGCTCCCTACCGCGTGTACAAGCAGCGTCTCACCGGCCGAGAGGCCTTCTTGTAGGAAGGCCGCGTCGAAGGCGGTCATGTACACCTCGGGAATCGCTCCCGCAGTGACGGCCTCGATTCCCTCCGGAATCGGAACGAGCGTGTCCGCGGGGCTCATGGCGAGCTCGGCGTAGCCGCCTCCGCCCAGAATGCCCATGACCGCGTCCCCGACCGCGACCGAGGTGACGCCCTCGCCTACCGACTCGACTGTTCCCGCGAGCTCCAGCCCGGGAATGTCCTCAGGATATCCGGGCGGCACGGGGTATCGGCCGCGCCGCTGAAGCAAGTCCGCACGGTTCAAGCCCGACGCCGCCACGCGCACCACTGCTTCGCCTGGGCCGGGCTCGGGCCGCGGTACCTCTCGCAGCTCGAGCACTTCCGGACCGCCGGACTCACGGATCACCACTGCTCGCATGGTCTCGCTCATGCCACGAACGGTAGTCGTTCCAAAGGGGTCAAACTACCTTCCGCGTCCACCATGCAACTCCCTTTCAAGCTGGACCGCCCCCTCGTCTTCTTCGACCTCGAGACGACTGGGCTCGACCTCAAGAACGACCGTATCGTCGAGCTGGCGTTCATCAAGCTGACGCCGCAGGGCGATGTGCTCGAGCGCGTGCGGAGGTTCAACCCAGAGATGCCCATCCCGGCGGAGGCGACCGCGGTGCATGGCATCACGGACGCCGACGTCGCCGACGAGGTCACGTTCTGCAGGACCGCGAGGAGCCTCGTCGACATCCTCGAGGGTTGCGACTTGGCGGGTTTCAACATCAAGCGCTTCGATCTGCACATGCTCATTCACGAGTTCAAGCGATGCGCGGTCGAGTTCTCGCTGACGGGCCGCCGCATCCTCGACGTCCAAACGATCTTCCACCGGGAGGAGCGGCGGGACCTGAGCGCGGCCGCGCGCTTCTATCTCGAGCGAGAGCACGAGGAAGCCCATACGGCGCTCGGCGACATCCGCACGTCCGCGGCGGTCCTGGGCGCGCAGTTGGATCGGTACGACCACCTCCCCCGGGACATCGACGGCCTGCACGCCTACTGCGAGGAGTTCGCGCCCTTCCGGACGGAGGTGGACCGCTGGTTCAGCGGCCCGGAGGACGGCCGCATCTTCCGGCGCGGCAAGCACAAGGGCCAGGCGCTCGCCGATGTCGCCCGAGACACGCCCGACTACCTCCTGTGGATGATGGGCGCCGACGATATGGACGAGGACGTCGTCGCGGTGGTGCGGAGGGCGCTCGGGGACGCGCAGCCACCGCTCCCTACGGCGGAGGAGCCGGTCCGGGATCCGTTCTGAGTCAGGGAACGCACGGCTCCCGCTGAGAGGCGATTTTGCCCAGTGTATGGGGTCCCGGAAGTACGCGATCGGGCATTCTGAAGCGAAATCGAAGAAGGGCAACTCATAAATGAAGATCGGTCTTTCTACCATCGGTCTCGTGGCGCTGAGCGCATTGGCGTGCTCTGCCGGAGACGCTCCGGAGCCAGAGCCCGAGGCTGCACCCCCCGAAGGCGTATTCGGCATGGCCCCCGGGCCTTCGGAGGGCATCACCTCGCTGGTGGTGCTGGAGCCGGCGGACGAGGCGACGACGCCCCCGCCTTCGGAACCGGCGGTCATGGATCAGCTCGGGCTCGCCTTCCTCCCGCGGCAGCTGATCGTGAGGCTTGGGCAGCCCGTGGAGTTCGCCAACAGCGAGACGCTGGCTCACAACGTTCACCTGCACTACGAGCCCAACGACTCGTCGGTCTACTACGCGGACTTCAGTCCCGATGACCGCTCTCAGGTCGTCCTCGAGCAGCCGGGTGCCTACGCCGTGACGTGCGACGAGCACCCCGGGATGACCGCGTTCATCTACGTGACCACCTCGCCCTACGCGGCCTTCGCGGAGACCGACGGCGCCTTTCTGATTCCGGACGTCCCGCCGGGGTCGTATACCGCGCGGGTCTGGAACGCGGATCGCTCCCTGCGTGGCGAGCACCCGGTGGAGGTTTCCGGAGCATCCACGGAGCTGGACCTGACCTCGACCCGATAGAGCGCCCGCGTCCAACCAGGCACAACGGCTCCGGAGAGGGTATCATGCCCACCGTCGCAAGCCGACTCCGAGCTCACCCAACCGTGACCCCTGACTGACATCATGCTACTCGACGCCCACTCGGGATTCCGATACCTGGTCCTCCTCCTGGGAATCGCCGTCATCGGCTACGCGGCATACGGGATGGCGACCGGCCGCCCCTACGACAACCGGATGCGGATTCTGGCTTCGTCCTTCACCGCCTCGCTCGACCTGACGCTGCTCGCCGGGCTCGCGGTCGTTCTCACCGGCACCTTCTACCCGCAGCTCGCGGGACACATCGTGATGATGGTGCTGGCGGTGGCCGTGGCCCACATCGTGTCGGTGGTCGTTCGTAAACGCCCCTTGGAGGAGCGCACGTACGCGCCACATCTGGTGAGCGCACTTGTGGTGCTCGGCCTGGTGGTCTTCGGAATCATGGCGATCGGCAGGCCGATCGTAGGCTGACCCACGGTGTCGTCGCTCGCGCCGCTCGAGGCACACCCCGAAGCCAGCCGTTCATGCGGCCCTGGCGACGTCGGCATCGTCATGAGCGGGGGCGGTGCCCGCGCGGCGTATCAGGTGGGTTTCCTCCGATGCGTCGCCCGGCTCTACCCCGAGCTGCGCATCCCCTACGTCACGGGCGTCTCCGCGGGCGCGATCAACGCTGCGCTCCTGGCGTCGCACCACGGGACGTTTCTCCAGGCGATCCGGGAGTTGAGCGGGCTATGGAGCAACCTCACCGTGGGCGACGTGTTCAAGACCGACACCTGGTCGTTGGCGCGGAACGTGGTGAACTGGCTCCGGCAGCTCTCGTCCGGCGGCATCGGGGGACACCGCCTTGTTCGTGGCCTGGTGGATACGGAGCCGCTACGCGCCTACCTGAGCGAAGTACTGCACGCCGTAGACGGTGAGCTCACCGGGATCCAGTACAACCTGGAACGTGACCACCTCAAGGCTACCGCGATCAGCTCGACCAGCTACTCCACCGGCCAGTCGATTACGTGGATCCAGGGCAGGGAGGTCGAGCTCTGGAAGCGCCCACAGCGCCGACCCATGATGACCACGATGACCGTCGACCACGTCATGGCGTCCGCGGCACTCCCCCTCTTCTTCCCCGCCGTGGAGGTCAATGGCGCGTGGTACGGAGACGGCGGCATGAGGCTGGTCGCGCCCCTGTCGCCGGCTGTACACCTCGGCGCCCGCCGCATCATCGCCATCTCGAACCGCTACGCGCCCAGTCTTAGGGAGGAGGAAGAGGACTCCGTCTTCGGGTATCCACCGCCGGCGCAGGTGATGGGCATCCTGATGAACTCCATCTTCCTCGACCTGCTCGACCACGACGCCGTGCGTCTCGAGCGCATGAATCAACTCGTCGACGCCATGCCGGCCGAGGATCACGCTGGCCTCCGGAAGGTGCGCCTCTTGACCCTGCGCCCGTCCGCGGACCTGGCGAAGATGGCGGGTGCCTTCGAGTCGCAGCTGCCGAAGGCGTTTCGCTTCCTGACGAGGGGCCTCGGCACCCAGGAGACGAGAAGCCCGGACTTCTTGAGCATGGTGCTCTTCCAGCCCGACTACCTTACGGCGCTCATCGAGATCGGCGAGCGCGACGCCGAAGCCCGTGTGGCAGAGATCAAGTCGTTCCTGAGTGAAGATGATGACTGAGGCCTTACTTCCGCGCGCCTACAAGGTCACCGTGGTCTGGACCCTCCTGCTGTTGCTGCTCGGCAGCGTGGTCCACGCGACCGAGTCCAGCCTCGCATGCCCGGACTGGCCGACGTGCTTTGGGACGATGGTCCCCGAGATGTCGGGCGGCGTCTTCTGGGAGCATCTCCATCGACTCGTGGCCGGCGGGCTGGTGCTGATGTTCGCGCTCGCCACCTGGCTCGCCCATCGAGAGGCCGGCGACCGACGCTGGATCGTCCGAGCCAGTTGGGCGGGCATCGCGCTCCTCCTCGTGCAGTCTTTGTTCGGCGGGCTCACGGTCATCTACCGGCTACCGGACCTGGTCTCGACGACGCACCTGTCGCTGGCGTTCGGGTTCTTGGCACTGGCTACCGTGCTGGCCGCCGCGACATCACAGGACGGTGATCTGTCGGGCCCCACGGGGGCCGCCGGCGGGGATGCGGCCCGGCTCACGTCCATCGCCCGGTGGGGAGCCGGCGCCGCGGGGCTCGTCTTCCTGCAGTCCGTGCTCGGCGCCCTGGTGCGCCACATGGACGCCGGCATGGCGTGTCCGGATGCGCCGCTCTGCCTCGGGCAGGTGGTGCCGCCGCTCGTCAACGCGCCGATCATCACGCACTTCAGCCATCGGGTCCTGGCCCTGGTCGTCACGCTGGTCGTTCTGGGCCTCGCCCTCCATGTGTGGCGGGTCGAGGCGCCGCGCGCGCTGAAGCGTTGGGCAGCGGCCGCGGCGGGACTCGTTCTCGTCCAAGTAGCACTCGGATTCGCCTCGGTGCTCACCGTGCTCGCGGTCACGCCAGTGTCGCTTCACACCCTCGTCGCGGCGGCCCTGCTGGCGACGCTCGTCTACCTGGCCACGCTGGCCGCTCGGGCACACCGCCCCGAGTCCCGGCCGTCTCCTCCGGCGACGACCGCCGCCGTGGCCTGAGCCGATGGACACGGCGAGCCTTGGCGACGCGCTCGCCGTCGTGAACGCGAGCCTGAACGCGAGCAGTGCGGTGGCGTTGGGTACCGGCTTCGTGCTCATCAAGCGAAAGACCGTACGCGGTCACCAGCGGGCCATGCTCACGGCGTTGCTGGCGTCGGCGCTCTTCCTGGTCTTCTACCTGACTCGGGTAGCGCTGACGGGCACGCACGAGTTCGCGGGTGAGGGCACCGCCCGGGTCGTCTACCTGTCGATCCTGTTCACGCACATGATCTTGGCCGTGGTCGTCGTTCCGCTGGTGCTGCGCCTGCTGTATCTGGTGCGTGAGCGCCGGTTCCACGACCACGCACGCCTGGCCAGATGGGTCTTCCCGGTATGGGCCTACGTTTCCGTCACCGGGCTCCTCGTGTACCTGCTCCTCTACCAGATCTACGGGTACAGATGAGCGAGGTGGCTGCCCGACGAGGGCGGCTTCTCGGGTACTTCGAGGCGGTCGCGGCCGCGTGCCTGTGGGGCTCCTCGGGAATCTTCGCGGTGCACCTCTTCCGACTCGGCGTCCCGCCCGAGTCGGTTGCGATCCTTCGACCCGTCATCGGCATCGTCTTCCTTTTGGTGGGCTTCGGGGTCGCGCGCCCTCACGAGCTGCGCACGGATCTCCGAGGGCTAGCGGTCATGGGCCTGGGTGGCGGCGCGGCGGTCGCGGTACTCCATGCCGCGTACCAGTTCTCGACGGACGCGGTCGGCGTGCCGACGACGGTCGCCTTGCTGTACCTCGCGCCTGCCTTCGTGGCGGCGGCGGCGGGGCCGCTACTCCGGGAGTGGCCTACGCGGGGCCGTGTCGCGCTCGTTGCGCTCACGCTCGCGGGGGTCTGGCTTTCCGTACTGGGCGCCGAGCGCGTCCCTTCGACGTTCGGGGCGAGCGGGCTGGCGTGGGGAGTTCTGGCGGCGGCGGGATACGCGCTGTCGACCCTGTTCGGGCGTTTCGCGACACCTCGATACGGGGCCGTGCCGACGGTGGTCTACAGCACGCTGGGCGCGTGCGTCTTTCTCGTGGTGTTGATCTTGGGGCTCGGTGATCCCCTCGTCCTGCCCTCCACGCCCGAGGCGTGGCTCCTCGCCGTGGCATTCGGCGCCCTCACGGTGGGGGCGGCGCAATTCCTGTTCTTCGACGCGCTGGGCCGCATCGAGGCGAGTGGCGTGGCGGTCGCGACGGCGGCGGAGCCGGCCGTGGCCGCGGTCCTCGCGACCCTGTTGCTAGCGCAGGGACTCCGGCCGCTCGGTTGGCTCGGCGTCGCCCTGATCGTGGCGGGAGTGGTGGGCGTCGGCCAGAGCGCTCGCACGCCCGCCGGGGAGTAGACCTCAGGCCGGAAAGGAGATCTCGACCTCGGCCCCACCGTCGGGGACGTTGCGCAGCTCGATCTTCCCGCCCATGCCCTCGATGACCTTGCGGGCGTGCGGCAGCCCGAGTCCGAGGCCGTCGTCGGAGGTCGAGTAGAACGGGTCGAACGCGCGACTGAACGCCTCCTCGCTGAAGCCGCTCCCATGGTCGCGCACGGTGATCTTTGCCGTGCCGTCCTCCTTCGCCACGGTCAGGTCGACCGTCTGGTTGCGACCGAAGCGGCCGGCGTTGTGGAGCACGAGGTAGAGGGCGTCCATGAGGGCAGCGGGGTTCACGGACGCGCGCACGGTCGGGTCCGTGAGCAGCAAGCGGACGCCGAGTCCCTGATCCGACACGAACTCCTTGGAGACTTTCTGGGCGAGCGGCACGAGGTCCGTCCCCTGCGTCGCTCCTTCGGCCTCGCGCATGAAGAACTCCAGGTCCTCCATGGCGCCCAGTGCTCGCCCGATCCGCTCCCGCAGTTCTTCTGCGTCCGCCGCGTCGCCGAAGCCCGTGAGCGGCTCGCGCACGCTCTTGTCCAGGAATGCGCTCACGCGGCCGACGGCCTCGCGGAGCGCTGCCTCCCGTTCGGCCTCGCGTGGCGCCCACCCCTCACGGAGCGCACGGGTCAGCGCTGCCTCCGGCGTACCGGAGCTCACGTCCGCGGGGATCTTGCCGCGGCGCACTGCCTCGACCAGGGCACGGAGGCTGGACTCGATCTCGCGTTTCGCCTCCTCGGCTCCCGCCTTTCGGCCGCGTGAGGCGCCCATCGAGAGTCCGACGGCACCCAACACGACACCGACGAGGATGCCAATGACGACTTCCATGGTTCTCCGTTCGAGCGAATGAGCCTAGGGGGTTCGACAGCGGACGGATCTTCGCACAGGTGCCGGTGAGCGGCAACTCACGTTGCGGGCAGGGCGGGCGCGCCCCTATCGTCGCCGGCCCATGAACGAGCTACAGGAGCTACGCGTCGTTCTGGCCAACTCGAAGGATGAGGCCAACCCGACGGCGGAAGAGCTACGTGCGCTATTCGACCGTGTCGAGCGGATCGGGGTCATCGGGCTGTCCCGATTCCCCGAGAAAGCCGCGCGTCGCGTACCGTCTTACCTGGCCGCCAAGGGGTACGACGTGGTCCCGATCAATCCGAACGCCGACCGGCTGCTGGGCCGCGAGGTCTACCCTACGCTCGCGGAGGTGCCCGTGGAGCTCGACATGGTGATCGTCTTCCGGCCGTCGGAGGAGGCGGGTCGACACGTGCGCGACATCCTGGACCGGCCCGAGCGGCCGGTCGTGTGGCTTCAGGAAGGGATTCTCGCGCCGGACGAGGTCCGCGACGCACGTCTGGCGGGCGTGCTCGCGGTACAGGACCTCTGCACCTTCAAGGTGCACCGCGCGCTGTACGGCTGACGCCTCAGCCGGCCAGCACCTCTTGCAGCATCTCGGCGTGGCCCTTGGGCTTCACCCGTCGCCACGCCTCGACCACCACACCCTCCTCGTCGATGAGGAAGGTGCTTCGCTCGATGCCCATGAACTTACGCCCGTACATGCTCTTCTCCTTCCAGACCCCGTACTGGTCCGACACCTCATGGTCTACGTCGGCGAGGAGCGGGAAGTTGAGCCCGTACTTCTTCCTGAACTTCGCGTGGGAGGCGACCGTGTCGGCCGAGACCCCCAGCACGACCGCGTCGAGCTTGTCGAACGCGGGCGTGGCGTCACGGAAGTCACAGGCCTGCACGGTGCACCCGGGCGTGTCGTCCTTGGGATAGAAGTACAAGACCACCTTCTTGCCCCTCAGGTCCGACAACGTCACCTCGCCGCCTTCGTCGGTGGCCAGGGTGAAGTCCGGTGCCTCGGTCCCCTTCTCAACCATGTATATGCCCCCTTCCTGACGGAATCAGATTTCGGCCTCGGCTTCGTGTGTCTCCGGAAGCGCGAGGGTCGCCGACTCCTCCACCACTTCGGCGTGCCAGCGGCAGAGTTCGTCGCCGCGTGACTGACAGTGCGTATGATCGACGCGTACCGTACCGCCGATCGTCTGTTCGATCACTTCACTGCAGAAACCCGAGAGCAGGTGGCAGGCGTCCCCGCCCGGGTCGTGGCTGATGAAGAAAAGCGACCTCCCCTCGATGACGAAGGGACCGCGTCCGAAGCCGCCCACGGTGCGCCCGAAGAGCCTGTTGAGCCGGCGCTTGGCCGCCGAACGCGCCAACGCGAACTGCGCCCGCCTTGGAAGCATGCGCGTCAGACGCCGTGCGCGTTCCGAGGCTGCAAGTAGCCGCCCGACCTGCTCGAAGACCTGGTCTCCGTCGGGCCGCCGGATCACGAACCTGAACAGGTCCCCCACTTCTGCGTCGCTCAGCCTGACCCGCTTCTTCGCGTCTCCCTTGTAGGTCCGGATCTGACGCTCGACGACGTCGCTGAGGCCGAAGCGCCGAGGAATGGTCTGGGTGGGGTCCTCGTCCTCCAGGATCTCACCCGGCAAGTCCCGGTCCCGCATGACCTCCAGTAGGCGCAACGCCACGACGGCTTGAATGCGCCGGACATTGGGGGCCGAAGGGGTCGATGCGGTGGGATCCTTCAAGGGCCTTCGTCGATTCGGGGGATGAGCGGCAGGCCAATCTCACCGAAGTGGCCGGCCGCGGCAACGCACGCTCGGAGGGCTACCGACGCAGCCATTACTACGCTCAGGGGAATTTTCGAATCGTACCAAATTGAGAATGACACTCGGCCCCGCGCGGACCATATATGGTCTGGGTGCTGCAAGGCACTCCACAAGCGGGGCGAGTGGGAAGGTGAGATCGTTGGCCCACCCTGGGGGGGCTGGTTCTTCGTGCCAACGTGACCCTTCGCGCTCCCCCGTTTGTCGTTCCTGCCCCCCGCGTGCCCCCCCGCTCATAGCGCCTAAACTGCATGGCGCGCTCTTGTTGGAAGCGGGGCCTTCGGGCATCTTACTTGGGCATTTTCGATGTTCGCCCTGAAACGGGGCGGCATGAGGGACAAGGCAGATATTATGGCTACAGTCGAGCCACGCGAATCGCTCGGGCTGGCCGAAGCTCCACTCGATGAATTGACGGACGAGGAGCTCGTGTCGGCTCATCTCGAGGGGCGTCCCGGCGCCTTCCAGCGGCTT
>JAHEKM010000029.1 GCA_024638325.1 Gemmatimonadota bacterium | reverse complement strand
GACCCTGCGCCCCTCGGCTTCGACCCTGCCGGCCAGGAGCCCCGCGACCGCCGTCGCGCCGCTGAACTCGACGATCACCTTCTGACGCGCGATGAGCCGCAAGGTCGCGCGCCGGATCTCTTCGTCGGATACGGTGACGACGTCGTCGAGCAGCTCGTGGGCGTGCTCGAAGGTCAATTGGCCGGCGATCGACAACGCCAGCCCGTCGGCGATGGTGTCGACCTCCGGGAGAACTGTCGGGGCGCCCTTGTCGAGCGCGAGCCGCATGGTGGCGGCACCCTCGGGCTCCACCCCGATCACCTTGGTCTTGGGCTGGATGCGTTTCACCGCGGCCGCCACACCCGCCGCCAAGCCGCCTGCGCCGATCGGCACCAACACCAGGTCGACGTCCGGCCACGCGCGCGCGATCTCGAGGCCCACGGTTCCCTGGCCGGCGATGATGTGACGGTGATCCGAGGGCGGAATGATCGCGAGCCCCTGGTTCTCGGCGATCCGCTCGGCTCGCTCCTTCCGCTCGACCGAGGTCGTTCCCTCGAACACGATCTCGGCTCCGAGGCGCTCGGCCCCGTCGCGCTTGATCTTGGGAGCGGTGGTGGGCATGACCACGACGACTCGAATGCCGCGGAGCTTCCCGGCAAGCGCGACCGCCTGGGCCATGTTGCCGGACGAGTACGTGATGACACCCTCGGCGACCTGCTCGTCCGACAGCTGGGACACGAAGTTGTGCGCGCCCCGGATCTTGAACGACCCGGTCCGCTGCAGACTCTCGTACTTGACTCGTACCTGCGCGTCGACGGCGTCCGACACCGAGTCGGCATAGATCAGCGGCGTGGGGATGGCGATGCCCGCCAGGCGGCGCGCGGCCGACTCGATTTCGGTCAGCCCGACCAGCCCCTCGCCCTGCACGACCTGGCTAATCGTCCCCACCCTCGGCGACGGTGGTCTCGGACTCGACGGCTTCCTCGGCCTCGATTCCCTCCGTGTCGTCCGCATCATCAGGTAGATCGCCGTCCACTTCGCCGTTCTCGTCCTCCATGACGACGCGGGCGACGTCGACCACCGTGTCGCCCTCGTCCAGGTTGACCAGCTTCACGCCCTGGGTCGCGCGTCCGATCAGCGAGATCTCGGCGACGTTCTGCCGGTTCACCACGCCCTTTCGGGTGATGACCATGAGCTGCTCGTCGTCCTGTACGGACTTCACCGCGACGACCTTTCCGGTCTTGGCCGACGTCTTGAGGTTGATCACGCCCGACCCGCCCCTCTTCTGGAGGCGGTAGGCGTCCACGTCCGTGCGCTTACCCATGCCGTTCTCGGACACGACCAACAGGGTCGAGTCCGGCCGGACCACGACCATGCCCACAACGATGTCGTCCCCTTTCAGCTTCAGCCCGCGAACGCCTCCTGCGGTCCGACCCATCGGCCGCACGTCCCCTTCCTTGAAGCGGATCGCCTTGCCTGCGCGACTGGCCAGAATGACCTCGTTGTCCCCCGAGGTGATCTGGACGTCGATCAGCTCGTCGTCTTCACGGATGTTGATCGCGTTCAGGCCCACGTTTCTCACGTTCCCGTACGCCGACAGCTCGGTCTTCTTCACCACGCCCTTGCGGGTGCCGAATAATAGATACTGGTCCTCGCGGAACTCACGCACCGGGACGACCGAGGCGATCTGCTCTTCCTCCTGCAGGTTCAGGAGGTTCACGATGGGCTTGCCGCGCGAGGTGCGCCCGCCGACCGGAATCTCCCATACCTTCTTCCAGTAACACTGCCCCCCGCGTGTGAAGATCATGATGTAGTCGTGCGTGGAAGCCACGAAGAGATGTTCGACCCAATCCTCTTCCTTGGTGTCCATCCCGCGTAGGCCGCGTCCACCGCGCCGCTGCGCTCGGTACGTGCCGACCGGTAGGCGCTTCACGTACCCGGAGTGGGAGATCGTCACCACCATGTCCTCTTCGACAATGAGGTCTTCCACGTCGAAAGACCCGACGGATCCGATGATCTCCGTGCGGCGGTCGTCGCCGTACTTGTCGGCGATCTGCTGCAGCTCGTCCTTGAGGATGCCCATGCGGACCTCCTCCGAGCCCAGAATCCTCTGCAGCTCCTGGATGGTCGCGCGGACTTCGGTGAGCTCATCCTCGAGCTTATCGATCTCGAGCCCGGTGAGGCGGGCGAGCCTCATGTCGAGGATGGCCTTCGCCTGACGCTCACTGAGCTCGAAGGCCTCCTGGAGCTGCTGCGACGCGAGCTCCGTGTCGGACGAGGCCCGAATGAGCTTGATGACCTCGTCGATGTTGTCGACGGCGATCTTCAGGCCCTCGAGGATGTGCTCCCTGTCGAGTGCCTTGGCGAGGTCGTACTCGCTGCGGCGCACGATCACCACAAGGCGATGATCGCTGAAGTGCTGCAGCATCTCGCGCAGCGCCATGATCTTCGGCTGTCCGTCGACGAGCGCGAGCAGGATCGTGCCGAACGTCGACTGCATCTGCGTGTGCTTGTAGAGCCGGTTCAGCACGATGTGCGGCACAGAGTCTCGCTTCAGGTCGATCACGATGCGCATGCCGTCGCGGTCGGACTCGTCGCGCAGGTCGCGGATCTCGGTGAGCTTCTTGTCGCGTACCAGCTGCGCGATCTGCTCGATGAGGCGCGACTTGTTCACCATGAACGGAATCTCGGTCACGACGATCCGCTCGGAGTTCGCATCGATGTTCTCGATGTCCGCCTTCGCACGCATGATGATGCGGCCACGGCCGGTCCTGTACGCGTCCTGCACGCCGTCCGTCCCGCAGACGAAGCCACCCGTCGGGAAGTCCGGACCCTTCACGATTGCCTCGAGGTGCTCCTGAGGCAGCTGGGGATCGTCGATCAGCGCCTGCACGGCGGCCACGATCTCACGCAGGTTGTGGGGCGGGATGTTCGTGGCCATGCCGACCGCGATGCCGGACGACCCGTTGATGAGCAGGTTCGGAGCCTTCGACGGCAGGACGGTCGGCTCCTGGATGCTCCCGTCGAAGTTCGGGGCGAAGCGGACGGTATCCTTGTCGATGTCGGCCAGTAGCTCGCCGGCCAGATTGGTGAGCCTCGCCTCGGTGTACCGGTATGCGGCTGCCCGGTCACCGTCGACGGAGCCGAAATTTCCCTGCCCGTCGACCAGCGGATAGCGCAGCGAAAAGGTCTGTACCATCCGGACCATCGAGTCGTAGACCGCCAGGTCCCCGTGGGGGTGGTACTTACCCAGCACGTCACCGACGACCGTCGCGCTCTTCTTGTACGCACGACCGGCGCTCAGGCCGGCCTCGCTCATCGCGTAGAGGATCCGCCGGTGGACCGGCTTGAGCCCGTCCCTCACGTCAGGGAGCGCCCGCTGCACGATGACGCTCATCGAGTAGTCGATGAACGACTCGCGCATCTCGTCTTCGAGGAGCCGGGCTAGGACCTTCTGGCCGCCTTCACCACCGTCTTCGAGCAGCTGCTCGTCGCTCATACCTGCGCTCTTCCTATCGAGGTTGGCTGCGGCACGTGGGCCGCTCGTCCGAGGTCATCGCGCGCGCGCACCGGTCCCCACCCTGGTGCTTCCGGGAGGTCACGCGGAGACGTCCCTCGGGACGTGGGTGCGGCGCGTTTCAGGAGGGCTTTCGGACACCCGAAAAAATAACCGGATCCGGGCCTGCTTTGAACCCCCGGAAAGCCGCTTGGGACAACGACTTTCAGGCGATGACGACGAAGTCGCGAAGCTCGCTCCGACCGGCGTCGACCAGGGCCTCCCGGATCCGGTCCCGAGCGCCCGGCTGACCCACCGCTCCGAGGTGCAGCACACCCTCGATGCCGGCGCCCTCGGTGAGGTCCAAGACGGGTACGCCGTGGATCTCCTGACCGATCTTGCGGGGGTCGACCTCCACGAAGGCCCGGAGCTGCGTGCCCGCCTCGACGAACGCCTTCGCGGCCGCCTTGCCAACCGGCCCGGCGCCCCAGACGACGATGCCGTCCCTGGCCTCCAGCAGCGTCGTGCGGAGGTAGTGCACCTTGCAGGCGAGAAAGGCCTCGGGGGCGTAGCGGGGATGGGTCCTGGAAAGGCGGTCCGGGCCCTCGCGCCAGCGCAGCAGCGGCTCGGAGACCTTGGCGAAGCGGCCTCCGGCCTGCCACAGCCGCAGGATCAAGTCGTAGTCTTCCGCCCAGCCCGCATCTCGGTAGCCGCCGACCGCGTCCACCGCGTCTGACCTCAGAAAGAACGTCGGGTGCGCGAGCGGGCACTCGACGAACAGCTCCCGCTCGATCTCGTCCGGCGTCGTCGCCGCGTTCATCCACGCCTGGTAGCGTCGAGCCCCGTCCCGCACGGCCTCCTCCGGGAAGTACTCGATGCAGGAGCCGCAACCGGCCAGCGCGGGGTCCGACTCCATGAGGGCGAGCTGCGCCTCCAGGCGGGTTGGGGCGCAGACGTCGTCGGCATCCATGCGAGCGAGGTAGATCGCGTGCGACAGCGCGCGGGCGGCCTCGAGCGCCCCCACGATGCCGCGCGGCTCCTGGTGGTGGACCTCGACGCGCCGGTCTCGAGCCGCCCACTCGTCGAGGATCTCGAGCGTCCCGTCCGTGGAGCCGTCGTCGACGGCGATGACCTCGAAGTCCGGACAGGTCTGAGCCTCGAGGGAGGCGATGGCGTCCGGCAGGTGCTCGGCGCCGTCGCGGACGGGGAGGAGGACAGAGACCAGAGGCGCCACGGACGCAGCTCTACGCCCGGCCGGCCGGCACCCGCATCATCGCCGCCAGATACCGGCCCGTCGCGCTCTCGGGCACACCGGCTACGGTCTCCGGCCTCCCCATCGCAACGACCTCGCCGCCGCGGTGACCCGCGTCCGGACCCAGGTCGATGACCCAGTCGGCGGCCGCGATCATGTCCAGGTTGTGCTCGATGACGATGACCGTGTTGGCGGCATCGACCAGTCGGTCGAGCACGTCGATGAGCTTGGCGACGTCTTCTCCGGAGAGCCCGGTCGTCGGCTCGTCGAGGATGTAGAGCTTCTTGCCCTGTTTGCCCGAAGCACCGGCGAGCTCACGGGCGATCTTGAGCCGCTGTGACTCCCCACCCGAAAGCGTGGTCGCCGGCTGGCCGAGCCTCAGGTAGCCGAGCCCCACCTGCTGTAGCTGCCAAAGCGAGCGCCCGAGCTTCCGCTCGCGGATGAAGAAACGGATCGCCTCGTCCACCGTCAGCTCGAGTACTTCGGCGACGTTCTTTCCGCGAATCTTCACATCGAGGATCTCGCGCTTGTAGCGACGGCCGTTACAGGCGTCGCACGGCACGTACACGTCGGCCAGGAAGACCATCTCGACCTCGACGTGACCCGCGCCGCTGCACTCGTCGCAACGCCCTCCGGCGACGTTGAAGCTGAAGTGGCCCGGCCCGTAGCCCCGCTCCCGTGCCAACGGCTGGTTGGCGAAGATCTTCCGCACCTCGTCCCAGGCTTTGATGTACGTCACCGGATTCGAGCGCGGGGTGCGCCCGATCGGCGACTGGTCGACGAGTACGACCTCCTCCAGGGCGGTGACCCCCTTCAGCGCCTCGTAATCGCCGACCGCCTCTCCCAGATGCTCCTTGGCCGTCGTGCGACCGCCGAGCTCCCGCTCGACGGCATGGTACAGCACGTCGTGGACGAGCGTGGACTTGCCCGACCCCGACACGCCCGTGACCGCCGTCAGCGTCCCGAGCGGAACCTCGACGTCCACTCCCTGGAGGTTGTGTTGGCGGGCGCCCTTGAGCGTCAGGCATGGGCCGGCCACGTCGCGACCCCGGCGCCAGGGACCGCCGTCTCCGGCCACGGTGTCGCCGTCCTCCGCGAGGCCGCCACCCAGCCGGGCCAGGTAGCGGCCCGTGGCCGTGTCGGATCCCGACAGCGAGTCTGGCGGGCCCTCGAAGACCACCGTGCCCCCCTGCTCCCCGGACGCCGGGCCGAGCTCGACGATATGGTCGGCGGCTTGAATCGCCTGGGCGTCGTGTTCCACCACGATCACCGTGTTGCCCGCGTTCCGCAGCCGCGCGAGCAGCTCGAGGAGGGCGCCGGTATCACGCGGATGTAGTCCGACCGTCGGCTCGTCCAGGACGTACAGGGTATCCACCAGCGCCGAGCCCAACGAGTTGGCCAACGCAATGCGTTGGGACTCCCCACCCGAGAGCGTGCGGGTCTGTCGGCTCAACGACAGATACCCGAGGCCGACGTCGACCAGGAAGTGGACCCGGGCACGCAGCTCGCGCAGGAGAGTCTCGGCGATCTGCTGCTCCATCGCCGAGAGCTCGAGCCCCTCGACCCACGGTCTCAGCTCCTCGAGCGGCAGGTCGGCGATCTCGGAGATGGTGCGCCCATCGACTTTCACCCAGGTGGCCTCAGGGCGGACACGGGCGCCGCCACACTCGCGGCAGGTCTGTGGGCTCTGGTACTTCCGGAGGAAGACACGGATGTACTGCTTGTAGCGCTTCTTCTCACGCGACACGAGGAACGGGATCACGCCCTTGAAGCCCTTGGTCCCGTACATTACGTGCTCCTTGAACTTCTCGGGCAGGTCCTGCCACGGGTCGTACAGCGAGACCTTCTTGTCCTGCGTGAACTGCTTGAGCTTCTCCCGCTCGCGCTTGTACCTCGGCTTCGTCCAGGGGTCGACCGCCCCGTCCGCGATCGACTTGAGCGAATCCGGGATGATGAGCTCCGGATCGTAGTCGAGCGTCGCGCCGAAGCCCGTGCAGAGCTTGCACGTTCCGTACGGGTTGTTGAACGAGAAGAGCTGCGGGGTCGGGTCGAGGAAGCCTACTTCCGGGTGATCCGGGCAGCGGAAGCGTTCTGTGAAGAGGAGGCGCTCGGGAAGCGCGTCGCCGGCGCCCGAGACCACCACGACGGCCTCCCCGTCGCCCTCCACGAAGCACGTGCCGAGGGAGTCGGCGAGCCGGTCGCGCTCGTCCGCATCGACCTTCAGCCGGTCTACCCCGATCAGGATCTCGTTCGTCGCGGTTACGTCGATGCCGAGCCCCTCCGGCTTGTCCGCACCCTCTTCGGACAGGTCGTAGGACGCCCCGTCGGCGAGGATTCTGACAAAGCCCATCGCTTTCAGGTTCGAAACGACCAGCTCGTGCGTGACGCGCTCGCTGCGAGGGAGCGGGAACGTGACCTGGATCCGGGTCCCCTTCGGTAGCTCCAGGACTCGGTCCACGGCCGACGTGACCGTGTCCGGAGTCACCCGTCGGTTGCACTCGGGGCAGTGCGTGCGACCCACGCGCGCCCATAGCAGACGCATGTAGTCGTACACCTCGGTCGCTGTCCCGACGGTCGAGCGACTGGACTTCGTGGGGTTCTTCTGCTCGATCGCGACCGCGGGCGAGATGCCCTCGACCGAGTCCACGTGGGGCTTCTCCATCCGCTCGAGGAATTGCTTCGCGTACGTGGAGAGCGACTCGACGTACCGGCGCTGGCCCTCGGCGAACAGGGTGTCGAGCGCGAGAGAGCTCTTCCCGGAGCCGGACGGACCCGTGATCACGGTCAGGCGCCGCCTTGGAAGATCCAGGTCGATGCCTTTCAGATTGTGTTGCCGGGCCCCCCGGATCCGGATCGCGTCATCCATGCGTGGATGATAAGGGGAGCGGGAAGGGAGGCGGAGTGGGCCTAGCCCTCCGAGAGAAGCTCGTCAGCGGCCGGGAGGCGTATGTAGTCTGTTGGACACCGCCCGCGTAACATCCAACGTACCGTTCGCTCCCCAGCCGAGCCCAGACAGAGGAATTCGTGCAGGACATCCGATACGCCCTGCGCAACCTGCGCAGCCATCCGACCTTCTCCTCCGTCGCGATCCTCACGATCGCGCTCGGTATCGGGTCGGTCACGGCCATCTTCAGCGTCGTCGACGCCGTGCTGCTGCAGGGGCTCCCCTACGAGGCCCCCGAGGAGCTGGTTCGCGTCTGGTCGACGAATCGGGAGCGGGGAGAGGAGCGCAGCTTCATGTCGCCCCCCGACATCGCAGACTACGAGGAGCGGGTCCGCACCGTGTCGGACCTGGCCGCCTTCTCCGAGGCTGAGCTCGCACTTATCGATCGCGATGGACTCGCGGTCAAGGTCACCGGCACGTGGGCGGCGGAGAATCTGTTCAGGGTCCTCGGAGTGAGGGCACTTCTTGGACGCACCCTGACACCAGGAGACGGCGCGCCCGGAGCCCCGAGGGTGATGGTGCTCGGGCACGAGTTCTGGCAGAGCCGCTTCGGCGCCGACCCTGGCATCGTCGGTCAGTCCCTCACCGTCGAGGAGAACGAGTACACCGTGGTGGGAGTCATGGCCTCGGGCTTCGACTTCCCCGGCAGCTCGAGCTTCTGGCTCAATCGCCACTTGCTCGCCTATCCCGGACGGTACGCCCGCTGGATGGACGTGGTGGCAAGGCTCGGTCCTGGCTCGGACCTGACGGCGGCCCGCGAGGACTTCAACCGGGTCGCACGGGAGCTCGAGGAGGAATACCCCGAGACCAACCGGGCCTACACAACGACCGTAATTCCTCTCGAAGAGGCCGTGGTCGGTGAGACACGCGCCACACTGCTCGTGCTCCTCGGCGCCACCGTGCTGTTGCTGCTCGTTGCATGTGCGAACGTGGTCAACCTTCTGCTCTCCCGCATGACGGACCGAAGCCAGGAGATCGCGCTCCGTACGGCCCTGGGTGCCGGGCGACTGAGGCTCGGCCGCCAGCTTCTGACCGAGAGCCTCGTGCTGTCAGTGGTAGGCGCCCTCCTCGGCATCGCCGTGGCTTCGGTGGGGATCGAAGTGCTCGTTTCGCTCGGGCCTGAGAACCTGCCGCGCCTGGACGAGGTGCAACTGAACGGACGTGTGCTCCTCTTCAGCTTGGTGGCCACGGCGGTGACCGGCCTCATCTTCGGTCTGGCGCCCGTCGCGAGGCTGATGCGAACCGACGTGCGCGGCGCGCTGCAGGACGGTTCGCGGGGCTCGACGGGCCGGAGGGCCACCGGGCGGAACGTCCTGGTCGTGGCTCAACTCGCGGTCGCGGTGATGCTCGTGGTCGGGGCGGGCCTGCTGACCCGCAGCTTCATCGGCCTCCTGGAGACCGAGCCCGGCTTCGACGCGGAGGGGCTCCTGACACTCCGCGTCGATCTGCCGAGCCGGGCGTACAGCGACTTGGAGCGAGTCGCGGACTTCCCAACCGAAATCATCGGACGGCTCGAGAGCCTGCCCGGCGTCGCTTCGGTCGCGGCGACGGGTACGCTACCGCTCCAGAGGGAGATCCCCTTTCTCGGCAGCTTCTTCGTGCAGGACAGGGAGCCGCCCGGCGAAGGCGAGGAGCCCATCGCGCACTACCGCCAGATATCGCCCGGATATCTGGCCACGATGGGAATCGAGATCGTGAACGGCCGTGACTTCGACGCCCTCGACGACCGCGAAGCGACCGGGGTGGCCCTCGTGGATCAGGCCCTGGCGGAGCGGTACTTCCCGAACGAGGACCCCATCGGCATGGTGGTAGACGGGCTTCCACCGCACGTCGCGCTCGGCGGCTTCTTTCCACCGAACTTCCAGATCGTCGGTGTCGTGGAGGACGTGAAGTACTTCGGGTTGTCCGAGCCCTCGGACCCTTCCCTTTACCTTCCCCTGGCTCAGGCACCGTTCCGGCGCATCAGCTTTACGCTCAGGACCACCACCGACCCAGAGTCGCTCGTCGCGGCCGTTCGACGCGAGATCCAGGCAACGGATCCGACAGTGCCCATCTCCCAGGTCTCGACGATGGAGCGCATCGTGTCCGCTTCGGTGGCGCGCGAGCGGTTCAGCATGTTGCTGCTGGTTCTGTTCGCCGTCGCGGCTCTCGTGCTGGCGTCCGTAGGGGTATACGGGGTGATCTCGTACGGGGTCTCGCAGCGGACGGCTGAGTTGGGAGTGCGGGTCGCCATGGGCGCCGAGCCCGAGGACCTCGTCATGCTCATCCTGAAGCAGGGAGCGCTGCTGGCCGCGGTGGGCGTAGGCCTGGGGCTAGCCGGGGCCGGGGTTCTGAGTCGGGTCATGGCGAGCCAGCTCTTCGGCATCGGCACGACGGATCCGGCCAGCTACATCGTGGGGGCCGTCGTGCTCTTCGCGGTCGCGTTGACGGCGGTGTACATCCCGGCTCGGCGTGCGGCGCGCCTCGATCCCGTTGTGGCCTTGGGCGGGGACACACGCGGTTGACAGGCTTGACGCCCCCACCCCCCTCGTTCAACTTGGGCGTCCCATGAACAACATGATCCACGTCCGGCACCATCATCATCACGCGGCCCACTCGGGTGGCGGGAAGGTCGTGCGCGCTTAGGACGTAGATCCGAAGAGCTGGCACCGACCGCGGCCCGTCACAGACGGGTCGCGGTTTTTCTTTTTTCTGAGACGAACATCATGACGGATAGACCGATGCGGATCGCGCTTCCCAACAAGGGACGCCTCTCCGAACAGGCACTCGACCTGTTCGACCAGGCCGGGCTGCGGCCGGCGTTCGCTGCGGACCGCGCCCTGATCGCGTCGCTGGGAGACGAGTTCGAGGCGATCTTCGTGCGCACCCAGGACATTCCGGAGTACGTCGCGGACGGCGCGGCCGAGCTGGGCGTCACCGGGGCGGACTGCGTCGCCGAGAGCGGTCGCGAAGTGACCGACATCCTCGATTTGGGCTTCGGTGCCTGCCGCCTGGTCGTCGCGGCCAAGGACGACTCGGACGTGCGGTCGGCCGACCAGCTTCCCGCCGGCACCCGGGTGGCGACGTCGTTCCCGCGCTGCGCGACGAACCACTTTGAATCCCTCGGGATCCCGATCCAGATCGCGCCAGTGAGTGGCGCCACGGAGATCGCGCCACACCTCGGAGTCGCGGACGTGATCGTCGACATCACGTCGACCGGATCCACGTTGCGGGTACACAGCCTCAGGGAGATCGGCACGGTGCTGACCTCGACGGCTCGGCTGGTGGCGAGTCCGGCCGCGCTCGCCGACGCCCGCTCCAAAGCCCAGATCACCGAGCTGTCGACAGCGCTCGAATCCGTGCTTCGCGCCAAGCGGAAACGGTACCTCATGGCCAACGTGCCCAAGGCCAAGCTGGACGAGGTGCGTGAGGTCATTCCGGGTCTCTCCGGTCCGACCATCGTCGAGGTGCTCGACGGGGGATCGTGGGTCGCCGCGCATGCGGTCGTCGACGCCGACCTGGTCTACCAGACCATCGCGAAGCTGAAGGGGCTCGGTGCCGAGGGCATCCTGGTCACCAAGATCGAGAGGCTCATGCCGTGAGCACGGTCGAGCTCTTCGCCCGCGGTCGGCTCGCCGACCTCGACGACGCCACGCGAGCGCGCCTGCTGGACCGCGCGCCGACGGACGACCCGCAGCTCGCGGAGTCGGTCGCCGCGCTCATGTCCGACGTCCGTGCCCGCGGTGACGAGGCGCTCCTGGAGATGGCCGAGCGCTTCGACGGAGTCCGGCTCGACTCCGTGGAGATCCCGCGCGAGGCGTGGGACGGCGCAGTGGCCGACCTCGACCCGACCGTGAAGGCCGGCCTCGAGCGGGCGGCGGCGAACATCCGGACCTTCCACGAGGCGCAGATGCCGGCTGAGGTCACCCTGGACGTCGAGCCCGGCGTGCGCATCACCCGGGCGTGGGCCCCGCTGGGCCGTGTGGGCGTGTACGCCCCTGGCGGACGCGCGGCCTACCCGAGCTCGGTGCTCATGGGCGTGGTTCCGGCCAGGGCAGCGGGCGTCGGCGACGTCGTCGTCTGCTCGCCGCCCGGTCCGGACGGGGCGCCGCCCAAGGCGGTCCTCGCGGCCTGCGCCATCGGCGGTGCGGACCGCCTCTTCGCGCTCGGCGGTGCGGGTGCGGTGGCCGCCCTCGCCTACGGCACCCGCACGGTGCCCCGCGTCGACGCGATCGTTGGGCCGGGCAACCGGTGGGTGACCGAAGCCAAGCGCCAGGTCGCCGGCGAGGTCGTCATCGACTCCCCGGCCGGCCCCTCCGAAGTGCTCGTCCTGGCCGACTCGGACGCCGACCCCCGCCTCGTCGCGCTCGAGATGATGGCCCAGGCCGAGCACGACCCTGACGCCGCGTGCGTCATCGTGACGACGTCCCCAGAGCTGGCGGCGGCGGCAGAGGCCGCGCTGGGCGCCGAGCTCGAGACCGCACCGCGCCGCGAGATCTGCACGGCCGCCCTCCGCGCGTCCGGTGCCATCCTGCTCGCCGCCGACACGGGCCAAGCCATCGACTTCGTGAACGCGTACGCCCCGGAGCACCTGAGCGTCATGACGGCCGACGCGGCGAGCGACGCCCGACGGGTCACGACCGCGGGCACGACCTTTGTCGGCCCGGCGGCTTCTGTGGCATTCGGCGACTACATGACCGGCGCCAACCACGTCCTCCCAACGGCCGGACGGGCGCGCAGCTTCTCGGGCCTCTCGACGCTCAACTACCTGAGGTCGTTCACCATCCAGGAGATCGACACGGAGGGCGCCAGTGGCATGGCGGACGACGTCGCCACGCTGGCCGATGCCGAGGGGCTCCCCGCGCACGCGGCTGCGGCCCGCGCCAGGAAGGGGACGCCATGACGCCGTTCCCGCGCCCCGACTATGCCGACCTCGACCGCTACGACCCGGGCCGTGCCCCGGTCGCCGTCGACCTGAGCGACAACACCAACCTCTGGGGCCCGCACCCCGCAGCGCTCCAGCGTGTGCGCGAGGCCACTGCCGACGACCTGCGCTGCTACCCGGAGCTGTACGCGAATACCTTGCGCACCGCGGTTGCGGACAAGTTCGGGGTCGCACCGGAGTGCGTGACGACCGGCGACGGCTCCGACGACGTCATCGACTCCGCTTTCCGAGCGGCCTACGGGGCCGGGCAGTCCGTCACCTTCCCGGCGCCGACGTTCTCGATGGTCGGTGACTTCGCGCGCATGAACGGCATGACGCCGCAGCCCGTCCCGTGGTCGGAGGCCGAGAACGATCCGGGCACGCTGCTCGACGGCGACGTGGCGGTGGTCTACCTGTGTCGCCCCAACAATCCGACGGGCGCCCAGCTCCCCGGGGAGTGGGTGAAGCGTCTGCTGGCGGCAGCAGGGCGCGTCGAGGCCGGCCCCCTCATCCTCGTCGACGAGGCCTACGCCGACTTCGCGGGCGAAACACTCATCGCTTCAGCCCCCCGGCACGCCAACCTTCTCGTCACCCGCACCTGCTCGAAGGCCTTCGGACTGGCCGGCATCCGCTGCAGCTTCGCCGTCGGTACGCCCGAGGTCGTCCTCGAGGTCGACAAGTCCCGGGGGCCCTACAAGGTGTCCCGACTCGCGATCGAGCTGGCCGCGATCGCGGTACGCGACGAGGACGGTTGGGTCGCCCGCACGACCGCCGAGGCGGTTGCGATCCGAGAGCGACTCCGGAAGGAGCTCGAGTCACGCGGCCTCGCCCAGCTCCCGTCGGCCGCCAACTTCATTCTGTTCGCCGCGCCCTCGGGCTCGGCGGCCGACGACGCCCAGGCGCTGCGGGCCACCGGTGTGCAGGTCCGACCCTTCAGCGGCGCCACCGAGCTCGGCGAAGCGCTGCGCGTGACGGTCGGGCCCTGGTCCCTGCTCCAACACTTCCTCGACGCACTCGACCAGCGCCTCGACGCGCTGAAGAAGGAGTAGATCGCATGCACGTCGCGCTCTTCGACTACGGCGCGGGCAACCTGCACTCCCTCGGCAAGGCGCTCGAGGGCGCCGGGGCCGAGGTCACGGTCACGGCCGATTGGGACGAGTCCCTGTCGATGGACGCACTCGTCCTTCCTGGCGTAGGTGCGTTCGGGGCCGCCGCGCGTGCGCTCCCGAACGACCGCACGAGACTGCGTCAGACCTTGGCTGACGGCCTGCCCTGCCTGGGCATCTGCCTGGGCATGCAGCTCTTCTTCGACGCCTCGGAGGAGTCGGAGGGCGACGGCATCGGTCTCGTGCCGGGAACGGTGCAGCTACTCGACGCACCCATCGTCCCGCAGATGGGCTGGAACGACGTCGACACCGGCGCCGATCCGATCTTCGACGGCATCTCGGAGCTCGTCGGCTACTACGCCAACTCCTACGTGTGCGTCCCGACGGACGCCGGCGACGAGATCGCCTGGTCCGAGTACGACGGACGCCGCTTCGCGGCCAGCGTGCGTCGCGCCAACACCTGGGGCATGCAGTTCCACCCCGAGAAGAGCTCGACCAAGGGACGGCGCATCGTGTCGAACTGGGTGCAACTGGCACGCGAGGTGATCGGGTGATCGCCGCACCCGCCGTCGACCTCAAGGGCGGACGCTGCGTCCAGTTGGTCGGCGGCCGGCCGGAAGACGAGCGCGTGTCCCTTCCCGACCCTGTCGCGCAGGCGGAGCGCTGGCACGAGGGCGGGTTCGGTACCCTGCACGTCGTCGACCTCGATGCCGCCCTCGGCAGCGGCGACAACCTGGACGTCATCCTGCGCATCGCCAGAGCGACGCCGGCCGAAAAGCAGGTCGGCGGTGGCATCCGGGACGACGCCCGGGCGGCGGCCCTACTCGAAGCCGGCATCGAACGCATCGTCGTCGGCACGCGCGCGGTCGACGAACCCGACTGGCTCGCGTCGCTCGCCGATCGGTGGCCCGGCCGAGTCATGATCGCGCTCGACACGAGGGACGGGCGCATCCTGCGAAAGGGCTGGACTGAGGACACGGGGCTGGAGCTGGCCGGCTATCTTCCGGGCCTGGCCGACCTGCCCTTGGCCGGTGTTCTGGCGACGGATGTGGGGCGTGAGGGCAGGCTAGAGGGCATCGACCGGAACGAGGTGGGCGAGACGATCGAGCTGAGCCCGCACCCGGTGTGGGCCTCGGGCGGCGTCACCACCATGGACGAGCTGGACTTCCTGGACGGGGCCGGCGCGGCCGGCGCGGTGCTCGGAATGGCCCTGTACACGCAGACGCTCGACCCGGGCGCGGTCGCGGCCCGCTGGGGCGGTGGGGCTGACATCTCTCAACCGGTGAAGAACCGATGAGCAAGCTGAAGCGGGAGACCAAAGAGACACAGATCGTCGCGGACGTGCGCATCGGCACAGGGGCGTCGAAGGTCACGACCGACGAGCAGTTCCTCACCCACATGGTCGTGACGCTGGCCAAATACGCGGGCGTCGACATCGAACTGCAGGCGACGGGCGACCTCCGCCACCACCTCATCGAAGACGTCGGCATTCTGCTGGGGCTGGCCCTCAAGGAGGAGGTCCCCGACGAGGCGACCCGCTACGGCTGGGCCCAGGTGCCGATGGACGAGGCGCTGGTCGAGGCGGCCATCGACGTCGGCGGCCGTCCGTTCTACGAGGGTGAAGTGCCGTCGACCCTGTACGAACACTTCCTGCACTCGTTCGCGACGAACCTGGGCGCCACGCTGCATGTGCGGGTGCTCCGCGGCGACGACAAGCACCACGTCGTCGAGGCGGCAGTGAAGGCGACCGGCCTCGCCCTCCGACAGGCGCTCCGGAAGGGCGACGCGGTCTTCAGTACCAAGGGCTCGGTCGCGATCGAGCGACTGGACTCGGAGCCTCTCGACGAGTCGCTCGGCGACGAAGACGAGGGAGGCAGCTGATGCTACGCCCCAGGGTCATCGTGTGCCTCGACGTGAAGGACGGTCGCGTCGTGAAGGGCACCCAGTTCAAGAACCTGCGCGACGTGGGTGATCCTGTGGAGCTCGCGGCTCGCTATGAGGCCGAGGGCGCCGACGAGATCGTCTTCCTGGACGTGTCGGCCTCGAAGGAGAAGCGCGGCACGCTACTCGACGTCGTGCGCCGCACCGCCGAAACGCTCTTCGTGCCGCTCACGGTCGGGGGCGGTGTCCGCTCGGCCGACGACATCGGTCCCCTGCTCCGTGCCGGGGCCGACAAGATCAGCGTGAACTCGGCCGCCGTACGTGACCCCGAGCTGCTCTCCATCGGCGCCGAGAGGTTCGGAAGCCAGTGCGTGGTCGCGAGCATCGACGCGGCCCGTGAGGACGGCCTGTGGCGGTGCTACACCCACGGCGGCACCACGCCGACCGAGCTCGACGCGGTCGAATGGGCAGCCGAGTGCGAGCGACTCGGGGCGGGCGAGATCCTGCTCACCTCCATCGATCAGGACGGCGCCAGGAACGGGTACCAGCTCGATCTCACCCGCGAGGTCGCCGACACCGTGCCCGTGCCCGTCATCGCCTCGGGCGGTGCGGGCGAGGCGGCGCACCTCAAGGACGCCTTCACCGAGGGCCACGCTTCGGCCGCTCTCGTAGCGGGTATTCTGCACGACGGACTCACGACGGTCGGCGAGCTGAAGAGCTCGCTCATGGACTGGGGGGTGCCCGTCCGCCCGACCCCGACGAACGGAGGCTCACCGTCATGACCGATCGCACGCTCGGGACCGTCGCCGACCTCGACGTCCTGCGTTTCGACGACCGCGACGGGCTGCTGCCCGTCATCGCGCAGGACGCGGCGACGGGCCAGGCGCTCATGCTCGGCTTCGCCAACCGCGTCGCTCTCGAGAAGACGCTAGAGACCGGGGACATGCACTTCTGGTCCCGCTCGCGCCAGCAGCTGTGGAAGAAGGGTGAGACCAGCGGCAACACGCTCGGGCTCGTGTCGCTCCACGCAGACTGCGACGGTGACACCGTGCTCGCCCGCGTCACTCCGGCCGGACCGACGTGTCACACGCTCGAGACCAGCTGCTTCGGCGAGGGCGCCGACATCGCGGTGGGAACGCTCGGAAAGCTGGACGCGACGCTCGCAGCCCGCGCGGAGGAGCGCCCCGAGGGCAGCTACACGGTGAAGCTTCTCACCGACGAGAACCTGCGGCTCAAGAAGCTCGGTGAGGAGGCCGCCGAGCTCGTGGCGGCGCTGGCGCGCCACGACAAAAAAGGCGCGGTCGAGGAGGGCGCCGACCTCGTGTACCACTTGCTGGTCGCGCTCCGCGCGGAGGGGCTGGACGCCGCCGCGCTCCTTCGGGCGCTGGAGAGCCGAGCCGGGTAGGCCCGGCCCGGTAGCCGAGCATGGCCGACGCCACCCAGTTCCACGAGGAGGAGGCACTCGGTAAGGCGTACGACGCCCGCCTGATGCGTCGGCTCCTGCGCTACCTCAGGCCGCACATCGGTCTGGTAGCGCTGGCGATTTTCGTGCTGCTGCTCGGCGCCGGGCTCGCGATCGTCGGCCCGTGGATCACCCAGCTCGTCATCGACGACGCGATACCGGCGGGAGATACCCGCTACCTGGCCGTGCTCGCGGCCGTCTACTTCGGCTCCATCACGCTCCTGTTCGTGCTCGAGTACGCCCAGGCGCTCATCACGACGTGGCTGGGTCAGTCGGTCATGTACGATCTGCGCCGCGAGATCTTCGAGAAGCTCCAGAGGGTGGACCTGAGGTTCTACGACAAGAACCCCATCGGTCGGCTCATGACGCGCATCACGAACGACGTGGAGACGCTCAACGAGCTGTTCAGCTCCGGCGTCGTGACGGTGTTCGGCGACATCTTCACGCTCACGTTCATCGTGGGAGCGATGCTGAGCATGAACTGGCAGCTCGCGCTGGTGACGTTCAGCGTGCTGCCCTTCGTCTTCCTCACGGCCTTCGTCTTCCGCTCCAAGATCCGACGCGCGTACCGCGACATCCGCGTCCGGCTGGCGCGGGTCAACGCGTACATCCACGAGCGCATCACCGGGGTGCGCGTCGTCCAGCTCTTCAACCGCGAGGAAGCGGACGCTGCGCGCCTGGCCGACCTCAACGATCACTATCTGCAGGCGCACCTCCGCTCCATCACCTACTACGCGCTCTTCTTCCCCACCATCCAGTTCTTCACCGCGCTGGCCCTGGCGCTGATCATCTGGTACGGGGGCGTGCGCAGCATGGAGGGTGCGATCACGGTCGGCGTCATCGCGGCCTTCCTCCAGTACGCCCGCCGCTTCTTCCAGCCCATCCAGGACCTCTCGGAGAAGTACAACCTCCTACAGAGCGCCATGGCGTCGTCGGAGCGGGTGTTCAAGCTGCTCGACCACCCGGTCGATATCACCGATCCACCGCACCCCCGGGCGTTCCCCGAGCCGCCTCGCGGCGAGATCGTGTTCGAGGACGTCTGGTTCGCCTACGGCAAAGACGAGTCGGGTGAGCCCGACTGGGTTCTCAAGGACGTCAGTTTCTCCGTCGCGCCGGGCGAGAAGGTCGCCATCGTCGGCCACACCGGGGCCGGCAAGACGACGCTCATCAACCTCCTCATGCGCTTCTACGACGCCACGCGCGGCCGCATCCTGCTCGACGGCGTGCCTGTCGACGAGGTCCGCATCGACGACCTGCGCGAGCGCATCGGCCTGGTGCTGCAGGACGTCTTTCTGTTCAGTCAGGACGTCGGGTACAACATCCGGCTCGGCGCCGAGGACATTCCGGACGAGGACATCGAAGCCGCAGCCGAGCGCGTCGGGGCCACGGCGTTCATCGAGCGACTCGACCAGGGATACGCGCAGCCGCTGGGTGAGCGGGGCGCGAGCCTCTCGGTCGGAGAGCGTCAGCTCGTGAGCTTCGCCAGGGCCCTGGCGTTCGACCCGGGCATTCTCGTGCTGGACGAAGCCACGAGCTCGGTCGACTCCGAGATCGAAGCGAAAATCGAGCTCGCGACCGACGAGTTGCTGAGGGGGCGGACCTCACTCGTGATCGCCCACCGACTCTCGACCGTTCAGAACGCCGACCGCATCGTGGTCCTCCATCACGGGGAGGTACGGGAGGTCGGCACGCACGAGGAGTTGCTGGCGGCGGGCGGGCTCTACGCCCGTCTACACGAGCTTCAGTTCGCGCCCTCGGCGGCCTGAGCCACCGCGTCAGTCGAGCGGCGAGGCCCCGGAGCCCGACCCCGCCTGCTCGCCCGCGACAGGGCTGTCGACGTCGGGCGACGGCGCGTTCAGCACCTCGAACCGCCTCGACACCGGCGTGAGCCGCCCGGCCACGCGTACCAGCGGCTCACGCTCGAAGCCCCCGACGGGCTCCAGGGCCGCGACCGTGTATCTGCTGCCGGGATTCCAGAGGATCCACTCTTCGGCGCCGGCATCGTACGTGGCCTGGATCTGGGCCCGGACCTCGGCGCCGGCGTACACCGGCTCGCCCAGGCTGAAGTCCTGCAACCACGGCCGAGTGATGCCCGCGCCGCGTACACGTGCAGAGCGCTCGAGCGCGTCCGCGACGGCGCGACGCACCACCTCGTAGGGACGGGCGTTGGGCTCCTCGTAGCCGAAGCTCCCCTCCCAGTAGTGACTCGGATAGACCATCGGCAACGCGACGTCGACCGCGTCGATGAAGGTCTCCCACACCTGGCCGATACCCACGTCACGGTCGGCCGACGTGGTCATGCCGAAGACGTCCGCGGTCGTCTCCACGCCCAGCAAGTCGAGCTCGGCGCGCGCGTACCTCAGTAGCTCACGGATGATCATGGGCTTGGATACGCCGTTCGCGCCCTCGAAGACCGCGCGGTCGAGATCGGCCTGCGGCGCGTCGGGAAAGCGCACATAGTCGAACTGGATCTCCGGGAAGCCCATGCGGGCGACCTCGCGCGCGAGGTCGACGTGGTAGTCCCAGACCTCACGGGAGTACGGATTGAGCCAGACGATGCCCTTGCTGTCGATCCACACCCCACCCGCCGTGTCCTGCACCGCCATTTCCGGCCGATACTTCGCGATGATCGGATCCTTCACGATCACGATGCGCGCGATCGGATAGATGCCTTCGTACTCGAGCCGGTCGAGCAGAGCAGGCAGATCCGAGATCCTGATTTCGCGTGAGGCGCCGATCTCGTGCGCCAGCGGCACTTCGGTGTGATGGCTGATGAAGCCGGTGGCATCCTTGATGTCGATGACGATGGAGTTGATCTCGGTGCGGCGCGCGATGTCGATCAGCTCCTCCATCCGGCGCGTCGAGCCGGCGGCCCACGCGTTGGCGTAGATACCGCGGACGGCGTCCGGACGCGGGAAGCGGCGCGCCCGCTCCGGGGCCGGCTCGGTGCGCACGGCCGCCGATGCGTCGACCACGGTCGCCCCTCGGTCGCCGTCGCTCTGGAACGCCCGCAGCGGAACGGGCCCCCACAGGGCCAGCGCCATGGCCAGTAGGGACACGATGCCCACGCGGTCGAGTCGTCCCATCACGTTGCGATGCCTAGTAGGCCGGAATGTCCGGATCGACCTCTCGGCCCCACGCCAGGATGCCCCCCTTGAGGTTGAGCACCTTCGCGTAGCCCTGCCGCATGAGGAAGCGCGCTGCCCGGTCGCTGCGCGCACCGCTGCGGCAGTAGAGCACGGTCTCGGCTTCCTTGTCGATCTCCTCGAAGCGCTCCTGGAGCTCGGCCATGGGAATGCGGAGCTGACCGACCTCTGGCAGGTCGGCGATGTCGGCCTCGTAGTACTCCCGCACGTCGACCAGGAGCGGGGGACGTCCTCCCTCCATCCGCTCGTTCAGCTCGGTCACCGTGATCTCCTGGACTTCCCCGTCGCTCATTCCGCGTCTTGGTTCATCATGAGATGGTCGAGGAGCACCGCCGTTCGCTCGGCCGCTCCGAGGTGGGCGCCAATATAGTCCAACGCGCCCCCCCCGGCCCTACTTTTCGCAGTCGCATCGCGGAGCCATACCCTCAGGGCGTCCTCCAGGGAGGACGCATCCTCGATGGCCCGCGCGGCGCCGAGCCGGATCAGGTCTCCCGCCGCGGGACTGCTCCCGTAGCGTGGACCGACCAGCACCGGCACCCCCGCAGCCGCTGGCTCGAGCACCGAGTGGAGCCCGTTTCGCCCGAAACCGCCGCCCACGAAGGCCAACGAGCCCACTGTATATAGATGAGCCAGGATGCCGACGCGGTCCACGATCACGACATCCACGCCCTCCAACGACCCTCGTCGCTCGACGGACCCGATCGTGACCGAAGACAGGCCGGAACCGCGGAATCTGGATAGGAGCGCCTCGGTCCCTTCGGGGCTCGGTTCGTGGGGCGCGACGACCAGTAACGCGTCTGCATGGGCCGCCCGTGTCCCCACCCAAGCGGGCAACAGCACGTGCTCGTCGGCCGGCCAGGTGGACCCCGCCACGACCACGGGGCGTTGCGCGGCGAGGAACGGTGCCAGGTACGGCGCAGCCGGCTCCGCCGTCGAGGCCCGGTGAGCTGCCGCGTCGATCCCGGGATCGCCTGTCACGTGGACGACTGCCGGGTCGGCTCCCAGTCGAACCAGCCGCTCGGCGTCCTCGCTGCCCACGGCGCACGCCAGGCCCAGCCGCCCCCACGTGGGCCGCAACGCCGCACGGGCCGGCCAGCGCGTCCGCCCCGCCCCCTCCCGAACGGTCGCGCCGACGATGGCGACCGGAACCGAGCGCTCCACGGCCGCGTCGACCAGAACGGGCCACACCTCGGTCTTGGTGAACACGAGGAGCGAGGGGCGCAGCGCGCTCAGGGCGCGCTGCGCCGCATCCGACACGTCCCACGGCAGGTAGGCGGAGACGTCGGCGCCCAGCCGCGGGCCCAGGCCCTCGGCCGAGGGCGAGAAGTGGGTGAAGACCAGCTGCATCCCCGGCCTTCGCCGCTCCAGGGCCCTGAGGACCGCGCCCGCCTGGAGCCCCTCGCCCACGCTGGGCGCATGCACCCAAACGGTCGGTCGGGTCGGGTCACGCTGCTCGCGTCCCCACCGCTCCAGCGTGCCGAGCGCCGACCGACGCCCGCGGATCCCGCGGGCGACCTTCGAGCCACCGACGCTCAGGAGCGGGGCAGAACGGCGCATCGCCCGCACAGCGAGGCGGTAGAGGAGAGGCACGGAGCTCATGGGCCGAGCATAGGTCGCGGCGGCGGACGCCGGTAGATTGCCGGCATGGCGTACCAGGTCACGGTTCGATACGGCGCACGGCGTCAGCGCTACCACACCTACGTGGTGGAAGCCGAGGACGCGGCCTCGGCGCTCCGGGTCGCTTCGGAGCAGATGCCCCCCGAGATTTCCGCCGAAGCGGACCTCGTCGAGCTACGCGCGGCGGTGGATCCCGACGAGCGCAGCTATGTAGGTGAATAAGGACAGGGGACGAGCGATGACCGAGATGGAGCCACGAGAGGAGCCCGGCGCCGAGAAGCGTCGCAGGCGCTGGCCGCGCGTCGTTCTGGCGCTGGGAATCGTCCTGCTCGGCGCGAGCTGCATGGCGTGCTCGCCGGTGTACGTCGCCAAGGCCACCATCGCCGAGGTCGGCATCCTGCGCGCTCGCCGGCCCATCCCCCTGGTGATCTCCGACTCGACGACCAGCGAGGACACGCGCAACAAGCTCGCGTGGGTCCTCGAGGCGCGTCGCTTCGCCGCCGACGAGCTCGACATCGATGTCGGGGACTCCTACACGATGTTCACGCAGCTCGACCGAGACACGCTCGCGCTCGTCGTGTCGGCCGCACCGAAGGACCAGCTCGCACCGGTGACCTGGTGGTTCCCCATCGTGGGCCGCGTTCCGTACCGAGGCTTCTTCTCGCTCGAGGACGCGCTCGACGCGGAGCGGGATCTTCAAGAAGAGGGTTACGACACCTACGTCCGGCCGACCGCGGCCTTCAGTACCCTGGGCTGGTTCAACGACCCGGTCTTGTCGACCGTGCTGCGGAGCGACGATGTCGAGGTCGTCACGACCGTGCTGCACGAGCTCGCCCACCAATACCTCTTCGTGCCGGGCCAGGTCGGCTTCAACGAGTCGTTCGCCAACTTCGTCGGGCGCGTGGCGGCCATCCGCTTCTTCTGTACACGTCAGGGCGGCGGACCGGACACCGTGAAGTGCATGCGGGCCCAGGAGCGCTGGCGCGACTACCAGCGCTTCAGCGTCTTCATCGACGACTTCACCCGAGAGCTCGATCAGATCTACTACTACGAGCCGGGCCTCACCTACGAGGACAAGCTCGCCCGCCGGGAGGTGCTGTTCGCCGGCGCACGCGAGCGCTTCGAGAGCGAGGTCATGCCGACGTTCGAGTCGTTCACGTTCGGCGGCTTCATCAACCGGCCCATGAACAACGCCACGCTGATGGGCATGGTGCGCTACTACCACCGGTTACCGGACTTCCAGCGCCTCCTGGACGACTTCGACGGGGACCTCACGGCGGCGATGCAGCGGCTGCGGCTCAACCTCGAGGACGTGGACGACCCGTGGGACCTGATTCCCAGCGGGGAGTCAGCCGTCGAGTAGGAGGGCCCGGCCGGCGCTAGATCCGCGCCTGCACCGTGTACAGCTCGTAGTACCGCCCTCGCTTGGCCATCAGCTCGTCGTGCTTGCCCCGCTCGACGATGCGGCCGTCCTCGATCACCAGGATCAGGTCCGCTCGCTGGATCGTCGACAGCCTGTGCGCAATCACGACGGTCGTGCGTCCACGAAGCAGGTCGGCCAGGCTCTTCTGAATCAGCGCTTCGCTCTCGGTATCGAGGCTCGACGTCGCCTCGTCGAGCAGCAGAATACGCGGGTTCGCGAGAATCGCCCTCGCGATCGTGACGCGCTGACGCTGCCCGCCTGACAGCTTCACGCCGCGCTCGCCGATGATCGTGTCGAGGCCTTCCGGGAAGCGTTCCGTGAACTCGGTCACATACGCCTTGCGGGCGGCGTCCTCGATCTCGTCGTCGGTCGCGGGCGGACGCGCGAAGCGCAGGTTCTCGCGGATGGTGCCGTCGAAGAGGAAGTCGTCCTGGAAGACGAGACCGAGCTGGTCGCGGTACGTCGCCAAGAGGACGTGACGCAGATCGACGCCGTCGACGAGCACGCGGCCCTCGTCCGGCTCGAGGAACGTCGCCGCAAGCCCGGCGATGGTCGACTTACCCGAGCCCGAGCTTCCGACCAGCGCGATGACCGTCCCGGGAGGTGCATCGAAGCTGATGCCCTTCAGGACCGGCTTGTCCTCCTCGTACTGGAAGTGGACGTCCTCGAAGACCAGGTGGCCGTCGATGCGCGGCATGGTCTCGGTCCGCAGCTCGTCGTCGTCTTCCTGGGGCCAGGAAAGCAGCTCCGTAGGCGGACGGCAACACTGGAACACCTCGACGATCGACCGGAGCATCGTGGCCCAGACCGACGACACCCAGACCGCGACACCGGCGATCGTGTTGGCCGCGATCGTCCTGGTGGCGATGCTGATCGGCGGGAACTTCACGGCGCTCAAGTTCGCGCTCGAGCACACCGGACCGATGCTGCTCGCCGCGATGCGGACCGTGATCGGCGGCTCGTTCCTGGTCGCACTGGCGCTGTTGCGCGGCGAGCGCTTCCCGACCGATCGCACGATCCTCGGGCGGATCTTCGTCGTCGGGTTCAGCATCACCACCGTGTCGAGCGCACTGCTGGTGTTCGGGGTCGACAAGGTGCCGGCGGGCTTCGCGTCGCTCATGTCGAGCACGATGCCGCTCTTCACTGCCGTGCTGTCGCTGCTCCTGCTCC
>JAHEKM010000028.1 GCA_024638325.1 Gemmatimonadota bacterium | reverse complement strand
GCTCCGAGAGGTCTTCGGCGATGCGGCGGTCGACGCCGCGCTCCACCGACCGATCCACGAACTTGCCGAGCTCCGTCTTGATGAGCTTCGCGATCTTCTTGCCGACCGCCTTCCGGAGCATGTCGGCTTCTCCGAGCGTGAAGCCCGCCAGAGCGGACGCGATCCGCATCACCTGCTCCTGATAGACGATCACGCCGTACGTCGGCTTGAGGATCTCCTCGAGATCGGGGTGCGGGTACGAGACCTCCAGGCGACCCGTCTTACGGCCGATGTAGACGTCGGTCATGCCCGAGTCGAGCGGTCCCGGCCGGATGAGCGCGTTCGTCGCGACGAGGTCGTCGAAACGGTCGCACTTCATGGCGCGCAACTTGTCGTTCGCGAGGTTCGACTCGAACTGGAAGACGCCCCCGGTCCCGCCTCTTGCGAGCATCCGGTAGACCGCCTGGTCGTCGAGCGGGACGTCGTCCATGGTCTCGTACGTCTCGCCGGTGTCCGGGTTGGCGAGCTTCCCGTGGCGCTCCTTCACCATGGCCACAGCGTCGTGGATCACGGTCAGAGTCTTGAGACCCAGGAAGTCCATCTTGAGCATGCCGACCTGGTCGAGGCAGTTCATGTCGTACTGCGTCACGACCATGGCCTCGCCGTCCGACGAGCCGCCGTTCTTTCCCGTCTGCACCGAGACGGGTACGTAGTCGTCGAGCGGGCCGGGGGCGATCACCACGCCGGCGGCGTGCACCGACGCATGCCGCGACAGCCCCTCGAGCGTGATCGAATAGTCGAAGAGCTGCCTGTGTCGCTCGTCCAGGCGGTAGAGCTCCTTGACCTCCTTCAGGTTGTCGACCGCCTCCTGGACCGTAAACGCCTGACCTGGCTGGTTCGGGATCAGCTTGGCGATGCGGTCGGTCTCGGACGGCTCGAAGCCCAGCGCCCGCCCGACGTCCCGGATGACCGCGCGGCTCTTCATGGTGCCGAACGTGATGATCTGCCCGACGGCGTCCCGCCCGTACTTCTCGCGGGTGTACTCGATGACCTCGCTGCGGCGCTCGTAGCAGAAGTCGATGTCGATGTCGGGCATCGAGATCCGCTCGGGGTTCAGAAACCGCTCGAAGAGCAGCTGGAAGCGGAGCGGGTCGAGGTTCGTGATGCCGAGCGAGTACGCGATGAGCGAGCCAGCGGCCGAGCCCCGGCCCGGTCCCACCGGGATGTCGTGGTCGAGCGCCCAACGAATGAAGTCCTGGACGATGAGGAAGTAGCCCGCGTAGCCCGTGCCGCGGATGACCCCCATCTCGTAGTCGAAGCGCTCCTGGACCTCGTCCGGGAGCGGGTCGCCGTAGCGCTCCTTCGCGCCCTTCAGCGCCAGGAACTCGAGGTAGTCGCTCTCGTCCGAGTGGGTCTCGGGCAGCGGGAAGGCGGGCAGGTGGTACTTCTGCTCCAGGAGCAGGTCGACCTCGTCTGCGATCTTGAGCGTGTTCTCGACGACGTCGGGGCGGTCGGGAAACACCGCCGCCATCTCCGAGGGATCCTTGAAGTAGAGCCCCTCGTCGTACCGCATCCGTCGTGGGTCGTCGCGGTCCTTGCCGAGCCCGATACAGAGCAGGATGTCGTGGGCCTCGTGGTCATCGGGCGCGAGGAAGTGCGCGTCGTTCGTCGCAACGACGGGAAGGCCGAGCTCGTCGGCCAGCGAGAAGATCTGCTGGTTCAGCTCCGCCTGACCGGGGGTGTCGTGGGCCTGGACCTCCAGGTAGTAGCGACTGTCGAAGAGGTTGGCGTACCACTCGGCGGTCCGCCGCGCGCCCTCCCGGTCGCCGGCGACCAGGTGCCGGGCCACCTCGCCGGCCATGCACGCCGACGAGACGATGATGCCCTCGTGGTGCTTTGCCAGGACCTCCCGGTCGACGCGCGGCCGGTGGTAGAAGCCCTCCGTGTATCCGATGGACGAGAGCTTGATGAGGTTCTGGTAGCCGACGCGGTCCCGCGCCAGAAGCACGAGGTGATAGTAGGCACGGTCGCCTTCGCCCGAGCGCGAGCGGTCCCGCCGGTCGCCCGGCGCGACGTAGGCCTCCATGCCGAGGATCGGCTTCACGCCTTCCTTCCGGGCCGCCTGGTAGAAGCTCCAGGCGCCGAACATGCACCCGTGGTCGGTGAGCGCGAGGCCGGGCATCTCGTGCTCCTTGGCCTTGCGAACCAGGTCGTCGATGCGGTTGGCCCCGTCTAGGAGCGAGTACTCCGAATGGGTATGGAGGTGGACGAAGCTCAAGACGGAAGCGTGTGCCGAGACGGAAAAAGGGTCGCGAAGACGACAACGTAGCGGGGGAGGGAAGACCCGCCAATCAGACGTTGTGGGGACGACTAGCGCTGGGCTCGGGACCGTTGTCGCAGCTAGAAAAGTATTGATTACCGCCCGGCCGCCGACGACGATGTGGGTGGGCCCTCCCGGACTCGGAGTGCGGCATGCGACTCACACTTACCGCAGCGGCGGCGGCGCTTCTGGCGTCGTCGGCAGCGGCCTCGGCACAGGAGGAGCAGGTGCTGCTGAGCGTCGACGGCGAGCTTGGCGACTACGGCATCGACGCCCTCGAGGACGTGCGTCACGGTCGGGTCGCGCTGGTGCGCGACCCCGCCGGGGTGCGCCTCGCGCTTCATTTCCTCCGAGACGAGGCGCCCGTACAGCCCCCTCCTCCTGCGCAGCCGCCGCCCCCGGAGCTGGCCCCCGGCGAAGACCGCTCGCCGCAGGTGAGAGCCCTGTGGGTGTGGAACACCGACCAGCTGCTGGCCGAGCCGACCGAGCGTGCCACGTTCCTGGACTTCGTCGCGGAGCAGCGCATCGAGCGGGTATTCCTCTACGTCCCGGCGGCGGAGGGCCAGTCTCCGGCGGCCGGCTATCTGCCGTTCGATGGCGACCGGCTGGCTCCGTTGCTCGCCGATCTGCACGCCCGCGGAGCGTCGACCTACGCGCTGGACGGCGACCGGGACTACGTGTACCCGGAGAACCACGAAGGCGTGCTTCGCACGGTGCGTCGTGTGGTGGAGCACAACCGTACCCACCGCCTTGAGGAGCGGTTCTATGGGGTGCGCTACGACATCGAGCCGTATCTCATCGGGGGCTTTCAGGGCCCTGGACGACGCGAGATCCTGGACAACTACGTTCAGCTGCTCGCCCGCGTGGCCGAAGTGGCCCACGCGGGAGGCGTGCGGGTGGGCGCCGACATTCCGTTCTGGTTCGATGCCGGTGACGAGATCACGGGCTCGGCCTTCGAGGCCGAGTTGGACGGTCGGGTCGCCCCGGTACTCGAGCACGTCATGGCCACCGTGGACGACATCGGCATCATGGCGTACAGAACGACCGTCGATGGGCCCAACGGCGTCCTGCTGCACTCGCGGGCGGAGATCGACCTCGGCAACCGGGGGAACGCCCAGGTCTACGTCGGCGTCGAGACGACGCGCATCTACGACGAGGACCTGTACACCATCCGCGGCGCGGGTCGTACGGGACTCCCACCCCTTGCCGACGCCCGCTGGATCGTCGCCGAGGAGCTCGAGGGAGGTGAGGTCCGGCTTTCGCTCGTCGAGGGGCAGGAGATGCTCGACGAGCTGGCCGCTGGGGCAACCGATGTCGACGAACTCCGCTACTGGTTCGCCGGCCAGCCCGTGCCACTACCCGGTGACCTGATCTCCTTCCACGCCCTGGGAGCCGACGCGATGTGGCGCACGGCGTCCGAGATCGAGCGCACCTTCGGCTCACAGCCCTCGTATCTGGGCCTGGCCTTCCACGACTACCTCGGACTGCGCGAGCTGTTGGCGCGCTGAACGCACGCCGGTCACTGCTTCAGCTCAGCGTTCGACCTCGATGGTGAGCGGCACGACGATCTCGCCCCAATGGAAGCGCAGCGTGGTCTCGTACGGGCCCACCACGGGGAAGTAGAAGGCCAGCACCTCCATATGGGAGCTGGCTTCCGGGCTCGCCGTGACACGCAGCGCCTCGCTCTCCATAGGGAAGAACGAGTGATGCGAGTCCCACTCGCGGACGAAGATCCACTCCCAGGGTCGGTCCGCGTGCGGAATGGTCCACATGCCGTAGCGCCCTGCCGGAAGCGCCTGGCCCTGTACGCGCACGTCGCCGGTGAAGTCGATCCAGGTGGCGATGTTCGCGCCGGGCGTCCACACCGCGTCGTAGTCGAGGATGTCGCCGAAGACAGAGCGGCCACGGAGCACGGGTCGGTCGAACTCCAGCGAGATCGTCGTGGTGTTCACGATCTGGAAGACGCCACCGTGCTGGCTCGCCTGGGGCTGGGCGACCACGGGGCTCGCGAGCCCGAGTGTCGCCATCAGGGTGAAGGCTGCGGCGGCTTCTGCGAGGCGCCGGGGCGCCGAGAGGATCGTCAGTCGCATTGGAAGGTCTCCAGAATGGTCTCGAGCTGGATCATGTACTCGTACTTCTCCTTGCCCGGAGCGTAGAGCCACGCATCCACGAAGTACGTGCGGTCCTGATTGGCGCACGTGATCGCATATGTGATGAACGGCCCACCGGCCGGCCAGGCGCGCTCCGGCGGATTCACCCACTGCGCCTGCACCCGTAGCGCCTCGTTGCCGAGGAACGGCTCCGTCTCGATGAAGGTGTCTTCGAGGCGCATCGCCTGCGGTTCCGAGTAGTACTCCCCCACCAAACGCCCACGCCAGGCGAGCAGTTCCTCCGAGTCGAGCGACGTCAGCGCCGGAGTCGTCCAGGTCACGAAGACCTCGCGGATGAGCTCAGACGGGTCCGGGTTGTCGTTCCGGAAGACATACATGGAGTCGTTGATCTGCAGCCACCGATACACCTCGGGGAGGAGCAGGCTGAACCCCGCCTCCGCGTACAGCGTGTCCGCGAGCGCCGAGTCGACGCCGGACATGTACATGCGGTTGCGCGCGTAGCTGAGGTACTGTCGGTCGAGGAGCTCGTGCACCGCGGGGAGCTGCTGACGTAGCGCGGCTGCTCCCCCTCCGTCCGGCAAGAGCACCAGCGTCACGACCTGCTCGAGCGACCAGACCATCCGCACCTGGTGGATCCCCGGCTCCGTGATCGGATCGCGGGCTTCGTCCATGACCTCCTGCACCACCGGATCGGCGGCGGTGCCCACGACGAGCATCTGCTTGAAGCGTCGCAGGTCGGACCAGAAGCTCCCATACGGCTCCTGGTACGTCACGGTGTACGCCCGTTCCTCGGCCACCGTGAACACCGTCGTCTCGAGCGCCTCGTAGACGTCCTGCTCGACTTCGTCCCAGAGCTCGGGCGACATCACCGCGATGATGCTGTTGGGGTCGCCGTATCCGAGAGGCTTCGAGTCGCACGCGGCCATGCCTACCAGCGTCGTGCCGACCAGGATGCCCGTCAGGGTTCGCTTGTCGATCATCGCGCAGCTCCGTCCAGGTGTCCCACCTGTCCTATTGTAGACAAGGTACAGGCTGCCGGTTCCGGGCGCTGCCGGATCGGCCGATGGGACGAGTCTCAGGCGGGGACGAGACTGCCGAGGTTGCGTTCCAGCAGAGCCTCGGGATCGGGTCCTCGGCCCATGAATTCCTCGAACAGCGCGTCGGGCTCGGCCGAGTCCCCCCTCGAGAGAATCGACTCCACGAAGGCACGTCCCGTCTCACGGTTGAAGATGCCCTCTCTCCTGAAACGGGTGAACGCATCGGCGTCCAGCACCTCGGACCACAGATAGCTGTAGTACGCGGCCGCGTAGCCGCCCGCGAAGAGGTGCGTGAACGACGTCAACATGTGCAGTCGCGCGAAGTCCGGCTCGGGCGCGAAGTCCGCGAACCGCTCCTCGCCGAAGCGCATGACCGCGTCGCCCTGTGCGGCCTCGATGGCGTCGTTGTCCGCGTCCATCTCGGCGCGCAGCCGTGGCGCGAGCTCCCCGTGCAACGCGAGGTCCACCGTGCCGAGCGACAGTTGCCGCATCTGCGCCCACCCGCCCATGAACCGGCGGGCGGCCGTCATCCGCTCGAAGAGCTCCTCGGGCAGTGGCTCGCCCGTCTCGTGATGCCGAGCGAAGAGGTCCAGAGCCTCCCGCTCCCAGGTCCAGTTCTCCATGAGCTGGCTGGGGAGCTCGACCCAGTCCCACGCCACATTGATGCCCGCCCGCGAGGGGATCTCCACCCGCGACGTGCAGTGGTGGAGCAGATGGCCGAATTCGTGGAAGGTCGTCTGGACCTCGCGGTGGGTGAGCAGTGCCGGTCGGTCTCCGTCGGGAGGAGTGAAGTTCCCGCAGATCACGCCCAGGTGCGGCTCGAAGCCGTCCGCCGTGGGGCCGCCCGTGATGAAGTTGTTCATCCAGGCTCCCTCCCGCTTCTCGGTGCGGGGGAACCAGTCGGTATAGAAGGCCCCCAGAAGCTCGCCGCTCTCATCGTCGAAGATCTCGAAGAAGCGGACGTCCTCGTGCCAGACCTCGTCGATCGCGCGCTCCTCCATGCGGAAGCCGAAGGTGCGCCGGACGATCTCAAAGAGCCCGTCCAACACGTGCGGGAGCGGGAAGTAGGGTCGCAGCTGCTCCTCGTCGAGCTCGTAGCGGGTCCGTCGCAGGTCGTCGATGAGAAAGGCCACGTCCCACGGTTCGATGCGATCGATGCCGAGCATGACGCCGTGCTCCCGCAACTGCCCGACGTCGCGCTCCCAGAAAGATCGCGTGCGTTCGACCAGGTCGGCCTCGAAGCTTGCGGCCCGCGCCCCGGTCCCGGCCATCCGATCCTCGAGCACGTAGTCGGGGAACGCGTCGTACCCCAGGATCTCGGCCGACTCGTCCCTGAGCCTGAGGATGCGCGCGATGATGCCTCTGTTATCGTGCTGGCCGTCGCGGCAGCGAGTCGAGAAAGCGATGAGGATCTCACGGCGCAGCTCGCGGTCCCGGCAGTACTTGAGGATCGGCTCGACCGACGGGTAGTCGAGCGTGAGGAGCCAACCCTTCTTGCCCCGCTCCCGCGCCCGCGCGCGGGCTCGCCGCTTCGGCGCCTCGGGCACGCCTTCGAGCCTCGATTCGTCCTCGACCAAGAGCTCGAACGCCGCGGTGGCGTCCAGCACGTTCTCGCTGAACGTCTGTTGTAGCTGCGCCAGCTCGACCCGCGCCTGCTCGAGGCGCTTCTTGGCGTCTGGTGGAAGGTCCGCGCCCGCGCGCTCGAAGTCGCGAACGGTCTTGTCCAGGTGCCGGCGCCGGAGCCCCCTCAGGCCCCTGGCTTCGTCGGTGTCGGCATACGCCTTCACGCGTTCCCAGAGTGCCTCGTTCAGCGGAAGCCGCGACCAGAACGCGCTGATCTGCGGAAGCACCTCGTTGTACGCCTCGCGAAGCGCCGGAGTCTCGGCGACGGCCATCAGGTGCGTGACAGGCGTGATGCGCTCGGCGAGTCGCTCGACCGCGCGGTCGAGACGGGCGACCGTGTCGGCCCAGGTCGGGATGCCGCGGTCAGAAGAGATGGCATCGATCTCTGCTTGGGCGTCCGCGAGAGCCCGCTCGACGCCCGGCTGGACGTGCTCCGCCTCGATCGCGTCGAAGGGAACGCGGAATCCTCCGACGAGGATCGGATTGGTCTCGGTCACGAAATCGGCGTTAGGGGTATTCCCGGGGGCCAATGAATCTACCCGACGCCGGTGCCGCGCAAGCCCGGCCGTGGACTCCGGCTCCGCATTGGCAGAGCTACATTGAGTCGGCCCACTCCGCCATCTAAGTTCGGCCTCGGCCCGCGATGCCCGCGCCGAGACCTGCCCACGTGCCCGACATGAGCAAACGGCCCACGCCCAAGAAGGACCCCGTAGATGCCCTCCGGGTGCTGCGTCCCGCCGTGACGCTGGCCCTGCTCATGGGGCTGATGTGGCTCACGTTCCGGGCTGTCGACCCTTCCTTCGGTGACGGGCGCCTCGCCATCTTCGCGGGCTTCGTGCTGCTGGCCGCTTCGGCCGCCGGTACCGTCGCTTCCGCCGTGGGTTTGCCACGCATCACGGGCTTCATCGTGATCGGTATCATCGCCGGCCCATCCCTGCTGGGCCTGCTTCCGTCCGAGGCGGTGGTCGAGCTCGAGCTCATCGACGACTTCGCCATGGCGCTCATCGCCCTGCTCGCGGGTGGCGAGCTCCAGTTGAAGTCGCTGCGCCCGCAGGCCAAGACCATCGGCCTGACGACGTTGGTCATCACCGGGATCGTCTGGGTGGGAGTGGCGTTGGCGATCGTCGCCGTGAGCCCACTCGTGCCGTTCCTGGACGAACTGCCTCTCGGCGGCACGGTGGCCGTTGCCCTCCTGCTAGGGGTGTGGGCGGCCAATTCCTCTCCGGACCTCACGGTCGCGGTCATCGAGGAGCGACACGCCGAGGGTCCGCTTGCGGAGATCATCCTGGGCGTGACCATCGTGAAGGACGTGCTGGTCATCGTGCTCTTCACGCTGACGCTGGCTTTGGTGACGCCGCTCCTCGATCCCGGCCAGCCCTTCTCGGCCGAAGCGTTGGTGACGCTCGCGGTGGAGATCGGAGGCTCCCTCGTGCTCGGAGCCGCAATGGGGTGGGTCTTCTCACAGTACCTCGGGGGGAAGGGCACGGATGCGCGTTCGCCGTTCGCCACGTTCCTGTTCGCCTATCTCATGATCGTGCTCGTGTTGCAGTTCCACTTCGAGCTGCTTCTCACGGGCGTCGCTGCCGGCTTCGTGATCGAGAACCTGTCCCCCGCGGGCGAGAAGATGATCCAGGGGATCCGTTCAGTCGCGGTGGTCATCTTCGCGTTCTTCTTCACGGTGGCTGGCGCGCGGCTCGACCTCGGAGCCGTGACCGACTTCTGGCTGGTGGCTTCCGTGATCATCCTCACCCGGCTGTGGTTCACGCGTCTGGGCGCCATGAAGGGGACCGCATGGTCGGGCGCCGGCGCACACGTGGCCAGGTACTCCTGGATGGGACTGATCTCCCAGGGCGGGGTCTCGCTGGGCTTGGTTCTCGTGGTTCAGGAGAACTTCGAGGCGCTCGGCTCCGAGGTGCTCGCCCTGGCGATGGCCGTCATCCTGGGCAACATCCTCGCCGGCCCGGTTCTCCTGGCGCGGGCGCTATCGGCGGAGGAAGTCGAGGAGGAGGCGAGGGCCGAGGAGGCGGCGACCGCGTGAGTCACGCGCACCATCATCGCGGTCACGGACATGGTCACGAGCACGACGGCCGAGCCCACCTGAACCGCGACGCCTCGGGCGGACGGCTCGTCTTCGTCCTCGTCCTCACGGCCGTGTTCATGGTGGCCGAGGTCGTGGGCGGCCTCCTCTCGAACTCGCTCGCGCTACTCGCCGACGCGGGGCACATGTTCACCGACGTGGCCGCACTGGCGCTGTCGGTCTTCGCGATGCGCCTGGCCCAGACTCCCCCGACCACGAAGCGTACGTTCGGCCTCGTGAGGCTGGAGATCCTCGCGGCGCTGGTGAACGGAGCCGCCCTGTTGGTCATCTCCGGGTTCATCTTCGTGGAGGCGTGGCAGCGGCTCCGCGAGCCGGTCGAAATCGACGGCACGATCATGCTCGTGGTCGCGACACTCGGGCTCGGAGTCAACGTCATCGGGGCCGTGATGCTGCACAGTCACGCGCATGAGAATCTCAACGTGCGCGGCGCGTACCTACACGTCCTGGGCGACTTGCTCGGTTCCGTCGGAGCGATCGGAGCGGGCGTCCTCGTCCTCACCACGGGGTGGACCCCGGCGGACCCGATCATCTCGGCGGTCATCGGCCTCCTCATTCTGTTCAGCGCCTGGCACCTCGTCCGAGAGGCTGCGGACGTGCTACTCGAGTCCGCACCCGCTCATGTCGACATGGACGCGATTCTCGGCGAGCTCAGGAGCGTCGACGGACTCGACGACGTTCACGACGTCCACGTGTGGACGCTGACGAGTGGGTTCGTCGCGCTGTCGGCCCACGGGGTCATCGACGATCCCACGCAGCATACTCGGATCCTCGGGGACGTACGCGAGCGGATGGGCGCCCACGGCATAGGCCATGTGACCTTCCAGATCGAGCAGAGGCAGCTGTACCAGCTTCCGGTCTCCGGGGCCGGATGAGAGGCGGACTTCTTTTTTCGTTGACAACCGAAGGGCCGGATATACCTTCGCGAGAATGGGCCCTCGCCGGCGTCGAAAACGGGTCGGCCCGGCCAGCCACGACCTGCGACGGAGACACGGACAATGAACCCTTCGGACTGGTACGAGGAAGACGAGCTCCTCGGACCTGACGCCCTCTTGCTGCGCGGCGAGGACGACGACGAAGAGGACTGGGACGACGACGACGACTGGGACGACGACGACGATGGGGACGACGACGACCTGGACGACGACGACGACGACGACGACGAAGAAGACGACGAAGACGACGACGAGGACTGGGACGACGACGACGACTCCTGGTAGGGCGAACCGTCCGTCTCGATTACGCGATCGACCGCCCCGGCCCACAACGGCCGGGGCGGTTTTCGTTCTGAAACACTTCCAGGGCAGGGAGGGGTAAGGCTTCCCATGTTTCCCATGACGCCTTGGACCCGCAGGCTCCTGGTCGCGAACGTCGTGATGTTCTTCGTGACCGGATACAGCTCGGAGCTTTGGTTCACGCTTCAGCTCAACCCGCAGCGCATTTTGGCGCAGCCGTGGATGGTGTTCACGGCCTTCACCTACATGTTCCTGCACGCGGGGCTCGGGCACCTCTTCTTCAACATGCTCGGGCTGTTCTTCTTCGGTCCGCGGCTCGAGAGCCGCCTGGGAACGAAGGGCTTTCTGCTCCTCTACTTCCTTTCGGGCCTGGGCGGCGCGGCCTTCAGCTTCCTCTTCGCCAGGCAGTATCCCGTCGTGGGCGCCTCGGCGGCCGTCTACGGGGTGCTCCTGGGCTTCGCGATGTACTGGCCCAGGGAGCGCATCTACCTCTGGTTCGTGATTCCGGTGGAGGCGTGGCTCATCGCGGCGCTGCTCGTGTTCGGCTCGCTGTACGCCGGCATGAACCCCAGCGCCGGATCCCGCACGGCCCACTTCGCCCACCTGGGCGGTCTCGTGGTCGGCTTCCTCTTCCTGAAGTGGTGGGAGTGGAGCGTCGGGATCGCCAAGCGCGAGTTCCAGAAGAGGATGAGGGCCGACTCCCCCTCCAGCGGGCGCATGGGTGCCCGCGTCGCGCTCGCCCGGTGGAAGGGGATCTCGATCGAGGGACTGCACGAGCTGAACCGCGGAGAGGTCCAGCGACTGCTCGCCAAGGCCGAGCGGGAAGGACCGGCCGAGCTGACCCAGGCGGAGCGGGACTTCATGGACCGGATGTCACGCACATGACCGCCGGGGCGGGCCTCCGCCTGATGTGCATCACGGCCCACCCCGACGACGAGTCACTCGGCTTCGGTGGTACGCTCGCGCGGTACGCGGCCGAGGGCGTCGAGGTCTCCCTGGTGGTAGCGACGCGCGGGGAACGAGGCCGCTACGGCGACGGGTCAGAGCCGCACCCCGGGCCCGAAGCGCTCGGGAGCATCCGCGAGGGCGAGCTGCGCGCCGCGTGCGACGTCCTGGGGGTTCGTCACGTCCGCCTCCTCGACTACCGCGACGCAGAGGCCGACCAAGCGGATCCCGTCGAGGCTACGGCGCGGGTCGCCGCCGCCATCCGGGAGCTGCGCCCACAGGTCGTGCTGACGTTCGATCCGCACGGCGCCTACGGTCACCCGGACCACATCGCCGTCAGCCAGTGGGCGCTCGGGGCCACCGTGAGGGCGGCGTCGCCCGAGCAGTTCGGCGTTGGGCCCGATGCGCCTCACCAGGTCCGGAAGCTGTATTACGTGGCGTGGACGGAGCGCGTTTGGCAGCACTACCACGACGCCTTCAAGGTCCTGCGCATGACCGTGGACGGCGAGGTTCGCTCGTCGGTGGCTTGGCCGAATTGGTCGGTGACCACGACGACCGATGCGCACGAGCATTGGGAGACGGTGTGGAGGGCGGTGCAGTGCCATAGGTCCCAGATGGCGCAGTACGGAGCGCTGACCAACCTGACGCCCGAAGACCACAGGGCCCTGTGGGGCCCGCAGGAGTACTACCGGGCCTTCAGCCTGGTGAACGGCGGTCGCAAACGTGAACGGGACATCTTCGAGGGGGTGGGGTGACGTGAGTGACGAAGAGCTGCTGAGGGGTAGGCGCACCCCACTCGAGATCGATCCCGAGGAGTTTCGGAGAATCGGCCACCGTCTGGTTGATGACATCGCCGGGCTCCTCGGATCCATGCGTGACCGACCTCTGACGTCGGGCGAAGGCCCCGCGCAGATCCGCGGGCTGCTCGGGGCGGACCGGCCCATGCCGGAGGAGGGCACCGATGCCGGGGCGCTCGTCGAGGAGGCGTCAGCGCTCCTGCTCGACCACTCGCTCTACAACGCGCACCCGCGCTTCTTCGGGTACATCACCGCCGGGGCCGCGCCCATCGGCATGCTGGGGGACCTGCTTGCCGCGGCCGTGAACCCCAACCTGGGCAGCTGGACGCTGTCTCCCATGGGCACGGAGATGGAGGCTCAGTCCATCCGGTGGATCTGCGACCTCGTCGGCTTTCCTCAGGGCGGCGACGGCGTGCTCGTAAGCGGCGGCAACGTCGCCAACATGCTCGGCTTCTGGGCCGCCCGCGCCGCGCGCACCGACTGGGACGTTCGAAAGCACGGCATGCGAGTCGAGGGCGCCCGCGACCTGCGGGTCTACGGCGCGGTCGGGACGCACACCTGGATCGAGAACGCGGTCGACATGGCCGGGATGGGCGCGGAGTCGATCCGCTGGATCGACACGGACGCGGACGGGCGAATTCTGCTCGGGGCGTTGCGCGCAGCCATCGATGCCGACCTGGAAGTCGGCGGCGTGCCGATGATGGTCATCGGGACGGGCGGCTCGGTGTCGACCGGGGTGGTCGACCCGCTCCCGGCACTTCGCGAGCTCTGCGACGAGCTCGGGATTTGGTTTCACGTCGACGGCGCGTACGGCGCCTTCGCGGCCGCCGCCGGCAGCGCCCCCGACGAGCTCCGCGGGCTCGCGCTGGCCGACTCGGTGGCGCTCGACCCGCACAAGTGGCTCTACGCGCCCCTCGAGGCCGGGTGTACGCTGGTGCGCGACCCGCAGGCCCTGCTGGCGGCCTTTTCGTACCGCCCCGAGTACTACCACTTCGCCGAGGACGTCCAGAACTATTTCGAGCACGGGATCCAGAACTCGCGTGGCTTTCGGGCGCTCAAGGTGTGGCTCATCCTGCGGCAGCTCGGAGCGGCCGCCTACCGGCGCATGCTGGACGAGGACATCGCGCTGGCTCGACGTTTTCATGCCATCGCGGCCGCGCACCCCGAGCTCGAAGCGCTCACCTGCCACTTGAGCATCACGACGTACCGATACGTGCCGGCCGACCTGGCCGAGCGGAGCGGGGAGGAGGACGTCGGTGCCTACCTGAACGAGCTCAACGAGCGTGTGCAGGACCGTCTGGAGAAAGGCGGTGAGGCCTTCGTGTCCAACGCGGTGCTCGACGGCGCGTACGCGCTCCGCATGTGCATCGTGAACTTCCGGACGGGGCTCGAGGACGTGGAGGCGCTCGCGGAGATCAGCGTGGAGGCCGGGCGCGCGCTCGACGCGGAGATGCGACCGGCCGCGCTGCGCTGACGTCTCCATGGCCGATGCCTCCCGCTACCTCGTGCCGGTGGGGGTCCACAGAGTCGAGCAGGTCGTCCAGCGGAGCCGCTTCATCACGACGACTGCGCGCGCCGCCGATGCCGAGTCGGCCCGCGCGTTCATCGACGAGGTCCGGGAGGAGTTCCCCGACGCCACCCACAACTGCTGGGCCTTCGTGGCCGGAGCCCCGGGGGACACGGCCCACGTCGGGATGAGCGACGACGGGGAGCCGCACGGAACTGCCGGACGGCCCATGCTCACGACGCTGCTCCACAGCGGAGTGGGTGAGATTGCTGCGGTGTGCACACGCTACTTCGGCGGCACCAAGCTCGGCACCGGCGGGTTGTCCCGCGCCTACTCGGACTCTGTGAAGCAGGCGCTCGAGACGCTGCCTACGCTGGAGAAAGTCGACCGCGTGAGGCTCTCCGTGACCGTCGGGTACGCGGACGTGGACGGCATCCGGCGCCTCGCCGACGCCCACGAGGCGGACGTCGAGGACGAGCGCTTCGAGGCAGACGTCACGTTCCGTGTGGCCGTTCCCGAGGCCGGTCGGGAGGCGTTCGACAAGGCAGTCGCCGAACTCACGCAGGGACGCGGGCGCGTCGGGGAGCTTTGAAGGGCGGGTCTACTTGCGGGTACCGCGCTACCGCGGGATGATCAGTCGACAACCGACCCGTAGGAGGCCAGAGCATGCGTGCACGTTCGAACCGTTCTCCATTTTTGCCCGTCACACTTCTGGCGCTCCCTCTCTTCGCACTCGCGTCGTGCGCGCCGGCGGACGACGGCGGCGGCGACGGCATGGCGGCCTCCGGGGCGAGCATCAGCTCGGTGCCTACGCCTCCGCCGGCCGAGCCTGCGGCTGTCGCCGCCCTCAACTCGTCACCGCGGCACGGCGAGTGGGTCGACGTGCCGCTGCCCGGGAGCGACACGCCGGTGCGGACATGGGCCGTCTACCCCGAGCGCTCCGACGATGCGCCCGTGGTCATCGTAACCATGGAGATCTACGGACTGACCGACTGGATCCGCTCCGTAGCTGATCAGTTCGCTGCCGAAGGCTTCATCGCGCTCGCGCCGGACCTGCTCTCGGGTATGGGCCCGAACGGGGGCGGCACCGAGGCGATGGCCGACCGCGACGCCGCGGTCGCCGCAGTCCGGAGCCTCACACGTGAGGAAACGAACCGGCGCCTGGACGCTGTGCGTGCATACGCGCTTACGATTCCCGCCGCGACCGACCAAGTCGGCATCGTAGGATTCTGCTGGGGCGGCAGCACGAGCTTCGCGTACGCGATCCATCAGCCCGAGCTCGGTGCGTCGGTCGTGTACTACGGCACCTCCCCCGAGGCCGGGTACGACCGGATCAACGCGCCGGTTCTCGGGCTTTACGGCGGCGACGACCAGCGCGTGAACGCGACGATCCCGATGGCTCAGGAAGCCATGAACGGCCTGGGCAAGCCGTACGAGGTCGAGGTCTACGACGGCGCGGGCCACGGATTCCTGCGCGCCCAGGACGCGCAGGAAGGCGCCAACATGCGAGCCACGGATCAGGCCTGGCCCCGGACCGTGAACTTCTTCCGGCAGCATCTGGAAGGCTGACGCAGAAACCGAGGAGGTGCGGCATGAACAGGTTCGCCCTATGTGCTCTGCTGGCCCTCGTTGCTTGCGGTGATGCGCCCGATGCCGGAGTGCCTCCCGTCGATCTCAGCTTGTCGGGTGACGAACGGCGCGCAGCCATGCTGGCCCGTGCGGAGGCGTTGGGGCTCGACACCGAGTACGTACCGCCGCCGGGCGAGGCGCTTCACCATCACACCGCGGGCTTCGCGCAGACGCTGTGCTCGGCGGTCTTCGTCACGGGGCTCGACTGGCGCGATGCCGCCGCCAACATCGGGGGCTTCACGAGTCCGTTCGAGGAACGTCACCACGTCGTCGACACGCTTGTGGACTTCACGTCGCAGGCCGTTCACCTGACCCTCCCGGACGGCGTGACCCGAACCGCCAAGCGGTTTCGGGATCAGGGCTGCGTGCCGCTGCCCATCGGTGAGGACTCGGTTTACTTCACACCCACCGACATTGCCAGGAACCTGCCTCCCGCGGCGACGACGCCCTGGCCGATGGGTGACGTGCTGCCCGACGACCCATGGCCCGCCGAGGTCGACATGGCCCTGGTCGAACAGGCGCTCGACGAGGGCTTTGGACCGCCTGACGCGCTCACGCTCGCCCTACTGGTGACGTACAAGGGTCGAATTCTGGGGGAGCGCTACAGCGACGAGGTGGACATCCACACGCCGCTCGAGAGTTGGTCCATGACGAAGAGCCTGACCGGCACGCTCATGGGTCTGCTCATCCACCAGGGTGAGTACGAGCTCTGGCAGTCGGCTCCGGTTCCCCAGTGGCAGACCCCGGGCGACCCGAGACAGGAGATCCGCATCGGCGACATCATGCGGATGTCCAGCGGAATCCGGATCCGGGGACCCAGCGATCCCGACCTCGATCGTTCACTCGGCTACCTGGACCATCTCTACCTCTACACAGGCACCGTGAACTCCTACGAGTACGCGGCTACGCGGCCGCAGCAGTGGCCGCCCAACACCGTGGGCCGCTACCGGAACACGGATCCCGTCCTGACGAGCTACCTCATCCGGCTCGCGGTGGAGGGCCGGGGCGAGGAGTACCACTCGTTTCCGCAGCGGGCCCTCTTCGACAAGCTGGGCATCCGCGACGCGATCATCGAGACCGATCCGTACGGCAACTTCATGGGGCAGGGCCGAGCACTCATGCCCGCCCGGGACTGGGCCAAGTTGGCTCACCTGTACCTCACGGACGGCGTCGTGAACGGCGAGCGCCTTCTCCCGGAGGGCTGGGTCGCGTACGCCTCCGAGACCGCGCCGGCGTGGGTCGCGGACGGGCGACTCCAGTACGGAGGCTCCTTCTTCTGGGTGAACGCGAACGGTGGGCAGCCGATCCCCGAGAGCGCCTTCCGCATGAGCGGTGCAGGCGGGCAGAGCACGACCATCATCCCCACGCACGACCTCGTCGTGGTCCGCATCGGGAAGTACACGGGTGCTGGCCCGGGTGGCCGGGCGCTCAGGCGGGCGTTCGAGTTGCTCATGGAGGCGGTGCCCCCGGTCGCGTCTTAGCCTCGGTCGTACCAGCGGGTTGCGGCCTCCGAAACAAACCGGAGGGGCGTCCGTAGGTGCAGTGAGTGGATGATGGGACGACGAGGGGACCATGAGTGACCTGCGGATCGACCTTTCGGGGTTGAAGGGGCTGGCGGAGACGGTTCGCCAGCAGGACGGGACGGGTCGAGGCAGGGATGAGCGAGGGGAGGGCCGCGCACGTCGCGCGGCCTTCGCTCTCTTCAAGGCCGCTGCCATCGCGAGCGCGCTCATGGTTCTGCCCTTCTTCGTGCTGATTCGAGGGGGCGTCTTCGCCTACCGAGCGTGGGGCCTCGGCACGTGGCCTGCCCTATTGCTGGCGGCTCTGGCCACGGCAGGGGTGCTGTCGACGTACGCCTGGATGGTCGGTCGACGGCTCGGCGCCGGTGAGCGCACACGGCAGGTCGTCGTTCGCGGTGCGGCGGGCCTGGCGGTCGCGTACGTCCTGTACGCGTTGGTCTTCGTTGCCGGGGCGAACGTGAAGTCGGACGAGGTCCGAGCGGAGTACCGCTCGCTCCACCCGCTTCTGCGTGTGGCGTCCAGCGCGCTCGTCCTCGTGGACCCGTCCGCCGTCATCACCGACGCCGGCCGCACGGTCGAGGACTACCGACTCATGGGCCTGCCCCCCAACGAGGCCTCGCTCCACTTCGAGCAGGACGACGGCTTCGCGCATGCGCTCGACCTTCGCACAGCGGGCCGCGGCGAGCTGAGGAACCGCGCCGTCGAGCTGGGCTTCTGGGTGCTCGGCTTCCACTCGCTGCGCCACGTCGGCACCGCGGATCACCTGCACGTGTCCCTGCGTCTTCCAGAGTAGCCCGCGAGGCGGCTTCGCGATCCTTACACAGCCCGTACTGAGCGATGACACCGGGGGCGGGTCGGGCGGAGTAGCTTGAATTCGGCAGTCCTCCTCACCCTCGACGCGGCCCGCAATGCGCCCCTCTCGACACGCCCGCTCGAGCGCGATGGCCCTTACTGCGTCCTGCGCGATGCTCCTCTGCGCAGCCGCCTTGTCCGCCGCTCCGCTATCGGCTCAGGCGCCCGGCAACGAGATCCGCGCGGATGCCCTCCGCGTCTTCCTGGACTGCAACGCCCGAGACTGTGACGGCGAGTACTTCCGCACGGAGATCGCCTTCGTGAACTGGGTGCGAGATCGCACCCTCGCGCAGGTGCACCTGATCATCACCAGCACGGGAACGGGAGGCGGCGGCGAAGCCTACGAGCTCGAGTACATCGGCCTCGAGGACCAGGACGGCGTCGACGACCTCCTTACGCTGACCACGCTCGGGACGGACACCGAGGACGAGGTCGTGACCGCGCTGACCCGGGTCATCGCAACCGGGCTGGCGCGCTACTCGGTGCTGATCGGACAGCCGGCCGGCTTCGACGTGACCGCGACCGACAGCGGCGCCGACCTGCTACAGCAGATCGTGAACGACAGCCAGGTCTCCGACCCGTGGAACTTCTGGGTCTTCGAAGTCGGCACCGACATCGAGCTCAGTGGCGAGGAGAGCGAGAACCAGCGTCGATACCGGGCCGACTTCGAAGCCCGACGGACTACGGAGACGTGGAAACTCGAGCTCCAATCCGACTTCAACACGAGCAAGGACGAGCGCGAGCTGGAGGATGGGAACGTCATCATCGACGACCGAACGAACTGGGCCGTCGACGGGCTCGTCGCGTACGCGCTCGCCGACCACTGGTCACTCGGCTTCCTGGCCGGGGCGGGCGCATCGACCCGCCGAAACCAGGACTTCGGTGCCGACGCGTCGGTATCGCTCGAGTTCAGCGTCTTTCCGTACGCCGAGGCGCCGCGTCGCTCCCTCACCGCCAGCTACGATATGCGCGTCCAGTACTACGACTGGGAAGAGGAGACGATCTTCTTCGAGACGGAGGAGTTGAGGCCGCAGCACGAACTGCAGTTTCGCCTCTACCAGCGTCAGCCCTGGGGCCGGACGACCCTCTCGCTCTCCAGTCGTCAGTTCCTGCACGACCCCGCCCTGTGGAGCGTGTCCATGTTCGGCAACGTCGAGTTCAGGATCTTCCGAGGCCTCGAGCTCGATCTGCGTGGGGGGCTCAACTTCATCGAAGACCAGATCTTCATCTCGGGCGAGGGCCTCACGCCGGAGGAGATCCTGTTGGGTCGTTTCGAGCGGCCGACCGACTACAGCTACTTCCTGGAAGCGGGGATCTCGTTCGAGTTCGGATCCATCTACAACAACGTCGTGAACAACCGCTTCGATCGGCGCGGCGGTGGGGGCGGCGGCTTCAACTAGGGCGAAGCCGCGCGACCTAGACCTTCAGCCGGTACCCTGCCTTGCGCACCGTGAGGATGTGCGACGGCTTCGACGGGTCCGCCTCGAGCTTGCGGCGGAGCTCGGCGATGTGGACGTCGACCGTACGGGTCGGCACATCCGCGTTGCCGTACTGCCAGACTTTGGTAAGCAGATCGGCCCGGCTCGCCACGGCGCCGCGTCGTTCCAGCAGCGCGGCGAGCAGGTCGAACTCCTTCGGCGTGAGCTCGACCACCTCACTGTTCCGCCGTACGACTCTAGCTGAGACATCGACCTCTACCGCCCCGAACCGCTCCGGCGGTCTGGGCTCGTCGTCGGGCTCGTGGCTCGCGCGGCGGAGCAGGGCGCGCACGCGAGCCAACAGCTCGAGGGTACTGAACGGCTTCGTCACGTAGTCGTCGGCGCCGCTGTCGAAGCCGAGCACCACGTCCTGCTCCTCGCTGCGGGCAGTCAGGATCAGCACCGGCATTCGGTCGCCCTGCGTGCGGAGCTCCCGCAGCACCTCGTAGCCGCTCTTACGAGGCAGCATCAGGTCGAGGATGATCAGTTCGGGCTTCCAGGTTGCCGCCTGCTTCGAGCCTTCCGGCCCGTCCTCGGCGACCTCCACTTCGTGACCCTCGAACTCGAGGATGGTGCGCAGACCGAACGCCAGATCGTGGTTGTCCTCGACCACCAGGATGCGTGCCATTCGTCGCCTACGCCTCGGGGCTCGCGTTTTCGAGCGCGCCGGACCAGGTGACCAGCTCCACGACGAAGCGGCTGCCCGGTCCGTCCCGGTCTTCGACCCAAGCCCGACCGCCGACCGCTCCGGCGAGCTCGGCGACGACGGCGAGTCCGATGCCCGAGCCGCGCACGTGGCCCGAGACGTCCTCCTGCAAGCGGCGGTACGGCTCCCAGATGTGGTCGCGCTGCGCCGCAGGCACGCCAGGGCCCTCGTCCTCCACCGACAGGTGAACCACCCCGTCTCGGCGCTTGGCCGAGACCTGCACCGTCTGGCCCGCGGGCCCGTACTTCAGTGCGTTGTCCAGGAGGTTGGTGAGGATCTGATGCAGCGCGGAGCGGCTCCCTTGCACGATGCACGCGCCGTCGATGTCCGCGTCGACCCTCGTGCCTCTGTCGTCGGCGAGGGGTCCGAAGGCTTCCAATACCTCGTCGACCACCTCCCCGACGTCCACATCCTCGGAGCGGATCGCTTCGCCGTTGCCGTGTCGGAGCGACGAGAACCGCAGCACGTTCTCGACCAGGTGTGTCAGCCGGCTTGCTTCGCGGTTGATCACGGAGAGCGCACGGTGGCGAGGCTCTTCCGCGTCGAGCTTCCCGTCTCGAAGGAGCTCGGCAAAGAGGCGGATCTGAGTGAGCGGCGTACGGAACTCGTGAGACACGCCGGAGACGAAGTCTTCGCGCAGCTCGGCGAGCTGCTGTTGGCGACGGACCTGCGTCCATGCGGCTACGCCTAGCCCGAGCGTGAGGATCAGGAGCGTCGACAGGAGTGGGAGGCGTGAGGCCGGTAGCCCACCGATCACGAGGTGCTCGGCCGCGTCTGGACGGATCTGAGCCTCCACCACGAGCGCACCCAGCTCGTCCGCCATCTGGTCGGTGCGAGCGAACTCGGCCGGGAAGACCGCGCGGGATCGAAAGAGCAGCTCGCCCGTCGGCGCGTGCAGGGTCACCGAGACAAGGGAGTCGTTCGGCAGCCCCCGGGCGACGGCTTCAGGGAGTAGGGGCGTCTCCACGTACCAGCTCGTGAAGAGCTCCTCCACTCCCGACGGATCCATCGCGATCCCGTAGATCGCGCGAGGGACTCCGCCGTTGGAACGAGTGACTGCATATGCGACGACCGCAGGGGACGAGACCGCGGGTACGTCGCCCATGAAGACGCCGGCGCGGGCGTCCGGCCGGCTGTCCAGCACTCCTCGCAAGAGCCGCTCCAACGGGGCGGCGTCCGTGGGCCGCATTCCGGCCGGCAGCTCGACCTGCGCGCCGGACGGCACGTCCGCGCGGACGATCACTATGCGTTGACGCAGGCTCGGACAGACGCAACGAGCTTGTCGTAGGCCCCGGTCCACGTCCCCGATCAGGTCCACCGCGTCCGGTAGCACGTCGCGGTCCGTGCGCCGCGGGACGTCGTCGAAGACCTCGTCCAAGAAATCGTCGAGTTCCTCGCCGACCGTACGGATGAACTCGGCGGCCGCGATCTCGGCGTAATCGCCCAATACCCCCTCCGCCGTGCGTCGCTGGGAGCGAGCGGCGTCGACCGCCTGATAGGCGAGCCACACGCAGAGGGCGAGGGTGGCCGCGAGGAAGACGGCGAGAAGGGGCTTTTCGCTCGGGCGCCGGATCCGGGCCAACAGCATGAGCGTCACCAGGTGCAGGGGGCGTCGGGCTCGCGAAGAGGCATTTGAAGCTAGGCGGAGCGGGAGAGGGCTCACAACACCTGTTTGTTCGGATGCCGAGGCGGTGTGTCAGGGTCGTGTAAGGCTCGAGGCCGGGAACGGGCTCCTGGCGGCACCCCTTTGGCCCGGACCCTTTGCCTGGTTCGCGCTACGACTGTCTCTTGTGGGCATGAAGGCCCTTGCCCCCACCACTCTGCTGCTCGCGATTGCGCTGATGGCGGCTCCGCACGCGGGGGCGCAGCAGCAGGATGGTGTGCCTCCGACGGTGGGGCTGGTGCTCAGTGGCGGGAGCGCAAAGGGCATCGCGCACATCGGTGTGCTGAGGGTGCTCGAAGAGCTCGGCGTGCGCGTCGATGTCGTGTCGGGAACCAGCGCCGGCAGCGCAGTGGGCGCGATGTACGCGATGGGCTTGCCTGTCGACTCGATCTACAACCTCGTCGCTTCGGCGGACTGGGCGACGCTCATGGGGGACGGCGTGCCGAGAAACCGGCGCTTCCTCGAGCAGCGAAGGCTCGACGAGCGTCCGTTCCTTACGCTGCGCCTCGAGACCGCGCGTATCGCCCTACCGGCGGGGGCGATCATGGGCTCCAACCTCTTCCGGTTGCTGGAGCGCGCGACCTGGGGGGGCGCGACCGTTCGGAACTTCGTCGAGCTCCCGCGCCCGTTCGTCGCCGTGGCGACCGACATCGAGACAGGGGAGGGTGTGACGCTGGAAGGAGGAGTTCTCTCCGAGGCGGTGCGGGCGAGCGTCGGAGTCCCAGGGGCGCTCGAGCCCATGCGGATCGGCGACCGACTGCTGGTCGACGGTGGGCTGAGCCGCAATCTGCCCGTCGACGACGTGCGGGTCCTGGGCGCGGACTTCGTCATCTGCAGCGACGTCTCGGATCCTTTGGAGTCCGCTGAGGGGCTGGTCACCCTGGTCGACGTGCTGATGCAGGTCGCCGCGGTCAGCATGGTAGAGTCGACACTGCGCCAGAGGGAGCTCTGCGACATCCTGATCCTTCCGGACATCCTGGGGATGTCCTCGCTGGAGTTCGCGCGCGTGGACGAGTGGGTGAGCCGGGGCGAGGTGGCCGCCATGGCCCAGGCGGATGCGTTGCGTGAGATCGCGGTTCGGGCCCCCTTCGCCGGGCCCCTGCCTCCCCATCCCGACTTCGTCGGCGACTCGATCCGAATCCGGTCGGTGGAGGTCCGAGGCGCCGAGGACCCCCGAGCCGTCGAGCTCGTCCGAGGTGAGTTGGGTGTCGTTCCCGGTGACTACGTCGGCCGCGACCTGCTCGCTGCGCGCCTGAGCGACCTCGACGCGACCGGCCTGTTCGGTGTTGCCAGGTATCGACTGGATCCGGTCGTCGACGGTGCGGTCCTTACGGTGACCGTGGAGGAGCGGCCCAGAAATCGCCTGGGGGTGGGCCTCCGATACGACGACGAGCGCCGCGCCGCCCTCCTGTTCACGGTCACCGCCTACAACGCGCTCGTCTACGGTTCGGCCACCCGCATGGACCTACGTGTGGGAGAGGAGACTCAGATCGGAGCTCGGTTCCGTCGAAGGCAGGGGGTGACGGGCATGTTCAGCGTCGCCGCTGCGGCCCGCTGGAGTCAGGGCGACCTCTCGCTGCCCGATACCCTCGGGGGCAAGTCGGGCGTTGATCTGAGTACCGGCACTCTATACCTCGGCATCGGCGCCGGGCGCGGAACGGCTTTCGGCGTGGAGCTGACGGCGGAGCGTGCGCTATCGAAGGTCGACGCGGTCTCTACGGATCTCCTGTCGGTCTCCTTCGTCACTGACCGTGAGACACTGGACCGAATCGACTTTCCTCGCCGGGGCACAGACTTCCGGGGTCGCTTCGAATGGGGTGTGAGCGACCTGACGACCGCCGGTAGTTTCTCAGTAACGACTCTGGAGGCGCGCAGCTACCGGACGCTCCACCCCCGTTTCACGATCCACCTCGGTGCGTTCGTCGGCTATGGTCGCGGGGACGACTTGCCGTTCCACAGACGTTTCTTTCTCGGTGGATCGCATCGTTCCACCGTGTTCCGGACAACCCACCCCCTCTTCCGCGGGCTCGACAGCCAAGAGCAATCCGGCGTGTCCGTGCAGGTAGGCACTCTCGGAGTGCGCTGGGCTGTGCTGCCGAACTTGTACCTGAGTAGCGCGGTGGACGTCGGCGGCGTCCGAGACGTCTGGCGGTTCCCCATCGACGACCCCACGACCGGTTGGTCGCTCGGGGCCTCGCTGGGCACCCTCATCGGTCCCATCACGGTCGAGGTCAGCAAACTCTTCGAGGACCGCGATGCCCGAGTCTCAATCGGTGTAGGACGAGAGTTCTGACCGCGCAATCAGGCGTTGAGGCAGCTCTGCCTCACTTATAGCTTTCCAGGCTCTGGGCCTGTAGCTCAGTTGGTTAGAGCGCACGCCTGATAAGCGTGAGGTCGGTAGTTCAAATCTACCCAGGCCCACTGATCGAAATGGAAGCCCCGCTTGAGGTTATGGCCTCGGGCGGGGTCTGCCTTTGTGGGGTGGTGTGTCGATTGGGTGTGTCGATTCAGCCGCTGCCAACCGATCTGGAGCGTGCGGCGAGTGCCTCCCTCATCTCCGCTTCGTCCGTGTGCTGATAGCACATGAGGACGGTCTGATAGCTCCTCCAGCCCCCAAGCTCACACAGCGTCTTGAGCGGCACCCCCTTCAGGTCCGAAGCGAACTTCCTCCGAAGCGAGTGCCACCCCCTTCCGCGCTTCGGCTCCAGCCCGGCTAGTGCCTCTGCCTTCTTCCACCAATCGCGTGTGAGATGCCTGGATGCGCACGACGATGGGTCCTTCGGAGCCGGGAGTACGGGAGTGTCACCGATGCTAGGGTTGTTAGCCCGCGCCACTTCTAGCGCGGCTTTGGCCCTTGGCATCATCGGCGTGACGTGCTCATAGCCCGTCTTCTCGTGGTCGGCACGCCAGCCGATTAGTTCGTTCTCGAAGTCGATGTCCGTCCAACGAAGGTGCCTGATCGCACCAATTCGATGCCCGCTCTCATGAGCGAGC
>JAHEKM010000157.1 GCA_024638325.1 Gemmatimonadota bacterium | reverse complement strand
TTCACCAAGATGTCGATGGGCCCCAGGGCCTCCTCCACCGCGGCGACCGTGTCCTGTGTCTTCTGGGGGTCGACGACGTCACACGCGAACCCGGCGTGGCCCTCTCCGGGCAGCTCGGACGCCGTCTCCTGCGCGCTGTCCCCCACGACGTCCACGACTGCGACGCGTGCGCCGCCGTCGGCGAGCGCCAGGGCGATCTCACGGCCGATGCCCCGCGCTCCTCCGGTGACCAGGGCGACCTTCCCGTCCAGCTCACGTGTGCTCATGACTCGTCCCTCTCCAGTGATTCGAAGTCGACGGGCTCGCCCAGGTTCGAGCAGGGGATGCCGCGTGCGTTCCTGCGGTTGAGACCGGACAGGACCTTCCCGGGTCCGAGCTCGATGAAGCGGTCGACACCCGCCTCGACCATCGTCGCGATCGAGGCGCTCCACCGCACGGGGGACGTGACCTGACGGACGAGCAGCTCCCTCGCCTCCGCACCCGTGGTGACGGGCGCGGCGGTGACGTTCGACACGACCGGGTACGCCGGGTCGTGGAACGCGACCCCGGCCAGGTGCTCGGCGAGACCCTCGGCCGCGGGGGCCATGAGCTCGGAATGGAAGGCACCGGATACGCTCAGAGGCACCACCTTCTTGGCGCCGGCCTCGGCGGCGAGAGCGCTCCCCTGCTCTACGCCCGCCACGTCGCCACTGATGACGACTTGGCCCTCGGAGTTGAAGTTCGCCGGCTGGCAGATCCCGGCATCGACACGTGCGCACACGTCCTCGATGGCGTCGTCGGCGAGGCCGAGCACTGCGGCCATCGTGCCAGGACGGGTCAGCCCGGCGTCGTACATGAGCTCTCCGCGAAGTCGCACCGTGCGAAGCGCGTCTTCGAACGAGAGCGTCCCGGCGGCCACGTGGGCGCTGAACTCGCCGAGCGAGTGTCCCGCCGCCAGCGCGACCGGCTCGAGGCGTTCACCCGCCACCCGTAGCACGGCCACGGAGTGTGTGAGGATAGCCGGCTGTGCGTTCCTGGTGGCGACGAGCTCGTCCTCGGGTCCGTCGGCCATGAGACCCGAGAGGTGGACGCCCAGGATGTCGTTGGCCTCCTCGAGCACCGCGGCAGCCGCCGGCTCTTGGGCGGCAAGCGCCTGCGCCATGCCGACGTACTGCGAACCCTGGCCCGGAAAGATGAGCGCAAGCGTCATGGGCGCACTCCCCTCGTCCCTACCACCGGATGACGGAAGCGCCCCAGGTGAGTCCCGCGCCGAAGGCGACCGTGAGGAGGTTGGTGCCCGGAGCCAAGAGCCCTTCCTCCTGGGCCTCGTCGAGCGCCACCGGCACGGACGCCGAGCTCATGTTGCCGTACTTGCTGACGTTGATGAAGACCTTCTCGAGCGGCAGCCCGGCATACTTCGCCATCGCCTCGATGATGCGGATGTTGGCCTGATGCGGTACCAGAAGGTCCACGTCGTCTATGGTCATGCCGGCCTTCTTGAGCGCCAGGTCGCAGGCCTCGGACATGTTCCGCACGGCGTTCTTGAAGACCTCGCGACCCTCCATACGCACGAGGTGCCGGGATCCGTCGAGGACGGCCTGCGTGATCGGCTCCGCCGCGCCACCGGCGGGCCGGCACAGCAGCTCCGACAAGTTGCCGTCGGAGCGCAACACGTTGGAGAGCATGCCTCGACCCGAGCCGTTCGCCTTGCGCAGCACCGTGGCTCCGGCGCCGTCACCGAAGAGCACGCACGTGGCGCGGTCGTTCCAGTCGACGATGGTGCTCATCTTCTCGGAGGCGACCACGAGCGCAACCTCGGCGCGGTTCGCCATGAGCAGGCCCTCCGCCACGCTCAGCGCGTAGAGGTAGCCGGCGCACGCCGCCATGACGTCGAACGCGTAGGCGTTGGTGCAGCCCAGGAGCGCCTGCACCTCGCACGCCGTCGAGGGCATCCAGTGGTCCGGCGTCGAAGTGCACAGGATGATGGCGTCGACTTCGCCCGGCTCCACACCCGCCTTCTCCATCGCCGCCCGGCCCGCATTCGCGCCCATGTGGGCCGTGTTCACGCCGTCCGGCGCGATTCTGCGCTCGGCGATCCCGGTGCGTGTGCGGATCCACTCGTCGGAGGTGTCCATGCGCTTCGCGAGGTCGTCGTTCGTGACGACGCAGTCCGGCAGGTAGCGCCCCGTCGAGAGAATCTCGACGGTCGGGTCTGGCTTCCTCATGAGGAGACCTCCACGCCTTGGACGTCCCGGGCGCTGTGTTTCACCATGTCCGTGCGAACGGCCTGCGCGGCCACGACCAGGGCGTTCTTGATGGCCGACGGAGTCGATTCCCCGTGGCAGATGATCGAGACGCCACCGACTCCCAGCAGCGGCGCGCCTCCCGTCTCGGAGTAGTCGAGCACGCGGAACACGAACTCGAGGTCGCCATCGGCCTTGGCCGGGTCTAGCCCCTTGCGGAGTCGACTCACGATGAGCGTGGCGACCGACTCGTAGAACTTGAGCAGCACGTTGCCCACGAAGCCGTCACAGACGACCACGTCGTAGCCTCCGCCGATGATGTCCCTGCCCTCGACGTTGCCCACGAAGTTGATACCGGGCTCAGCGACGAGCAGGTCGTACGTCTCAGCGACCAGCTCGCTCCCCTTCCCGGGCTCCTCGCCGATGTTCAGCAGTGCGACGCTGGGATTGGCGCGGCCGAGGGTGTCGCGCACGTACGTGCTGCCGAGGTGCGCGAACTGAATGAGATGGTTCGGCTTGCAGTCGACGTTGGCGCCCGAGTCGATGAGCAGGCAGGGCTCGCCGACGGTCGGAAGCAGTGTGCCGACGGCCGGGCGGTCGACCCCGGGCAGCGGCCGTAGGGTGAAGAGGGAGGTCGCCATGACCGCGCCCGTGGAGCCGGCGCTGACGAAGGCGTCCGCCTCCCCGGCCTGTTGCAGCTTCAGACCCACAACCACGGACGAGTCGGGTTTCTTGCGGATCACGGACGCCGGGGGGTCCGCCGCCGTCACGCGGTCGGGCGCATGCTGAATCACGAGCCGTTCGGGCGGGTCGCCGTGCTTGGCGAGCTCCGCCCGGATCGTTGCTTCGTCGCCCACGAGCACGACCTCGACGTCGGGCTCGAAGTCCCGCAGCGCCTCAAGGGCTCCTGCGACCTCGGGCTCGGGTGCCCGGTCGGTCCCCATCGCATCCAGCGCTATGCGCACGGCTGCTCCCGTCTCGTGTCTTCGGCTACCCGGTGCAGACCCGTAACGGCGCGGCCGGGCACGTTCACTGCCACCGCCCCGGTCGACTGCCGGGCGGCGGAGGTCAGTCTACCTCGACTTCGATGACGGACTCTTCGCGATAGAATCCGCATGTCGGGCAGACCCGATGCGGCTGCTTCGGGTCACCACATTGCGGACACGAGTTCACGGTCACGCCCTCGGCCTTGTAATGCGTGCGGCGCTTCCGCTTGCGTTGCTTCGAGGTCCGCTTCTTCGGAACAGCCATCTCTACCTACCCCTTCAGTTCGCGGAGCGCGTCCCAGCGTGGGTCCCGGTCTTCCTCGGTGCAGCCACATGGCCCGTCCTTCAGGCTGGTGCCGCACCGCGGACAGAGTCCGGGGCACTCCGGGTCACACACTACGTATGGATTCACCGCGAGGACCAGTTCCTCGCGTACAGCCTCACTCAGATCCAGATCCCCCACCCGCGGGTCGTACGCGAACGCCCCCGCGTCCGCCGAGTCCGCCTCGGACCCACCTTCGAAGAATACGAGGGTCAACTCCTCGTCCACCTCCGTGCTCACTGGCTCGAGACAGCGCCGGCACTCCCATTGGAGCGTGCCTTTGACCCGCCCCCGTCCTACGATCTCGCCGCTTCCCGCCCACGAGACCCGGATGCTGACATCCGCGGCGTCGCCCCACGTGAGGCCACTCTTCTCCCAGAGCGGAGCGTCGGCCGGGAGCCGACCCTCCACGAGAACCGAACCCTCCCGAGCAACGCGCCCCAGATCCACCTTGAGCATCGGCGTCAAACCTAAGTCCCGCACCGACTTTGTCTAGGTTGTCGGCGTCCCGTGGCCGGGGTCAGCCGATCCCCAGCCGCTCGTGGTCCGAGAAGAAGAAGCCGATCTCGTTGGCCGCGTTCTCGTCGGAATCCGACGCGTGGATCGCATTCCGACCCTTGGACTCGGCGTAGAGCTTGCGGACCGTCCCCTCGGCGGCCTCGGCCGGATCCGTGGCGCCGATCGTCTCTCGCAGGAGCGGCACCGCGTCGTCCGCCTCGAGCACCATGGGAATCACGGGCCCGGACGTCATGAACTCGACGAGTTCCTCGTAGAAGGGCCGGCCCTCGTGCACGGCGTAGAACGCACCTGCCTGCTCCGCGCTGAGCGAGAGCAACTTCAGGGCCCGGACGGAAAAGCCAGCGCCCTCCAGATGCGCGAGGATCTTGCCCGCCTTGCCCGACCCGACCGCGTCGGGCTTGATGATGGCCAGTGTCTGGCTCACGACTTTGCCTCTCCTTCGAGTTCGGTAGTTCCCGTATGCATGGCACGGAGCACCTTGCTCCGCGTGATCATGCCGACCAGCTCGCCTTCCCGGACCACGGGGAGCTGCTCGACCTTCTTGTTCACCATCATGTGCGCCGCCTCGATGAGCGATTGCCCTTCCGACACGCACAGCACGGTGCGTGTCATCACGTCGCGGGCGGTCAGTCGATCACCCGAGGCCCCGCCCTCCGTCGTACTGCCACGGATCATCTGATCGAGGGCGTCACCCGAAGTGATGATCCCGAGCACCTCGGAACGCTCACCCACGACCGGCAGTGCCCCGACGCGCTTGCTGACGATGAGATCGATGACGTCCGCGAGAGGGGTCTCGGGACTCAGCCGGTACGAGACCTGCTCGATTGCGTCCTCCACGAGGAGCGACGCTCCAGGGGTTTCATCCGTCATGCTCTTGTCCCGTCCACGCTCGTGGTCAGGCCAGCGCTTCGCGCACGAGGCCCACGATGTCGGCGGGCCGCTTCGCCACCGGCACACCGTTCTGCTCCAGCACCTCCATCTTCTCCGCCGCAGACCCGCCGGCGCCGCTGATGATCGCGCCCGCGTGACCCATCCGGCGTCCGGGCGGGGCCGTCTGACCAGCGATGAAGCCGACCACCGGCTTGGACATCTCGCCCTTCACGAACTCGGCGGCCTCCTGTTCGTCCGTGCCGCCGATCTCGCCGATCATCACAATGGCCGTGGTCGCCGGGTCGGCCTCGAACGCCTTCAGGCAGTCGATGAAGTTGGTGCCGTTGAGCGGGTCGCCGCCGATGCCGACGCAGGTCGTCTGACCGAATCCAGCGGTGGTGAGCTGGTAGACGGCCTCGTACGTGAGCGTGCCCGACCGAGAGACGAGCCCGACAGGGCCCTCTGCCACGATCGAGCCCGGCAGGATACCGATCTTGGCGCCGCCGACGCTGATGAGGCCCGGGCAGTTCGGCCCGAGTACGCGCGCGCCCTTGTCGCGCGCAAAGGCGTGGGCGCGTGCCATGTCCTGAACCGGCACGCCCTCGGTGATGGCGACGACGAGGTCCACGCCGGAGTCCGCGGCTTCCATGATCGCGCCGGCGGCGAAGGCCGGGGGTACGAAGATGCACGAGGCGTTGGCGCCCGTCTCGGCGACCGCCTTGTCCATCGAGTTGAAGATCGGGACGCCCTTGCCGCCGGGACCCTCGAACGTCTGGCCGCCCTTACCGGGCGTGACGCCCGCGACGACGCTCGTGCCGTACTCCATCATCTGGGTCGTGTGGAACGAGCCGTCGCGGCCCGTGATCCCCTGGACGACGAGCTTGGTCTCGGAGTTGGTGAAGATCGCCATGTCAGGCCTCCGCTCCCTTCGCGAGCTCGACGGCCTTCTCGACCACCGCGTCCATCGAGGTGTAGGCGCTGAACCCGGCGTCCTCCAGGATCTTCAGGGCGATGTCCTCGTTCGTCCCCGTGAGGCGAATCACGATCGGCACCTCGATGTCGATCCGGCTGGTCGCCTCGACGATGCCGTTGGCGACGTCGTCGCAGCGGGTGATGCCGCCGAAGATGTTGAAGAGGATCGCCTTCACGTTCGGATCCGACGTGATGATCTCCAGGGCGGCGACGACCTTGTCCGGGTTGGAAGAACCGCCGATGTCGAGGAAGTTCGCCGGCTCACCACCGTAGTACTTCACCAGGTCCATGGTGGCCATCGCGAGCCCGGCGCCGTTCACGCAGCAACCGACATCCCCGTCGAGCTTCACGTAGGACAGCCCCGCCTCGCGCGCCTTCGTTTCCGAC
>JAHEKM010000156.1 GCA_024638325.1 Gemmatimonadota bacterium | reverse complement strand
CGAAGGTGCCCTTCTCGTGCGATTCGTCGTCGACCGCGCTCATGCGAGCGAGGCCCTTGTTGTGCTCTACGGGCGAGCTCCCCGTCTCGATGAAGTCGTAGCCGAACGAGAGGAGGAGGTTGGCGGCGCCGATGTCGTAGCGCGGCAGTCCGCTCGCGCCGTAAGCGATGCGGGCGGCCTCGAGAAGCGGTGCGTCGGAGACGGCGTCGTAGCCGATGCGGGCTCCGCCGACCGCGCCCAGGAACTGGTCGACGAGACGGCTGAGCGAGGGGCCCATGTGGCCGCCGATGAACATCACGCTACCGGCGTCGACTGCGTTCTGCGGGTTCTGCGCCCGACGGATGCGTGCGGCGAGGAGCTGCTCGGCCTCGTCCCAGGTGCCCTGACGGAAGCGATCACCCTCGCGGATCATCGGGCCGTGGAAGCGGTCCGGGTTGTAGAGGTGCTGGAGCGTCGCGTGGCCCCGCGAGCAGATGCCGCCCTGCGAGACCGGATGCGACGGGTTGCCCTCGATCTTCACCGCGCGCCCCTCGCGCGTCCGTACCCACATGCCGCACTCGGCCGCGCAGCCTCCGCAGACCGTCGTGTACCAGGTGGCTACGCCGGGGGTGATCTCCTCGTCGGCGTTGACGTACGGAAGGAGCCGCTCGACCTCGTCGGTGGAGCATCCCGTGAGCGTGGCACCCGCACCCGTGACACCTACGACCCTGAGGAAGTCACGGCGCTTGATTCCGTCGTCGCGTTCGGCCAGATCCCTAGCCATCTACCCTCGCAGGGCTTGAGCGGGCCGCGCGTCGGGGCCCGAGGTCAGTAGTGACATACGGCGCAGTCCGTGGACGCCTGCTGCACGCCTTGCTCGTCAGGCTGCCGGTGACAGTCCACGCACCACCCCATGTTCGCTCCTCCCCAGACTGGACTGCGCTCCGTCAGGACGCCCATCTCCTGCACCTCTCCGTGGCATTCCTGACATTGGAGGCCAGCATTGATGTGCCGCATGTGCGGGAAGTGGGCGTGGTCGGCGATCTTGTAGATACGCACCCACGGGATCGACTCCCCGCTCTGGTAGTACTCGCCGATCCGCGCGACCTCAGCCGGGTTGTTGCGGCCCTGGACGACCTGATGGCAGCCCCAACACGACGAGACCGGCGGGATGCCCGCGTCCACGGACCGCTCGGCCGAGAAGTGGCAGAACATGCAGTCCATGTTGGCCTGCTCGGGACCGCTACCGGCGTGGAGATTGTGAGGGAACTGGATGGGCTGGACGATGTCGCCGCCAGCCTCGGCCGCGGCACCCTCGCCTCCGCCGCCCTGGACGAACGCGACACCCGCCAGCGCGAGAAGGAAGCTCGCGAGGCCGCCGATCAGCCAGTTTCTGTTCATCCGATGCAGTGCTCCTGAAGCGAAGCAATCACGGTCGGGAGAGGACCGCAAAATGGGCCGATTCCGCTACGGACAGAACGCTTGTGACAAATCGGAACATGGCCCCAAAGCAGGGAGAACCTACCGGCATCGAAGGGTTGGGGTCAAGGTGGTATAACGGCCCCGTAGAGAACCTTTCCGTGGGGCGAGTGTCATACCTTTTTCGTGTCCAGCAGCGGCACTTATCATAAGGGATCATGCCCGAAACGAGCGCGACCGCCCCGACCCGTGAGGCCAGGCCCTCGCTGGAGCTTCTGGACCACCTCATACAGGAGGTCGAGAACGTCTTCCACGGTAAGCGCGAGGTCGTGCGACTCGCCCTCGCTTCCCTGCTCGCGCGCGGGCACGTGCTCTTCGAGGACGTCCCCGGGGTCGGCAAGACGACGCTCTCCCACGCGCTCGCCAAAGCGCTCGGGTTGGACTTCCGGCGCATCCAGTTCACGGCGGACCTCCTTCCTTCCGACGTGCTCGGCGTATCCGTCTACAACCCGCAGACGACGACCTTCGAGACCCGGCCGGGCCCCATCTTCGCGAACGTCGTGCTGGCCGACGAGATCAACCGAGCGCCGCCTCGCACACAGAGCGGCCTTCTCGAGGCGATGCAGGAAGGCAGCGTCACGATCGACGACCGAACGTACGAACTGCCGAAGCCGTTTCTGGTGATGGCGACGCAGAACCCGCTCGAGCACCACGGCACGTATCCGCTGCCCGAGAGCCAGCTAGACCGCTTTCTCATGCGCATCACCGTCGGGTACCCGGACGACGAGGCCGAGCGACGGATCATTACGGAGTCGGCCAGCTTCGAGCCCGTCATCGATCGCATGCGCACCGTGCTCCAGCCGACTCAGGTCATCCAGCTGCAGGAGCGGATCGAGGAGGTCGAGGTCGACCCCGCCATCCTCGACTACCTCATGGCGATCGTCGCGGCGACGCGCGCCACGCCACGGCTCCGCATGGGCGTGAGCCCGCGCGGAAGCATCGCGCTGTTCAGGGCCGCGAGGGCGTTCGCGCTCACGAACGGCCGCACGTACCTCGTGCCCGACGACGTGCGCGACCTCGTCGTGCCGTGTCTGGCCCATCGCATCCTCCCCGCGGGCGCGTCCGGGACGACGCTCGACGTGCACGAGGAGGCGGCGGACATCCTCCTCGGGCTGCTGGAGGAGGTCGAGGCACCGGTTTGACCGCGGCCGGGCGAGCCGAACGTGCTTCTCGGGAGCCGATGCCGGCGCCGACGAACCCGTTGAGCGCCGCACTCCGATTCCTACGGGAGATCTGGCGACAGATCCGGGCATGGCGGCGCTTCTACTTCACGTCCGGTGGGCTCGCGTTCACGTTCGGCACGCTCATGGTCGGCTTCGCGGCCATGAACACGGGCAACAACCTGCTCTACCTTCTGCTCGGCTCCATGATCGGCTTCATCGTGGTGAGCAGCTGGCTCTCGGAGCAGGCGATCAGGGACGTTCGCATCGAGCGCCACAGAGCTCACCCGGTCACCGTGGGCCAGGAGCTCAGGCTCGGCTACACGGTCCTGAACCGGAAGCGGTTCCTACCGAGCCTCGCGGTCGAGATCGTGGAAGAGGGCCTGCCCGGTCGCGCCTTCATCGCGCACGTGGGAGCAGGTGGGACCGTGGAAGCCCGTTCGGCCAACAGCTTCGTCCGCCGCGGGATCTACCCGCTCGACACCGTGACGCTGTCCACCTCCTTCCCCTTCGGGATGTTCCGGAAGGAGCGCGACATCGAGCTGCCCGGGGAGGTCATGGTCTGGCCCCGGACGGACCGTCGCGTGCGACCGCCCGTCGGCGGATCCGGCCGCCTGAGGCGCAGCGGCACGACCCGACGCGGTGCGCGCGGGACGCGCGGCGAGTACCGGAGCCTACGGGGCTACCGGGCCGGCGACGACCCCAAGGACATCCATTGGAAGTCATCCGCCCGGCTGCGTGAGCCCGTGATCCGCGAGTACGAGCGCGACGGCGCCGAGACTCGGTGGATCTGCCTGGATACCACGGGGCCGCCCGACGAGGCCGCCGAGGTCGCGATCGAGGTGGCGGCCTCGCTTGCCGCGCTCGCGACAGCCGAGCGACGACCGTTCGCTCTCCTGGCCGGGGGCGCGCTACTCGAGCCGGGCGAGGGAGCCGCGCAGCTCGAGCGGGCGCTCGACATCCTGGCGCGCGTGGACTTCACACCGGAGGACCCGACCCCCGACCCACCCGTGGGGCGGGAAAGCTGCGTGCTCGTGTGCGTGCGACCGACCGGTGGCGACTTCGGAGACGTCTACGCCGTGGGAGCGGGGGCGAAGTTGGAGTGGCCCGAGGGGATGGAAACATGAACCTGCGCCGCTTCCACCGTCGCCTCGCCGTGTTGATGTCGCTCGCCGGCCTGATCGCGTTCGCGGGCGGTGCGGGGTTCGAGCCGATCTCGGCCTTCCTGGCCGCGGTGGCGCTGGCGACCGCCCTGTTCTGGCACCCGGACCCGGAGCTGTCGGCCCGGCTCGAGCGAGTCTGGCTTCCGCTGGCGACGCTCCTGGTTGTACGGGCTCTGATCCACGTCCTCTTCATCCGGGAGGACATCGTCATCCCGGTCGTGGACCTGCTGCTGCTGCTGCTCGCGGCCGAGGCGCTGCGCTCGCTGGACGCGCCCAACGACCTCCGACTGTACGCGCTGTCATTCGCGCTGATCCTGGCGTCCACCGCGTACCGTCCCGGCATCGTCTTTCTCATCGCGTTCGTCGCCTACGTCCTGCTCGCGACGCTCGCGCTCATGGTCGGACACGTGCGCCGCCGCTCGGAGGTGTACGGCGTCCGGGAGGTGCCGCTGGGCGGTAGCCTGCTCGGCACGGCGGGGGTCCTGTCGGGCGTCACGCTCATGGTCGCGATGTTCGTCTTCGTCACGTTCCCGCGCGTTTCCCAGGGATGGGCCGGACGGGGCGAGCAGCTGGCAACGTCCATCGCGGGGTTCAGCGACGAGATCTCCATTGGCCAGTACGGCTCCACGATCCTCGCCAACCCCGAAATCGTGCTGCGGGTGGAGTTCCCCGACGGCGCACCGGCCAACCTGGGCGCACTCCATTGGCGGGGGCGCTCCTACGACCGCTTCGACGGGGTACGCTGGACGCGCACGGAGCAGCTGCCGCCCTCCCAGGCACCGCGCCAGTGGTACCGTGAGCTCTGGGGCGATCCGGTGCTGGAGTACAAGGTCTTCGGTGCACCACTCGACGTGCGGGTGCTCTTCTCGCTCCACCCCGTGCTCGAGATCGACTCCGAGAACGGCATCCAGCCGCTCTTCGACAACGCCGGGGACTACGTCTACTGGGGATCGAGCGCACCGATCTATACCGCGTGGGCGTCGGCCCTCCCTCCTCCTCCCGAAGCGCTCCGTCTCGCAAACCGCGGCTTCACGCCTTCGTCAACCCACTTTCTCCAACTCCCCGACATCGATCCGCGCATTCGCCAGCTGGCCGACTCGCTGACCGAGGGGCTCGACAACCGCTACGATCGGGTCGTCGCCATACGGGACTGGCTCCAGGGCTTCGACTACACGCGGGACCTGCCGGCCTCGGCGAGCGAGGCCACGCTCGAGCACTTCCTCTTCGAGCGACAGGCCGGCCACTGCGAGTACTTCAGCACGGCCATGGTCGTGCTGTTGCGAAGCCTCGGCATCCAGGCGCGCAACGTGAACGGCTTCCTGGGCGGTCAGTGGAGCCAGTTCGGCGACTATCTCGCCGTGACGCAGAACGAGGCCCACTCCTGGGTCGAGGTGTGGTTCCAGGGATACGGATGGGTGACGTTCGATCCGACACCGGCCGGTGCGGCCGACGGGAGCGTGACCAGCGCCTGGTTCTGGCCCGGCAGGATCTTCTTCGACGGGCTACAGCACCGGTGGAGCAAGTGGGTCCTCGATTACGGGACCGACGAGCAGGCGGGGATCTTCGCCGGGCTCTTCTCACGGGACCCGGCTGCGGCTTTGAACGGTGGTGCGGCAGCAGCGGGTAGGCTCGTGCGCCTGCTCGGGGGTGCGCTCCTGGTGCTCATGCTTTTGGGTGGCTTCATGTGGGCCCAACGCGGGGGTCCGGCGATCCGGCTCACGGCCCCCACGCGTATGTACCTGCAGCTCAGGAATGCGTGCGCTCGCGCTGGCGTGGGCGTTCTGAGTGGCACCACGCCGCTTGCACTGCTGGAGCGTGTGCGCGAGGACCGCCTCACCGCCGCCAGGCCCGCCGAGCGGGTGGTCGATCTCTACCTCAGGGCTCGCTACGGCGGCGAAGAGCTCGGGGAGTCCGAGCTGCGCGAGATGCGTGTGGCTCTGCGAGCGGCACGGCGTGTGCTCAGAGCACGGGCGTGATGCCAGTCGGCGGCTTCATGCCTGTTGTACTCCCTGGTCACCTCCGCATATCCTCCTGACATGACCCCAGCGCCCCAGCGTCGCCCGCACGACCCCAACGGCCTACATGTCGCGACCATCGCGCACGGCGGGCTTCTTTGGGACACCTACCTCGAGCTCGACGACGACCCCCGCCGTCCCACCAGCTACCGTGGCCGACTCCGGTTCGATGTCGCGGGCGCGGGCGGCGAGGTCCGGTCGGCCCAGACGACGGTGATCTTCATCGAGAGTTCCTACGAGGAAGCCGTCTCCAAGGCGCGCGCCATGGACGAAAGGTCTCTCGCCGCCCTCCTCCGCTCGGCCCTACCCGACACCGATTAGTCAGGACCTCTCGGCGACCGACCGGAATCCTACCATCGCGGGCCGCGGCGCGCGTATGTTTTACGTGAGCGGTCCCGTTCCCACCCCGACACCCCCCTACTGGCTCCGGCATTTGAGAAGACTCCGAGGACTGCTGCCCCCGCTCGTCGTCGTGGCCTGCACTCTACTGCTGTCGGTGCCCGCCGTCGCCCAGAGCGGCACCACGGCCGCTGTCGTC
>JAHEKM010000027.1:4411-25239 GCA_024638325.1 Gemmatimonadota bacterium | reverse complement strand
GCGCTCCTCGAGGAGCACGGCGTCGATACCGTGGTGCTGGCGCGCTACATGCAGATCCTCAGCGAGAACTTCCTGCGCGTCTTCGCTGGCTCCGTCATCAACATCCACCACTCGTTCTTGCCGGCCTTCGTCGGTGCCAAGCCGTATCAGCAAGCGCACGCCCGCGGCGTGAAGATCATTGGGGCCACGAGCCATTTCGTCACCCCCGATCTCGATCAAGGTCCGATCATCGCGCAGGACGTCATTCACGTCTCGCACCGGGACTCGGTCGCGGACTTCGTCCGGCAGGGGAAGGACCTGGAGAAGATCGTGCTGGCACGGGCGGTCTGGCATCACGTCCGGCACCGGGTGCTCACCTACAACAACAAGACCGTCGTCTTCTGAAGTGGGGAGCGACCGGTTCTTGGCAGGGCCAGCGGCCAACCGTACGTTGGCTGCCCCCTTCGGCCCGGCTAGGCCAAAGGGCCAACCCCAAGCATCGTGACCCCCATCAGCGAGCGTAGTCGACACATGTCAGGAACGAATCACCTCAGGTCGGCATCGATCATGGTCCTCGCGGCCATGACCGTGCTTCCCGCGGTCGTGGCGGCGCAGGCCGACATGGCGCCGACCAACAACCTTCCGAACCCGTACCGGACCATCGAAGGGTGGGCGCAGATGCCTCAGGGTCGGTCGTTCGGGTCAGCCAGCGCGGTGGACGTCGACGTCGACGGCGTGAGCATCTGGGTGGCCGAGCGCTGCGGCGGCAACATCGGCGCGTGCACGCAGAACCCCGATGTCGATCCGGTCATGAAGTTCGGTCCCCAGGGAAACCTGTTGATCAGCTTCGGGGCCGGTATGATCAACTGGCCGCACGGCATCGACGTGGACCACGAGGGCAACGTGTGGGTCGCCGACGGCCGCGACAACCGTCCCGGTGGACGCGGCGCGCCACCGCCGGATCCGAACGCCGACTACTACGGTCACCAGGTCATCAAGTTCAGCCCGACCGGCCAGGTACTGATGGTGCTCGGACGTCGCGGCGGAGTCCCGATGGGCGAGATGGCCGCTGCGGGTCCCCGCGGCGACTTCTTCTGGCAGCCCAACGACGTCTATGTGGCCGGCAACGGCGACATCTACGTCGGCGAAGGACACGGTCAGGGCCGGAATCGCATCATCAAGTTCAACTCGCGCGGCGAGTACCTCTTCGAGTGGGGCGGCACGGGTGATCAGCCGGGACAGTTCAACCAGCCGCACTCGCTGGCCATGGACTCGCGCGGGCGTCTCTTCGTGGCGGACCGGGGCAACGACCGCATCCAGATCTTCGACTCGAACGGTCGCTTCCTGGATGAGTGGTACCAGTTCAGCCGCCTGAGCGGGATCTACATCGATCAGGACGACGTTCTGTACGGTGCTGACTCCGAGTCGGGGTCGGTGAACCCGGCGCACGGTGACTGGACGCGTGGCATCCGTGTCGGCAGCGCTCGCACGGGCGAGGTCTGGGCACTGATCCCGGATCCGCAGCCCGACTGCCGTGGCACGTGCACGGCCGAGGGCGTGGTTGCGGACATCAACGGCGTCATCTACGGCGCGGAGGTCGGGCCGGCCCCGGGTCGCCTGAACCGCTACGTGCGGCAGTAGCTCCTACCGCGGTCTTCACGGCGGCCCCGGGTGCCTCGGCGCTCGGGGCCGCGCGTGTATCCGGTAGCCGTCCCCGCCTGGGGTAGGGGCGTTCGCGATCCTGGTTAGATTCTCGCGATGAGAAAAGTACTTCTCGTCATTCTCGACGGTTGGGGCCACTCGGACTTCGACGTCCCACCGAACAAAGGCAACGCCGTGGAGCAGGCGGAGGTGCCCACCTACCGCTCGCTGTACGAGGGTCGCCCACGCACGCGCCTGGCGTGCTCCGGACCGGACGTCGGCCTGCCGGACGGCCAGATGGGCAACTCCGAGGTCGGGCACTTGAATCTCGGGGCCGGGCGCATCGTCCATCAGGACATCGCACGCATCGACAGTGCGGCGACCGAGGGGACCCTGGCCGGGCAACTCGGCCTGGACGCCCTCATCGGCCGACTGCGGGAACGGAACGGCGTGCTGCAACTCATCGGGCTGATTTCGGACGGTGGGGTTCACAGCCACATCAGGCATCTCGCCGCCCTGAGTGAGCTCCTGCCGACCGACGTCCCGGTGCGGGTCCACTGCCTGACCGACGGACGCGATACCTCCCCCCACGGAGGCGCGAGCTATCTGCATGAGGTCGAGTCCTTGCTCGCCCGGGGCGAGGACTGGAAGATTGCCACGGTCACTGGCCGCTACTGGGCCATGGACCGGGACAAGCGTTGGGAGCGAACCAAGCGCGCCTACGACCTGATCGTGAAGGGCGAGGCCGAGGCGTGGGAGGACACGTCCGACTTTCTGGAGCGGTCCTACGCTGCCGACATCACGGATGAGTTCGTTCCACCGACCGGCGTGCGCGGGGTCGGCGAGCGCGGAATCAGACCTGAAGATGCGGTCATCATGCTCAATTTCCGGGCCGACCGGATGCGGCAACTGGTGTCGGCGCTCGCGCGGCCGGACTTCGATGGCTTCGAGCGAGGGGCCGAGCCTCCGGCCGAAGTCCTCACCATGACCGAGTACGAGGACGACCTCCCCGTGCGGGTCGCGTTCGCGCCCGAGGACGTGCGCATGGGCTTGTCCGAAGTCGTCGCGACCCAGGGACTCGCCCAGCTCAAGACGGCGGAGACCGAGAAGTACGCCCACGTCACGTACTTCTTCAACGGAGGGGAAGAAACGCCGTTCGAGGGTGAGGAGCGTGTATTGATCCCCTCCCCGAAGGTTGCCACGTACGACCTCCAGCCGGAGATGAGCGCACCGGGTGTCGCCGACGCCGTGATGTCAGGCATCAGGGATGGGGACTACCGCTTCATCCTGGTCAACTTCGCGAACCCGGACATGGTCGGCCACACGGGTTCGATTCCGGCCGCGGTGAAGGCCGTCGAGGCCGTCGACGAGTGCCTCGCCGACATCCTCGGTGCGGTCCGGGAGCACCCCGAGTGGGTCGCTCTGGTGACGGCGGACCACGGCAATTGCGAGAAGATGATCGACGAGCAGGGCAACGTGCACACTGCGCATACGACTGAGCCGGTCGACTTCATCCTCTTCGATCCGGCGGACGATGCCGTCGCTCTGGTGGAACGGGGTCGACTCGCGGACGTGGCTCCCACCGTGCTCGCCTACCTGGGCATCGAGCCGCCCGCCGCGATGACGGGACGCGACCTCGTGACTGCACGGTGACGGTGACCGAACTCCTCGAGCGCGTGCACTCTCTGGCCGAGGAGGGTGACTGGGAGGGAGCGGCGGAGCTACTGCGCGAGCAGTTGGCCGACTTCGACAGCGAGCCCGCGTTGCACTGCTGGCTCGGCGTCGCGGAGCGGGAGTTGGGCCTCGACGGCGTCGCATACGAGCGCTTCAAGCGGGCCCTCGCGCTGGACCCGGAAGACCCCCACGTGCTGGCCACGGCCGGCAACGGTATCGCCGCATTCGACGATCCGGACGCGGAGAGGGCGCTCCGCGTGGCGGCGGTCACGGCCCCGCGGCTTCCGCTCGCCCGCATGCTGTACGGGGCGTACCTGTCGCGTGAGGGCTTTGTCGAGCAGGCGATCCAGGAGCTCACCGCGGCCGTCGAGCTCGAGGCCGAGGACGCCGAGATCCTTTACGAGTTGGGCGTCGCTCGCGCGCTCGGGGGGGAGTGGGACCTGGCTGCGGATGCGCTCGCGGACGCCGTCCGTCTCGACCCGGAGAATGGCTGGTCGCGGATCGTCTTCGGGCTGGTGCTCTGGGAGGGGGATCGGGGGGAGGAGGGGTCGGGTGAGTTGCTCGAAGGTGCACGTCTGAGACCGGACGACCTCGACGCGCAGTTGGCGGCGGCGCTCGCCCTGGCCGCCACGGGTCGTGAAGACGGAGCGTACGAGATGCTGGAGCGAGGTCGGCTCCACGCCACCGAGGTGGATCTGGCCCTCGTCACCGACGTGGAGGAGCGACTCGACTCGGGCCCGGAGGCCGCCCTCGCGTTCTTTTCCGACACGCTCGCACCCGAGCTGCTCCGCTCGAGGCTGCAGGAGCGCCCGTGAGCCTCTCGATTCCCATCGAGCGACACCGGCTCGACAACGGCCTGAAGGTGGTGATCTCACCGGACCCGACGGTGCCCGTCACCGCGGTGAACTTGTGGTACGGCGTGGGCTCCCGAAACGAGCCGCCTGGCAAGACGGGATTCGCGCACCTGTTCGAGCACATGATGTTCCAGGGGTCGGCGCACGTCCCCAAGAACCGTCACTTCGAGCTGATCGAAGGCGTCGGTGGGACGCTGAACGCCACGACCTGGTTCGACCGAACCAACTACTTCGACACCGTGCCGTCGCACGAACTCGATCTGGCACTCTGGCTCGAGGCCGATCGCATGGGCTGGATGCTTCCTGCGATGGATCAGGAGAAGTTGGACAACCAGCGCGAGGTGGTGAAGAACGAGAAGCGCCAGCGGTACGACAACCAGCCGTACGGGGATTGGGGTGAGCGCCTACAGAGGCTCGTATTCCCGGAGGATCATCCGTATCACCACACCGTGATCGGCTCCATGGAGGACCTCGATGCGGCGTCACTCGCCGACGTCGAGCTCTTCTTCAAGACGTTCTACGTGCCCAACAACGCCGTGCTGACCGTGGCGGGCGACGTCGAAGTCGCGGCCGCCGTGGCTTCAGTCGAACGGTACTTCGGGGAGATCCCGGCCGGAGAACCGACTCCGCCCGTCCCGGGGCGGGTCGACGTCGAGCCGAGGCTCGGCGGCACGGTCAGGGACGAAGTCGTCTCGGACGTCCCGCTTCCGCGCGTGATCATGGCGTTTTGGACTCCGCCGTTCTCGTCCGATGAATTCCCCGTAGGCGAGGTCTGCAACGCCCTCCTCGGGATGGGTCGGGCTTCGCGTTTGCACCGTCGGCTCGTGAGAGAGCGGCGCGTCGCCAAGAGCGCGATCTCCTATCAGTATCCGCTCCTCAGCGGGGCATCGATGCTGCTGACCTGGGCGACGGGCTATGCTCGGAGCGGCCTGGAGGACATCGAGGCCGCGCTCGGCGAGGAGGTCCTGGCGCTCAGCGATGTGGAGCAGGCCGAGGTGGACCGCGCGATCGCCCTGGTCGAAACCGATCTCGTGCATGCCCTGGAGCAGGTCGCCTCGAGGGCCGACCAGCTCTCCATGTTCGAGCTCTACTTCGGCGAGCCGGAGCGGGTGAACACGCTGCTCGATCGGCTGCGGTCCGTGACGGTGCAGCAGATCCGCTCCTACGCCAAGGAGCGCTTCGGGCCGGACAACCGAGCCGTCGTGACCTATCAACCGGCCAACGGGAACGGGGGGGCATGACCATGGTCGACCGGACGACTCCTCCACGGGGTGGCCCCATCCGAAACTTCGATTTCCCGGAGATCGACCGCCGCAGGCTCGGGAACGGGCTCGACCTTCGTGTCGCACGTGTCTCGCGGTTACCTGTGGTCAGCGTGCGGCTGTTCATGCGCTCGGGGGAGTCCGCCCTCGACGCAGGGCGCGCCGGCCTCGCTGTGCTCACGGCCGCCGCGATCGACGGGGGCACCCGGAAGCGCAGCGGTACGGAGTTGGCCGAGGCCCTCGAGAGCATAGGTGCGCGATTCGGTGCGAGCGCGGGTTGGGAGGGGTCCACCGCGCACGTCTACTGCCTCGCGGATCGATTGCCCGAGGCGCTGGAGCTCCTGGCTGAGGCTGTGCTGCAGCCAGGCTTTCCCGACGACGAGGTCGCCCGCGCAAAGGAGCAGCACCTCGCCGGGCTGCGCCAGCGCGAGATGGATCCGGGTTCACTGGCCAGTGACACGGCTTTGGCGCGTTATTTCCCCTCCGAGATCCCGTACTCGAGACGCGACGATGGGACGCCTTCGTCCATCGAGCCGATCGGCGCCCAGCAGCTGCGCGGATACGCCGAGGCGAACTACCGACCCGAGGGTGGCGGGCTCGTCGTCGTGGGCGATGTCGATGCGGGCGAGGTAGCCGCGCTGGCAGAGCGTTGCTTCGCGGGGTGGCAGGGCGTCCCCGCCAGCGCGGCCGACTTCCAGGTGGTGCCGGCCACGCGTGAGCCGACGATTCTCGTCGTGGACCGTCCGGGCTCGGTGCAGTCGGAGGTGCGCGTCGGCCATGTCGGGGCGGACCGGCTGATTCCGGACTACTTCGCGCTGTCGGTGGCGAACTTGATTCTGGGGGGCACGTTCACGAGCCGGCTCAACTTGAACCTCCGCGAGCGCCACGGCTTCACGTACGGCGTGCGTTCGCGTTTCGCCTTCCGGGCACGACCCGGCCCGTTCCAGGTCTCCACCGCCGTCGGCAATGACGTGACGGCGCCCGCGGTGCGTGAGATCCTGGCCGAGCTCGAGGGACTGGTCGAGGGGGGCCCCACGGATCAGGAGGTTTCGGCGGCGCGGGACTTTGCGGCCGGCGTCTTCGGTTTGCAGCTGGAGACCGTCGGACAGATCGCGTCGCGGGTCGCACAGCTGGTCGTCTACGGGCTGCACGACGCGTACTACCACGAGTATCGCGACCGCATGCGGGAGGTGACCACGGCAGCTGCGCACGCGGCGGTGCGCCGCCACATGCGGCCCGCGGAGGCGCAGATCGTGGTCGTCGGTGATGCCGACTCGGTGGCCGGCGCGCTCCAGGAGCTCGGTGTGGCTACCGTGGAGGTGGAGCAGGGGCAACCTCGTGGGTGAGGGACCGCGTCCCAAGGACTGCCAGAATGTCCTATTTTTCGCGGCTCAGTCGTCACACGGATAGGACGCAGGAGGGAAGTACGCCGCGTGGCTGCGGGCTTTCAGGCCTGGCACGGTGCCTGCACAGTTGGACCCGCGGTATCGATCGTGTGCCACTTGGGCACGGATCGGCATTGATCAGGAGGTGGCGACGTGGCTAGGGCACGGGAGAAGAAGGCGGTCGAGTCGCAGGTCGGCACCGGGGAAGCCCGGGCGCACCGGCTTCACCTCGGTGAGCTCACGGATTCCCAGGTGGTCCAGGCCTCCCTCGACGGCGATCCGAGGGCCTTCAGCGAACTGGTCAGGCGCTACGACCAGCGCCTGCTCAACTTCGTCTACCGCACCATCGGCGATCGCGAGCGCGCCCAGGATCTGATTCAGGAGACGTTCGTGCGGGTCTACAGGCACCTGCACCGCTTCGACCAGTCGAAGAAGTTCTCGACGTGGATCTACACCATCGCGAGCAACCTGGCCAAGAACGAGTTGCGCAACCGGTCCAGGAATCCGCTGGTCCTGTTTCAGACCCTCAAGAAGAACTGGGACGCCGATCACCGGCCGCTGGAGTGGGAGGACACGCAGTACAAGCCCGACGACCTGTTCCGCAAGCGGCACCTTCGGGCCAAGGTCGAGGAAGCGGTGAGCCAGCTCCCGGAGCACCACCGAGTCGTCTTCGTCCTGCGAGAGATGGAGGGCAAGACGTACGAGGAGATCGCCGATATCACCGGCTGCAACCTCGGCACGGTGAAGAGCCGGTTGAACCGCGCCAGGAACAACTTCGCGAACATCATCGCGCCCATGATCGACTGAGGTACGAAGCGGGTGGCACAACGTGGGGAGGGGATGGGTGGAGGCCCCGCCGGTCGACCCGGCGGGGCCGTCGTGCTCATGGGTGCGCCGCCAAGTCGGGTGACGCGTCACGCGATCGGACCCGGGAACCCTCTCAAGGACCGGCAGTATCACACCAAAGATCAAGTCAGGGCACTACGAGCTCGGGTACCCCCCGGGCGAGCCGCGAACAGTATGGACTGCTCCGAACTCCTACAGCGCTTCACGGACTACCTGGACGGCTCCGCATCGTCCGAGGAACTCCGGGTCATGGAAGCACACCTGGCCGGTTGTTCGTCTTGCCGGCGCTACAAGGTCGTGCTCGAGCACGGCTCATCCCTTCTGCAGACGCTGCCCAGCGCGGAGCTCCGCGAGGACTTCACGCCAAGACTCCAGCACCGACTCTATCACGTGCACGAGGAGCGCTCGCTCTCGGATCACGTGGCCTCGGGGGCACCGGCGCTCGCCGTGTTCGGTATCGCGGTCCTCCTCGCGGCCGCGGCCTGGGCTCCGCTCATGCGTGGCTCGGCACCGGTGATCGAGATGCAGCCCATCGTGGTGGACAGGGCACCGCCTCGCGTGGCGTCGCCGCCCGCCGGGATCACCACCGTTCGCTCGGGCGATCGACCGGAGCCGGCGCTGGAGCGCGACCTCTGGGACGACGCGACCCTCTTCGAGTACTCACAGTTCAACCGTGGGTATCAGGGCGGTCCACAACCTCGTCAGGTGGGCCTTGCCCCCGACTAAGGGGGGCGCGTTCTATCTTCACGGGGACGATCCCTTCCGGAAGGAAGCGGCACTCCGTCAGCTGATCGATGACCACATCGACCCTGCGACGCGCGACTTCAACCTGGATCTGCTTCGTGGCAGTGAGGTGAGTTCGGAGACGCTCGCATCGGTTCTCGCAACGCCACCGATGATGGCCGAGTGGCGGGTGGTGGTTCTTCGAGAGGTGGAGGGCCTGGCATCCAGCAAGCACGCGCGGGAGGTCCTGCTCGGTGTCGTCTCCGACCCACCGCCCGGGCTCGCCCTTCTCATGAGCTGCACGATGCCGAAGGGCTCGAAGGCGAAGTTCTACTCCGAGCTGTCGCGGCGGGCCCAAGCGGTCGAGTTCAAGGAGATCACGAGCGACGACGTGCCGGGTTGGCTGATGGAACGGGCCGAGCAGACGCATGGCATCGAGATGGAGGTGGAAGCGGCGCGCGCCTTGGGTGCCGCGATCGGCGCGAATCTCGGTGTGCTGGCCAAGGAGCTCGAGAAGCTGGCGGACTTCGCCGGCGGCCGCGGACGCATTACCGTGCAGGACGTGGATGCGGCTGGGACGACGCTCCCGTCACAGGACCGTTGGCAGTGGTTCGACCTGGTAGGCGAGCAGCGCTTCGAAGAGGCACGACGGGCGGTTTCCGTCCTCCTGGGACAGGGGGAGAGCGGCGTCGGGCTGGTGATCGGCTTGACCTCGCACCTGCTGCGGTTGGGTGTGGCGGTCGAGGGTGGTCAGCGCGACCTCGAGGGGGTGTTGCCCGTCCACCAGAAGTGGCTGGCCAGACGACTCGGCGCGCAGGCGAAACGATGGACTACGAATCAGATCGATCATGCTGTGGCGGGACTCCTGGAGGTCGACCGTCTGCTCAAGGCGAGCCCGCACACCGACGAGCACTTCATCGAAACCTGGCTGCTCGGCCAGCGAGCCTATTCGGAGGCCGCATGAGCAAGCGAACTTGGGCATCTCTGTCCGCTCTGATGTTGGTAGTGTCGTTCGCTCCGGTGGCTGCTCAGTCCCCGACGCTGAACCGGGTGGAGGAACTCTCCCGCATGGGCAGGGCCGAGGAGGCTCGGGTCGAGCTCATGGATTGGTGGGACGGCGCCCGGGACGATTCCTCACAGCGCGACCTGCAGCTCGGGCTCTGGCTGCGCGGGCGTCTGACCGTCGATCCGGCACAGGCCGTGCTCGACTTCCAGCGACTCGTCGTGCTCTATCCGAGTAGCCCCTACACGCCCGAGGCGCTCTTCCGGCTGGCTCAGGCGAGTCACGCGCAGGGCGATGCGGACGCGGCCAGGCGCCACGTGGCCACGCTCGTGCGCGACTACCCCGGATCCACGAGCCGTCGGGACGCCGAGGCCTGGTTGGCGGCCGCGGGCGCGCCGCCAGCCTCCACGACGGCGCAGGCCAACCCCGCGACGCCAACCGGCGCAGCGGGGGCAGATTCCGTTACTGCGAACCCTCCTGCCACGCCCCCCTTCAGGGAGGCACGGGAGCCGAGCGCGCCTCAGGTCTGGTTCGTGCAGTTCGGAGCATTCGCGGACGAGTCGAGGGCCTTCGCCCTCCACGAAGAGCTCGTCGACGCAGGCCTCGCGGCGCGCCTCGTCAGCGTCGAGGGCAGCGCGTTCATACACGTCCGCATCGGACGCTTCGAGACGCGGCAGCAGGCCAGCGCGCAGTTGGAGCAGGTCACGGCGCGCGGGTACACGGCCTCGCTCGTTCGAGACGAGCGAGCTGAGTCCATCGAACGGCGGTAGTGCCTGCGACTCCACGGATGAACGCTCGACCCTACTTTGAGGGATGACGTCGAGCGAGACGCCGCTCATGCGGCAGTGGCGAGAAGCCAAGCTCAAGCACCCTGACGCGCTCCTCTTCTTTCGCGTCGGCGACTTCTATGAGCTCTTCCACGGAGACGCCCAGGAGGGTGCCAAGCTTCTGGGCCTCACGCTCACCGCGCGCAACAACGGGGCGGCTGCGAAGGTCCCTCTTGCTGGGGTGCCGGCCAAAGCGCTCGACGACTACCTCGAACGACTCGTGCGTCTTGGGCGACGCGTCGCCATATGCGACCAGGTCGAGGACCCGGCCGAGGCGAAGGGCATCGTGCGTCGCGAGGTCACGGAGACCATCACGCCCGGGACGGTCCTGGCCGACAACCTCCTCCACGATCGCCGAAACAACTTCCTGGTCGCGCTCTCGGCGGGCGAAGACGGGGGGTTCGGTCTCGCCGCGCTGGATGTCTCGACCGGTGAGCTGACCGTCCGCCTGGTGCGTGACGACGAGCTCCGGGCCGAGCTCGGGCGCTTGGAGCCGTCGGAGCTTCTCGTCCCGAGCAGGCTGGCGGCCGGAGACCTCCCCCTGACCGTGCAAACCGTTCCGCTCACCGTGCGCGACGACTGGCTCTTCGACGTCGAAGGATGTCGTCTGGAGCTCGCTCGGGCCTACGGAATGGAGTCGGTCGACGGGCTGGGGTTCCAGAAAGGCGACGACTCCCTCGTGTCCGCGTCCGGAGCGCTGATCCACTACCTGCGTGAGATCCGTCCGTCCGGGATTTCACACCTCCGGCCCGTCTCGATTCGCCGCCCCGGTAGCGTCATGCTCCTCGATGAGATGACGCGCCGGAATCTCGAGCTCATCGAGCCTATGAGGGGCGGCGAGGAAGGTGGTACGCTGCTGGATGTCCTCGACGAGGCGGTCACGTCGATGGGCGGACGCATGCTGCGACGCTGGCTACTCGAGCCGCTCGTCGTGGTCGAGGAGATTTGGAGTCGTCAGGACGCCGTCGCGAAGCTCGCCGAGCAGGTCGATGCGAGACGGCGGCTGCGCGAGGTGCTGGGAGAGGTAAGCGACATCGAGCGGCTCGCGGGCAAGTTCGGCACCGCGCGCGTCACGCCGCGGGACCTGGGGGCACTCCGGCGCTCGCTGGCGGCCTTGCCCGAGGTACGGGCCACGGCAGCCGAGAGCGACGCCGACAAGGTCCGAGAGCTCGGGGCCGAATTGGACTGCCTCGGGGACGTATTCCAGCTCCTGTCCGAAGCCGTTGCCGAGGACCCTCCTGCGACGCTGGCGGAGGGAGGGGTGATCCGGGAGGGTTGGTCGAAGGAGCTCGACGCGGCGCGCTCCATACGCGACGGCGCCAAGGATTTCATCGCGCGGCTTCAGGCTCGCGAGCGTGAGCGCACGGGCATCGGGTCGGTGAAGGTCGGGTTCAACAAGGTGTTCGGCTACTACATCGAGGTGACCAAGGCCAACCTGGACAAGGTGCCCGACGACTACGTCCGCAAGCAGACGCTCGCCAACGCCGAGCGTTACTTCACGCCGGAGCTCAAGGAGTGGGAGGAGAAGGTCTTCGGCGCGGAGGACGAGATCGGGCGACTCGAGTCCCAGCTCTTCGCTTCCGTTCGCGACCAGGTAGCCTCGTCTGTCGAGCGCCTGCAAGACGCCGCGTCTCGCGTCGCCGCGCTGGACGTACTGGCCACGCTCGCCGAAGTGGCCGTGCGTCGGAGCTACGTCCGACCGGAGGTCCATACTGGCTTCGACCTCGAGATTCTCGGCGGGCGCCACCCCGTGGTGGAGACGATGATGCCACGAGAGGAGTTCATCCCGAACGACGTGGTGCTCGGGGAAGAGGGTCACATCGTCGTCCTCACCGGGCCCAACATGGCCGGAAAGAGCACCGTACTCCGTCAGGTGGGGCTCATTCAGCTGCTGGCCCAGATCGGGTCCTTGGTCCCCGCCGACTCGGCCCGCCTACCGGTGACGGACCGGATCTTCACGCGCGTCGGAGCCTCGGACAATCTGGCCAGGGGCCAGTCCACCTTCATGGTGGAGATGAGCGAGACCGCAGCCATCATGCACGGCGCCACGGACCGGAGTCTGGTGCTGCTGGATGAGATCGGCCGCGGCACATCGACGTACGACGGGGTCTCTATCGCGTGGGCGGTGACCGAGCACATCCACGAGAGCATCGGTGCCAAGACCATATTCGCGACCCACTACCACGAACTGACACAGCTGGGCGATCGCCTTCACGGCGTCAAGAACATGAACGTGTCCGTGCGTGAGGTCGGCGAGAAGATCGTCTTCCTGCGTCGACTCGTGGACGGCGGCGCAGATCGTTCGTACGGGATCCACGTGGCGAGGCTCGCGGGGCTTCCTCGGAACGTCGTGGAGAGGGCCCGGGAACTTCTGGCCGAGCTGGAGGGAACACATAGCGGTGGCGGCGAAGGGCTCGGAAGGCACGGGCGTTATCGCCCGCCGTCCGAAGCCCCGCCAGATCAGCTGTCCATGTTCCATGTAGAGCATCCTCTCGTCAGGCGCCTGCGCGCGATCGATCCCGACGATCTGAGCCCCAAGGAGGCACTCGAGATTTTGTACGAGATGGGAAGCATCACGCGACCACCGGAGAAGCCGTGAGCGAGTTTGGCATCGTGCGCTTGTGCGCCGGGGTCACGGTCACCCTCCTGGCCACCGCCTGCGGGACGGAGCGAGAGATCGAGCAGCCCCGACCCCTCTTCGGTGAGGTGCCGATCGAGTACCCCCTCCACATGTGGGACCAGGACATGGAAGGCCAGACCCTTCTGCGCGTGCGCGTCAGCGATGTCGGGGCGATCGACAGTGTGGAGGTCCTCGAGTCGTCGGGCTACGCCTCGTTCGACTCGGCCGCCGTCGCGGGGGCCCGCCAGCTCCAGTTCACGCCCGCCCGGCAGGACGGCAAGCGCATTGCGGTGTGGGCCGAGGTTCCGGTCCACTTCTCGAAGCGTCCACGGCCGGATACGCTGGGGGTGCCCGGCTCGCCCGGCGGGATCTGACCCGAGCGTGCCCGAGGTCCGCTTGTGAAGATCGCCGTGCTGATGGGCGGGGTGTCAGACGAGCGTGCCGTGTCCCTGGCGTCCGGTGTCGAGGTCTCCCGAGCGCTCAGGGAAGCGGGTCACGAAGTGGTGGCGGTCGACACGGTCCGTGGCATCCTCTCCGCTGACGAGGAGAGAAAGCTGCTCATAGGCGGTGTCCAGGCCGACCCACCCTCCGACGCAGAGCTCGAAGTCCTAGACCCCGGCGGCGCGGTGGCGCTCACCCGGCACCCGGACCTCACAGAGGTCGACGTCTACTTCATCGCATTGCACGGCGGTGCTGGGGAGGACGGCACCATCCAGTCACTGCTGGACGCGGCCGGCGTGGTGTACACGGGGAGCGACCGCCTCGGCTGTTCGCTCGCCATGGACAAGCAGGTTTCGAAGCGGCTCCTGCGTCAGGCGGGCGTGCCGACCCCCGACTGGAAGGAGGGCCCCGCGACCGCGGACGAGGTGGAGCGGGCGCTGGGTCTACCCGTCATCGTGAAGGCCGCGTCTGGAGGGTCGTCTCTGCGCCTCGTCCTCGCGCACGACCGTGCAGAGCTGCAGAACGCCATCGAGGAGAGCCAGGGCTGGAACGACCTCGTGCTGTTCGAGCGCTACGTGACCGGGCGCGAGCTGACCGTCGGCGTGGTGGGAGGCGCGGCGCTCCCGGTCGGAGAGATCATCCCGGCGAACGAGATCTTCGACTACGAGTGCAAGTATCAACCCGGCATGGCGGAGGAGATCTTTCCGGCCGACATCCCGGACGAGCTGTCGCAGCGCGTCAGGAGACTGGCGGTTCAGGCGCACGTTGCGCTTCGCCTTCGCGACTACTCTCGGATCGACTTCATCGTGGACGAGAACCAGGTGCCGTGGTGCCTCGAGGCGAACGCTGCCCCGGGCATGACGGCCAACAGCTTGTTGCCCAAAGCGGGGAGGGCCGCCGGCATCTCCTTCGCAGAGCTCTGCGACCGCATCGTCGGGCTCGCGCGGAAGCGCATGCGGGCCCATTCTACCTGACCCGGTGCTTCGGGTCGACCGTCGTATCGGGCCCAGGAACCTGCCCTGAGGTAGGGTGTTTGGATAGGACCTCGCTGGTCCCCGAGATCGACATGGCGTACTCAACCAGAAGTTTCGGATTCAGCTACTCGCTCACCCCCATGGTGAAGCGTCTGCTGATCGCGAACGTGGCGATCTTCTTCGTCACCTGGGTGCTCGGCCCACGTGGGCAGCGCTTCATCATCGACTGGTTCGCGTTCCAGCCCACCCTCGAGTTGCTGTCCAGGCCGTGGGTGCCGGTCACCTACATGTTCTTGCACGCCGACCTCTGGCACCTCGTGCTGAACATGTTGATCCTCTTCTTCTTCGGTCCGCCGCTCGAGGCGAAGTGGGGCGGGCGCGAGTTCGTGTACTTCTACCTCGCCTGCGGTCTCGGCGGCGCGGCGCTCAGCTTCATCTTCCAGCCGGTCTCCATGGTCGGTGCTTCGGGTGCCCTGCTCGGCGTGATGGTGGCCTTCGCGATGAATTGGCCGAACGCGCCGATCTACATCTGGGGGATCTTCCCCATCCAGGCGAAGTACCTGGTCGGCTTCTTCGTCGTGATGGACCTGCTGGGTGCGCAGGCGGGCGTAGAGGGGAGCGGAACGGCGCACTTTGCCCACCTCGGCGGTGCGCTGACCGGTTTCCTGTACCTGAAGGCGGACTGGCGCCCCCGCGAGAAGCTGCGGCAGTTCCAGCGGGCGGCGAGTCGCAGTCGGCGTCTCGCTATCGTGCCACGGGACGACAACGCCGAGGAACAGCCGGCTGAGGCCTCCGGCCAGCGCCAGCGAGACGAGGCCAAGCTCTACGACAAGGTCGACGCGGTCCTCGACAAGATCTCGGCCGAGGGCATGTCCGCCCTGACGCCCGCGGAGCTCGAGCTCCTCGACGAAGTCTCGAAGCGCCACCGGAGCAACTGACCGAGTTCTCGGTACCGCCAGGGGCGTGCTTGTGAGCACGTACGAGCCGGCCCAGCTTCCATGCCCCGCTTTCGGGTGGGCAGGCATCCGTAGAACCGGTGAGGTACCATGACGCTGTCCCTTTCGTCCGTGCTCGGTCTCCGCTCCCCGGCGCCCGCCGTTGGAGCGGCCCTTCTCTTGAGTGCTTGCGCCGGCGGCGGCACTCCGCCGCCCAGCCAGCCGGAGCCCGCCGTGGCGCCTCCGCCCGCGCCGGCGGCTGCTCCGACTCCGGCTCCGGCTCCGGTTTCGACACCCGCCGCGCAGGTGGTCTTCGGAGTCGACTTGGACACGGTCCGGGCCGGAGCCTTCGATCAGGGGAAGATGTGGACGTTCGATGCGCCGCCCGCGGAGTATTTCGCGGAGACGTACGGTTTCACCGCGGATGCGGCCTGGTTCGAGCGCGCCCGACTGGGCGCGCTGCGCATTCCCAACTGCTCGGCCTCGTTCGTGTCGCCCAATGGTCTCGTCATGACGAACCACCACTGTGCGCGCGATTTCCTGAGCCAGGTCACCCGGGAGGGAGAGTCGCTCCTGGACGACGGCTTCATCGCTACGGACCTGGTGGACGAGAGGCCGGTGGAGGACTTCCAGGCGGACCAGCTCATCGAAATCGTCGACGTGACCGAGGAGGTCAACGCCGCCCTCGATGCGCTGTCGGCCGAGCGGCGGGGTGATGCCCGGGAAGATCTCCTCGAAGAGATCGAGAACCGGCTCTCCGGTGAGCGGGGCGGCGAGGAGGCCGGCATCGCGGTCGAGATGGTGTCGCTGTACAACGGTGGACGCACGTCCGCGTACGTCTTCCGCCGCTATACGAACGTCAAGCTCGTGGCGGCGCCGGAGCTCCAGATGGGGTTCTTCGGTGGCGACCCCGACAACTTCACCTACCCACGCTACGCGCTCGACTTCGCGTTCTTCCGGGTGTACGGCGAGGACGGCGGGCCCCTCTCGAACGAGTCGTACTTCCCGGTCGACGACGACGGCCTCGAGGAGGGAGACGCCATCTTCATCGTGGGCAACCCGGGCTCCACGAGTCGCCTGCAGACCGTCGCCGAGCTCGAGTTTCGGCGCGACGTCGAGGACCGCAACGTCACCGAGTTCTACCGGACCAGAATGGAAGCGCTGGGCGCCTACATCGACGCCCACCCGGACGAGGCCGAGGAGATCGACCTACGGAACGACTACTTCAGTCTCGCGAACTCGCTCAAGGCGTTCCAAGGACGCCTAGAGGGACTCGAGGACCCGGTCATCATCGCCCGGCGCCGCGACACGGACCGTCGGTTCCAGGCCGCCATCGAAGCGCGTCCGGATCTGGTGGATCGCTACGGCTCGCTCATCGACCGGATGGCCGAGCTACAGGAACAGAAGCGCGATCTCGCGGCTCCGTACTCGACGTTCCTGGGCTTCGGTAGCCCGACGTTCGGGTCCACCACGCTCTTCCGGGCCTTCTTCGCGTTCCAGGTGCTCAGCGCGCGTCAGGGCGGGGCCCCACCGGAGCAACTGGCCGGCCTGATCGATCAGATCCGCTTGGTGCCCGACAGACCCCAAGAGCTCGACCGACTCCTGCTCGAGGCGCGCCTCCGGGATGTCGTCCGTGCGTACGGCGCGGACTCCGACATCGCGCGTGCCGTGCTCGGCGGCCAGAGCGTGGAGGAGCGTGCCCGGGCGGTGGTGAGCCAGTCCCAGCTCCAGGATTCGGCCACGGCGGTGGCCGCCATCGAGAACGGTACGGTCACGATGGCGGACCCGGCGCTCGCGGTGATGCGGGGCATCGTGCCGGCGTACATCGAGTACCAGGGCATCTTCTCGATTTTCGACGAAGAGGAGGAGCTCGCAGCCGATCTGGGGCGGGCTCGCTACGAGGTCTACGGGACCGACGTCCCGCCGGACGCCACCTTCTCTCTGCGCATCGCGGATGGGGTGGTGGCGGGCTACGAGTACAACGGGACGGTGGCGCCCCCGTTCACCACCATCTACGGTCTGTACGACCGGCACTATTCGCATGCCGGCAAGGAGGACTGGGACCTGCCGGTGAGCTGGCAGGGCCCTTCGGAGACGCTCGACCTCTCTACTCCGATGAACTTCGTCGCCACGTCCGACATCATCGGAGGAAACTCGGGCTCCCCGGCACTGGATCAGGATCTCGAGGTCGTGGGTCTCGTCTTCGACGGCAACATCGAGAGCCTCCCAGGCGATTACATCTACCTGCCCGAGTTGAACCGATCGGTGATGGTCGACATCCGCACGATCATCGAATCTCTGGGCGAGATCTACGACCTGGACCGCCTCGTTCTCGAGCTGGAGACGGGCCGGCTCGTGGAGACGGAGAGGGAGGCCGACGCGGTGGCCCGCTGATGATTCTCTTCCGGCCGAGTGAATGAACCCACACTTTGGTCCGTAGCATGCACGCGAAGGAAGGATCACTCGAGCCCCGGAGGTAGGCGATGGCCGGTCGTTTCTCCAACAGCTTCGCGCTGGTCAAGGCGAGTGCGAACGTGCTGAAGCTCGACAAGGAGCTGATGGTCTTTCCGCTCATGTCGGGCATCGCGACGATTCTCGTGGCAGCGAGCTTCATCGCCCCCATCTTCTGGGTCGGTAGCCCTGAGATGTTCGCCGAGGGCGAGAGTTTCAGCTACACGATGGCCGTGTACGGTTTCCTGTTCTACCTCGTCCAATACACGGTGATCTTCTTCTTCAACGCGGCACTGGTCGGGGCCGCGCTCATCCGCCTGGACGGCGGTGACCCCACGGTCGGAGACGGCCTCGCCATCGCGTCGAAGCGCATGGGGGCCATCATCGGCTACGCGGCCATCGCGGCAACGGTGGGCATGATCCTGCGCTTCATTCAGGAGCGAGTGGGGATCGTCGGGCAGATCGTGGTTGGCCTCATGGGTCTCGCCTGGACGCTGACCACCTATCTGACTGTCCCGATCCTGGTCACCAAGGACATCGGACCCATCGACGCCGTCAAGGAGAGCGCACTGATCTTCAAGCGGACGTGGGGCGAGCAGGTGATCGGTAACTTCGGCATGGGGTGGGCCGTGTTCATACTCGGGGTCGCTTGGACCGCACTGAGCATTGCCGTCATGGTAGGCATGGCACAGCTCGGCATGGGTCTGTCGATTCTCTTCGTGGCCGGCATCATGGTCGCCGGATACGTGCTCCTGGCGCTCTTCGCTTCGGCGCTGAACGGCATCTACACGGCGGCTCTGTACCGTTACGCGATGACCGGTGAGACCGGGTTCTTCGACTCTCAGATCATGGGTAACGCCTTCCGTCCCAAGAAGTAACGAGGCGCCTTGCCGCCGCTCGGCGGCAACTCTACAATCCGTGTCCCTTGTGCGGGGCGAGCCCCGCGCGAACGAAAAGAAGGGCCCGCCGCCGCCGGCTTCGGCCGGGCGGGCGGCGGGCCCCGTTCATCGGAGCCCTTGGAGGGATCACGGATGGCATCTGCCAAGGAGTACGCCACCGAGCGTATCAGGAACGTCGTCGTGCTCGGGCACGGCGGCTGCGGTAAAACGAGTCTGATCGACGCGCTGTGCTACGTTGCCGGTACGTCCAAGCGTCAGGGCAACGTCGCGGAAGGTCACGCGCTCACCATGCACACGCCCGAAGAGCTCGGCCACGGTATTTCCATCCAGGTTACGCCGGCCTTCGCGGAGCACAGAGACACCAAGATCAACCTCCTGGACACGCCCGGCTATCTCGATTTCGCGGGAGAGACGATTTCGGCCGTGCGGGTCGCGGACGCCGCCATCATTGTGGTCAGCGCCACCTCGGGCGTCGAGGTGGGAACGGAGCGCGTCTGGGAGTACTGCGAGGCCCGGGGAATTCCCCGGATCTTTTTTGTTTCGATGATGGACAAGGATCACGCGAGCTTCGAAAGGGCCTTCGGAGAGATCAAATCTCGATTGACCTCGAAGGCATTGCCGGTGGAGATCCCGGTGGGTGAGGGCCCCGACTTCCGGGGCATCGTCAACCTCTTCAGTGAGCGCGCTCACATGTTCAAGAAGGGGACGACCAAGGGCGAGTACGAGGACGCCGATATCCCCGACTCGGTCAAAGAGAACGAGGACCGCTGGGAAACCGAGCTCCAGGAGACGCTCGCGACAACGGACGAGGTCCTGCTCGAGCGTTATCTGGAAGGCGGTAAGCTGTCCCGCGAGGAGTTGATCGAGGCGATGCACAAGGGCGTCGCGGCCCGCGACATCAGCCCCGTGTTCTGCGGCGCGGCGCCGCTCACGTATGGTATGAGGGCGCTGCTCGACAAGATCGTGGAGCTCTGCCCCAACCCGACGGAGGCGAGTCCCGAGCAGTTCGGTGACGACGAGATCGTCGCCGCCGATGGCGGTCCGCTGGCGGCGCTCGTCTTCAAGACCGCGGCGGAGCCCCACGTCGGCGAGCTCTCGTTCTTCAGGGTTTTCTCCGGCACGATGTCGAACGGAGCCGAGGTGATGAACGCGTCGGCCGGACAGGTCGAGAAGCTCAACCATCTGAGCGTTCCCATGGGTAAGGAGCGGCACGAGGTGGGGGCGCTCCACGCAGGGGACATTGGTGTCGTCGCCAAGCTCAAGCATACGCACACGAACGACACGCTCTGTGCGAAGGGAAAGCGGGCATCGGTCGAGCCCATCGCCTTCCCTCCTGCGGATATCGCAGTCGCCATCAAGGGCGTCACCCGGGCCGACGAGGACAAGCTGGGCGAGGTGCTGCCCAAGCTACACGAAGAGGATCCGACCTTCTCCGCCGCGTTCAACGGGGAGCTGCACCAGACCATCGCACGGGGCGTGGGCGAGCTTCACCTCGACATTCAGCTGGAACGTATGGCGCGCAAGTACGGCGTGAACGTGGAGACGGAGCAGCCACGCATCGCGTACCGCGAGACGATCACCGCGCAGGCCGAGGGACAGGGCCGCCACAAGAAGCAGTCGGGCGGCCGGGGCCAGTTCGGCGACTGCTGGATCCGGCTGAAGCCTGCCAAGTCCGGTACCGGCTACGAGTTCGTCAACTCCATCAAGGGTGGCGTCATTCCGGGCAAGTACGTCCCATCGGTCGACCGCGGCATTCAGGAGGCCGCCGCCAGAGGGGTCGTGGCCGGTTTCCCCCTCGTGGACTTCACCGCCGAGTGCTACGACGGTTCGTACCATTCGGTGGACTCGTCCGACATCGCCTTCAAGCTCGCGGGCTCGCACGCGTTCAAGAGCGTGGCGGCCAAGTGTCGGCCGATCCTACTCGAGCCGATCGTGGAGGTGGCCGTGACGACCCCCGACGAGTACCTCGGAGACATCATGGGCGACCTCACGTCCCGGAGGGGCAAGGTCCAGGGTATGGAACCGGCGGACGGACGTACGACGGTCCGGGCGGTCGTGCCCGAGTCCGAGCTGTACAAGTACTCGGCGACGCTCAGGTCCATCACCCAAGGGCGGGCGCACCACACCCGCCGTGTGGCCGGATACGAAGCCGCGCCGGACCATGTGGCCCAGAAGGTGAAGCAGGAGCGCGAGGCAGCGGAGGCCGCGAACTCCGCATGAGCAAGCTCGCGATTCTCGGGGTCGGCAACCTCGGCAGGGCGCTCGCCCAGGGCTGGGTCGCGGCCGGACGACTCGAGGCGTCGGACATTCGGCT
>JAHEKM010000027.1:0-4311 GCA_024638325.1 Gemmatimonadota bacterium | reverse complement strand
GCAGCGGAGGCCGCGAACTCCGCATGAGCAAGCTCGCGATTCTCGGGGTCGGCAACCTCGGCAGGGCGCTCGCCCAGGGCTGGGTCGCGGCCGGACGACTCGAGGCGTCGGACATTCGGCTCACCAGGCGTCAGGACGACAAGCTCGGGGACCTGGCGGCGCTCGGATACAAGACGGGCGTCGACAACCGCGCTGCGGTGCGCGACAGCGACATGATCATCCTGGCGGTTCAGCCGCAGCAGCTCGATGCGCTATTGGCCGAGATCGCCGGCGATCTGGACGCCAGTCGCCACCGGCTCGTGTCGGTCGTCTCGGGTGTGTCCACCGGGCACATCAGGGCGGCCATTGGCGACGCGGTGCCGTTGGTGCTCGCGATGCCGAACACCGCCGTGGCCATCGGTGAATCGATGACCTGCCTCTCGGCCGGCGAGGCATCCCAGGGTGCACTCGAGGAGGCGCGGGAGCTCTTCGACCTCGTCGGGAAGACCCTGGTGATCGCCGAGGAGATGATGGCGCCCGCCACGGCACTGTGCGCCTGTGGAGTCGCATTCTTCCTCCGGTGCGTCCGCGCGGCCTCGCAGGGTGGGATCGAGATCGGCTTCCATCCCGAAGAAGCGCTGCTCCTGGCCGGTCAGACCGCACGCGGCGCGGCTTCCCTCACGCAGATAGCGAATGCGCATCCGGAGGGCGAGATCGACCGCGTGACGACGCCACGTGGATGCACGATCGCCGGTCTCAACGAGATGGAGCACCGGGGGCTGAGCTCCGCCTTGATCAAGGGGCTGATCGTGTCGGCGCGGGCGGCTGAGGAGCTGTACGAGGACTGAATCGGGCGGGAGACCTAGGAATCCCGGTCCAGCACCTCCAGCAAAGCCCGTTCGACCGCCGCTTCCTCGGCGGGGGACAGCGACGTGCCCTCGGCGTTACTCACGTAGAACACGTCCAGTGCCTGGTTCTTCTCCGTCGCGATCTTGGCGAGGGAGATGTTCATTCCCAGTCCGGCGAGCGTCGCGGCGATCGAGTAGACCAGTCCCGGCTCGTCATTGGCCCGGACTTCCAGCACGGTGCGCCCGTTGGGCACCTCGGGAGTCTCGAAGCGGACGGCCGGTGGCACGCGGCGGCGTCGTCGCCTCACCTGCCTTGCGCGCTGCCGCTCGACGGCGGTCGCCAGATCGAGATCACCCTCGAGCGCCGCGACCAGGTCCGCGTCGATTGTGGCGAACCGCCCCTCCCCGACGGGCTGCACGGACCGTGACCCCATGGCCTCGCAGACCTTGAACCAGTCCAGGACGATGCCGTCGTCCCGTGTGAAGATGTCGACGCTGAGGATGTCCAGCCCGCTGCCAGTCAGCGCTCCGGCAATGCTCGCCAGCAGCCCGGGTCGGTCGTGCACACACACGGAGAAAAGCGTGTAAGGTCCCTTCTCGGACTGACGCCAATCCGTGACGACAGGCCGAGACTGCAGCTCGCGGATCATCTCGAAGTGGCGCGCGATCGCGTCCGGCGGCACGGAGAGCACGTAGCGTTCTGGCAGGTGGCTCAGGAACTCGTCGACGTCGCTCCTCAGGAACTCGGGGTTGAGGTCCCGGAGAACCGTCTCCTCGAAGCGAACCCGCCGTCTGGAGACCTCCCCGGCCGGACCCTCACCTTCGAGAATCGACTTGCTGCGGGCGTACAGGTCCCTGAGCAGCACTCCTTTCCACTCGTTCCAGACGCCCGGTCCCACTCCGCTCATGTCGGCGAAGGTCAGGAGGTAGAGCGCATTCAGCCTGTCCACGCTGCCCATGGTGTCGGCGAATCCGCGCAGGACGTCTTCGTCGCTGAGGTCTCGCCGCTGCGAGACCCTCGACATGACGAGGTGCTTCGCCACGAGGAAGACGACGTCGGCCGCCTCGGCTCCCTTCAGGCCGAGGCGGCGGCACACGTCCGTAGCCAGCCGCTCACCCTTGGTGACATGGCCGCGACCCTGGCCCTTGCCGACGTCGTGGAGCAGGGCCGCCAGCACGAGGTGTGCCGGGTCCTCCACGTCGCCCAGGGTGTCGCGGAGCGAGCGACCCACGCCGTCGAGCTCGTCCGGAGCCGCGAGCGCGAGGGCGTCGAGAGCCTCGATGGCCTTCAGGGTGTGCTGGTCGACCGTGTACTTGTGGTAATAGTCGTGCTGCACCATGAACGTGAGGCTCCGGAACTCCGGGAGGTAGCGGCCCAGCAGTCCTGTCTCGTGCATCTCGACGAGGGTGGGTGAGACCGTGCCGACCTGCCTCAGGATGTCGAGGAAGGCCTGGGCCGCCTCCGGGGAGTGGCGCACGGTTCGATCCACCAGGTCCAGGTGGTCATGGATCGCCTCTTTGAGCTCGGCTCCAACGCGGACGCCGTGCTGCTGAGCGACCTGGAAGACTTCGAACAACTTCAGCGGGTCCTCGCTGAAGTCGGCGCCGTGGGGGCCCGCCAGCAACTCGTTCCCCCGGATTCGGTATCGGCGCCCGGGGCCCATCGCGCGGGCCCGTCGGGTCAGCGGCAGCAACCCCGAGGGAGGGGTGGTCAGCTCGGCGCCTCGCAGGAAAGCGTCGGCGAAGCGCTGAATCTCCTGGGCGCGAAAGTAGAAGTCGCGCATGAAGATCTCGGACGCCGCCGCAGAGCCCTGGTCGGAGTAGCCCAGTCCAGCGGCGAGTGTGGGCTGGAGCTCGAGGGTCAGGACATCGGTCGCGCGACCCGTGCGGAAGTGGGCCTCGTTCCTGACCCGAAGCAGGAAGTCGTTCGCTCGCAGCATGCGCCCGTAGTCACCCGGGGAGACGAGACCGGCAGACATCAGGCCATCGAGCCCCCGAGCGCCGTAGCGCGCGAGCCCCACCCAGACCACGGTGTGCAGGTCGCGCAGTCCGCCCGCCCCTTCCTTCACGTTGGGCTCGAGCATGCCGATGACGGGACCGTGCTTCTCACGGCGCTCCAGGAACTCCGCCCTCATCGCCTTGAAGAAGCGGCGGTTGCTACGGGGGCTACGAAAGACCTTCGTCAGAAGCTCGTCCTGGAGCACGTGGAACAGCTGGCTGCTTCCGAGCAGGAGCCGAGCCTCGGCGGCCGCGTTCCGCACGTGCAGATCCTCCTGGGCGAGATCGACGCACTCGCCCACCGAGCGCACGCTGTGACCGAGCTTCAACCCGACGTCCCAGAGGAGCGGCAGCACGCGCTCCACGAAGCGCTCGGCGACCGGAGTGAGGCGACCTCGGTGGAGGAAGAGCAAGTCAACGTCCGAATGGGGCGATAACTCCTGCCGGCCGTAGCCGCCGAGTGCGATGACGGTAGAAGCGGCCAAGTCGTCGCGCGCGTTCGGGCCCAGCTCCTCCGCGACCATTCTGCACACCTGGGCCACCACCGCATCGACGAGGTGGCTGCGGCCCTGCGCGATCTCCCTGCCGCCGAGGCCGAACTCGTGCCTCGCGCGCAGGCGGTCGCTCTCCGTCGCCAGGAATCCCTTGAACGACCGGACACGGTCCTGAACCGCCGCAGTAGCGGGCTGTAGCTGACGCGCGGAGTGCTCTTCGAGCCCGTTCTGGTTGATGCCGATGTTGGACATGACGGGTTGGCGGGATCCCGCGACGGAAGGACGGCGGTGGCTGTGGTGGACGAAGCGGGTTGCCGGCCCCCGGAAGGGAGCCGGCAACCCCGCAGGTGTTACATGCCGTTGAGCGAGAACGTCTTGCTGACGCCGAACACGAGGGTGAGCTCGGGCGTCGGGTCCAGGTCGGCGTTGATCTCGCCGGACAGCAGCGAGTCGTTGAAGATGCCGCTGATCACGAAATCCAGATCCGCCGCGCTGAAGCCGTATCCGGCCTCCACGTACTGCGCGCCGAGATCCTTGTCGAACGCGTCGCTGATCGCGTCGCTCAGGCCCGTGTTGTAGCCCGACGTGCCGACGGTCGCGAACAGCCCGTTCTGCTCGGCCGTGATGCCGATGAACGTGTACTTCAGCTTGTTGTCCGGGTCGAAGTTCGAGTACTGACCCAGGGACCACTCGATCGAGATCGGGCCCAGACCGATGCCCAGATTCCCCTCGAGATACGTGTCGTCGAACTGGCCTGTGTAGAAATAGCCCGTACCGCCCACGCTCACGCTGACCATGTCCGTCAGGTCGACGCCCACGGCGGCGTACAGGTCCACCTCGGCGCCGTCACCGACGTCCGCGGCCCACGTGCCGGCGCTGAAGTTCGACGCGGCCACATCCAGGCCCGCGCTCGCCGACGACGTCTTCTGCAGCAGGCCACGGTAGTAGTACTGGCTCACCCAGCCCGCGTTCGCCGTCACTTCCGCCTGCGC
>JAHEKM010000155.1 GCA_024638325.1 Gemmatimonadota bacterium | reverse complement strand
ACCGTCCACGCGAGGCTCGCCTCCGCGCTGCCATCGAGGCCGGCGAGGTAGCCACCGAGAGCCGCTGCGGCCGAGCCGGTGGCGGGGTCTTCCGGTACGCCCGACCCGGGCGCGAACATGCGGACATGCAGGTCGACGTCCTCGCCTTCAGCCTCCGGGCAAACGAGGTAGACGTGGTGCGCCCATCCGTCCGCGACCGTCTTCCTCCACCGGACGAGATCGAGCGCGGCCCTCCGCGTCGCCTCCAGGGTGGCGACCGGCACGATCAGGTACGGGAGCCCGCACGAGACGAGCTCGGGGGGCAGGCCCGTGGGGCAAACGTCCTCCGGCTCCAGGCCCACGAGGGCCGCGAGCTCAGCGCGGGTGTGCGGGCAGGGCCGGTGCTCGGGTGGGATCGCGGTGGTGAAGCGCGCGAAGACCGGTCGCCCGTCCTCGAGGCGCACGTCGACCGGAATCGGTCCGACGTTCTCTTCGAGCACGAGCGTGACCTGCCCGTCGCCCCGCGACCTGCTTTCGCTTCGGCCGGCGAGGAAGATGGCCGAACCCACGGTCGGGTGGCCGGCGAACGGCACCTCCACCGCCGGCGTGAAGATGCGCACACGTGCCGTCCCGGCCGCGGTCTCGGGCGGCCCCAAGAACACCGTCTCCGACAGGTTCATCTGTCGAGCGACCTTCTGCATCAACTCCGTGGGGAGGTGCGCCGCGTCGGGGAACACGCCGAGCGGATTGCCCCCGAACACCCGATCGGTGAAGACGTCGAGCGTGTAGAAGGGCAGCTGCACGTCAGCCCTCCCGGCGGAAGACGGCCGCCTGCCAGAGCATCCAGTGGCGGAGATAGACTCTGCGGAGCCCGTGTGCTTGGAGGCGGGCCTCGACCGCCTCCGTCGCGTGCACGTACGCGCGGAAGGGGTGACGCCGGAGTCGTTGCACGAAGTTCAGAAGCCCGATCGCAAGCCTGGTGAGCCGCCGATCCCGAGGATAGATGAGGCCGTACGCGCGGCGCGCCTTCGATGCGGAGGTGTCGACGAGGGCGGGCATGTCGTGATAACAGCAAATCACGCGATCGAGCGTCACCAGATCCGCATCGTCGAGGCCGTGGTGTACGTCGACGAAGTTTCCGCTGATGTAGCGGACGCGCTCGGCATAGCCCCGCTCCGTCGCCTCCTCACGGGCCTTGGCCAGGTACGCGGGCGACGCGTCGACGTTCGTGCCGCCCACGGCGCCTGCCTCCACGAGGCCGTGCTGCAGCGCACCGACACCTCCGCCGACGTCGAGGAAGGTGGCGCCTTCGGCACCCTCGCCGGCGAGCGCTTCGAGCAACGCGCGCGTCATCTTGGAGGGGCCCTTCCGCCTGTAACGCTTCAACTCCCGCCGCGCGACCGCGTCATCGAACTGCCGTTCGATGCCGACGCACTGCTGGCACGTCACTTCAGACGTTTCTCGCCAGCCGACACGTGGAGCTCGAGCCAGTTCCCTCGAGGGGGCAGCGCGCACACGGAGAACGCGGTGAACACGCAGGGCGCGTTGTACGTGCGGTTGAAGTCGATCGTCGTCCAGCCGGACTCGTCGGGCACTGGAACCCGGAGGTAGCGACCGCCCTGATAGGTGTCGGCGACCGCGGTCGAGTCCCACATCTGGATGAAGAACGAGGTCGAGCGCGCGTTGCCGGTCGCGATGAGGCTGTGCTCGCGTCCATCGACCTCGAAGACGAGCTCGCCCGGCGCCTCGTACTCGATGGTGCCGCCGGCCACGTCGGGCAGGCGCAGCGGGCGCGGCTCCGGGTAGGGCTCGAAGCGTGCCTGCACGCGCCAGGCTGGATCGACGGGGAAGTACGCCGGGAGCTCGAAGGTCTCGCGCAGAGGGAGGTCTTCGTCCCACACACGCAGCCAGAGACGGTCCGTGCCCGGCTCGCTATGAATCCGGAGACCGAGCGATCCCAGGGACATGTCGGTGGTGTTCCCCGAGCGATCGTTGCCGAGCACGAGCGGCTGGGTGATCCGCTCCCCGCCTCTCAGGCTGATCGGCGAATCGGGGGCGGGCTCGAGGCGCACCTCCTGGCCGGCGCGAAGCAGGGTGCCGGCCAGGGGCGGTGAATCTTCGGTCGGGAGCGAGATCGGCAGTCCTGACTCCGATCCGAACGGATTGGCGCCCTGCGCGAGCTCGAAGAGCCCGACCCACAGGACCGGACCCCCGGGCGGTGTGACGAGGCTCTCGGCACGGTTCGAGCGCCACTCCTCGTGCTCGGCCTGAAAGCTGGCCACGTCGACCGGCGGGGCCTCCGGCCAAGGCTCTCCGCATGCCACCACGAGCGCGCACGAAAGCGCGCTCCCCATCCATGTGCCTGCCCGACGCTTCACCCTGGCCTCCATGCGGTCGAATGTGCACCGTGGCCCCCGGGCCGAGCAACTCGCCACGGAGCCACCCAACTCGATGAGCCTGCCGCCGAACTGGTACGGAAACCTAGCCACCCTGGTGGTGCTCGGGCACTTCGCCTTCATCCTCTTCGTGATGTTCGGCGGCCTATTCGCCGTACGATGGCCCCGGGCCGTTTGGGTCCACCTGCCGTGCTTCCTTTGGGGAGGTTGGATCGAGGTCAGCGGCGGGATCTGTCCGCTCACGCCGCTCGAGAACGATCTGCGGCGCGCGGCGGGCGAAGCTCCGTACGCGGGGAGCTTCATCGAGCACTACGTGATGGCGATCATGTACCCGACCGGGCTCACGCGCACGATCCAGCTCGGTCTCGCCGTGGGGCTCGTCGTGCTGAACGTGGCGATCTACGCCTGGGTGCTGCGTCGGCGCGGCCGGGGGCGCTAGGGCGCCGCGACCGCCTCGCCCGCCGCCTCGGCGGCGGCGCGATTCTTCGCTGCCTTTCCCAGGACGACGCCGTTGACGGTCCACGCGGCGGCCGCCCCGGCACCGATCAGCGCGAGGCTCGCCGCCGACATGCCGGCGCTGCTGAGCGCAGAGTCGACCTGCGCCACGAGCGCGTCCCCTCCTCGGTAGACCGGCACGTCGATCGCGTTCTTCGCCTTGTACTTCGTTTCGGTGTCGACCCGGCTGAAGAGCATCTCGCGGCCCGGGCGCACGAAGGCGTACTCGCCCACGCGGCGCGTGATCATCACGGCTGCGAGCACCGCGAAGGTGTGGAAAGACGCGAGCAGGAGCAGCCCTCCGATCATCAACATCGGGACAAAGGTGAGGAGCGAGCCGACCCCCCACTTGGTGGCGATCCGGCCGGTGAGCGTCAGTTGAAAGATGATCGTCAGCGTTTGGACCGTATAATCGAGCCGGCTGAAGATCTGCGTGCGCACGGCGGTGTCCGTGAACGCCTCGGAGACGATGCGGAGCTGCGCGAAGTACAGGAAGGTATTCACCGAAGCGAGCAGCACGACGAAGATCGCGATGCCGATCAGGTAGGGCGACTTGAGGATGAGCGTGAATCCTGCGAAGGGGTTCCCGCCCATGGGTCGGTCCTCGATGACCGCACTCCCGTCACGCCCCCAGTCCGCCCGCTTCCAGATGCGAATGAGCACGCGCTGGCAGACGATCGCCCCGACGAACATCCCGGCGCCCATGAAGAGCACGCCGTCGTTGCCGATGAAGCGGACGGTGAGGTCGGTCAGCACGGGCCCGCCGAGCGCTCCGGCGGTGCCGCCGGCCGCGAGCACGCCGAACAGCCGCGTGGTCTGCGAGGAGCTGAAGAGCTCGAGCAGGAACGACCAGAACACGGAGACCATGAACAGGTTGAGGACGCTGATCACGATCCAGAAGAACTGCGCAGCGGCGACGCTCGCCTCGGAGGCGCGGAACGCTACACCGACCGCCGCGAGCGAGACCGCCACAAAGCCGTAGATCCACGGAAGGAAGGCGCTGCGGCGGAAGCGACCGCACAGCCATCCGTAGATCGGAACGATCGCGATCGAGGCGATCCACGTCGCCACGAAGAGGTCGGCGGTCCGCTCGGCACCGAGGATCGTGCCGACGGTCTCGCGCACTGGGCGCACCGCGAAATAGCCGCCTAGCACACAGAAGTAGAGGAGGAACGCCGCGACGACAGCCGGGATCTCGGCGGGCTCGACCTTCGCTCCGCGCTTGAACAGGCGCTCGAGCGCTGAGGCTGGCTCCTGCGACACGATCGCTTTCCTCCGCTGCGGGGATCCGGAGCTACGACACGCGGGGTGGGGGCCTCGCTGAGATCGGCGCCATCATACGGGCTCGCGCGACGTGCCGCACCAGGCTCCCGGCGACCAGCGATGCCGCGCGGCCCTTCGAGGAACCCCCCCAAAAGCGCGACCCCCGTCCGGCGCGCTCGCCGGACGGGGGCTGCTTGGAGGGCCTGACGCGGAGGGCAGGCTCGGCGGGTCACCCCGCGCGACTAGTTCGGGAGGATGACCTCGTCGATGACGTGGACGATGCCGTTCGTGGCTTGGACGTCCGTCGCGACGACGTTCACCGTGTTGCCCGTCTGGTCGGTAATCGTCACGGACGCGCCGATGTTCACAGTGAAGGTCTCGCCCTGCACCGTGGTCACGACCTGCCCGTCCGAGAGTGCGCTGGACGGGACGGTGGCGCCGACCACGTGGTAGGTGAGGACGTCCACCAAGGCCTGGCCGGAGGGGACGCTGCTGAGCGCAGCGAACGCGGCCTCGGTCGGGGCGAAGACGGTGTAGCCGTTCCCGCCATTGTCGCCTCGGAGCGTGGACTCGAGGCCGGCCATGCGGACCAGGTCGACCAGGGTCGGGAAGTCGTTGAGCACGGCCACATCGACGATGTCGACCTCGGGCACGAGCACGGCATCGATGATGTGGATGATGCCGTTCGTGGCCTCGATGTCGGCGCTCACCACGGCGGCGCCGTCGACGGTCACGTTAGAACCCGAGATACCGATCGTGAGCTGATCGCCCTGAAGGGTGGTCACGGTCTGACCGTCGGTGAGGTCGGTCGAGCGCGCGGCCACGCCTTCGACGACGTGCAGCGTGAGGATCTCCGTCAGTAGATCGAGGTTCTCGGTCTCGAGCAGCGCCTGCACCACGTCCGCTCCGAGGGCGTCGAAGGCCTCGTTGCGCGGCGCGAACACCGTGAAGGGGCCGTCCGCCTGGAGCGCGGCCACGAGTCCGGCCGCGACCACCGCCGTCTCGAGCGTGCTGACCATCGAGGACGCGACCACGATGTCGACGATGTCGTCGGTGAGGACCGGCGCGGCTGGATCGTCCTCACACCCCGCCGCAGCCAGAAGGAGGACCGGAAGCAGGGCCGCGCTGGAGACGCGCGATGCGCGGCGCCGCGGAAGGAAGCGGCTGACCGCGGTTCGCAGGGCAGAACTGAAGCCGGATGTCGACATGGGGTGCCTCTCTCGGTTGCGTGTACAGCGAATGTCTAAGATATGCCGACATCATGACTCAAGTCCCGTCCAATGTCAAGGGCATTATCTATACAAATGCTGTACAGATGACACGAGGGCGTGAGTGTGGGAATACGGAAGCGGACGGTAGATGTCCGCAGCGGTTCCTGGGGACTGGGCCGTCGCGACCCTTAGCGGGTCGGCGGGGGGAGGGTGTCTAGCCCGCCGAGGACGACGACACCCGCCGGAAGTCGGTCCGCATCCAGGTGCTCCGAGGCACGCCCACCCACGAAGACTGCGACATGGGCAGGGAGCATCCGCCTGAGCTCTCCCAGGGTGCCGGGCACGATCTGGACGCTTTCCGTGCCCACGACACTAATCGCGACCGCCTTGGCCCCGAGGTGAGCGGCGGCATCCGCGATCTCCGAGGGCGGCAGGTCCGTCCCCAGGTATTTTGCGGCCCATCCTGCGAGGGATCCCCAGGCCGCGACGAGTCGCCCGCCGAGACCGTGCCGCTCTCCCTGAAGGGTGGCGACGACGAGTCGGGGGCCTCCTTCGGGAGGAGCCAATCGGTCCGTGACCTCGGCGAGCACACGGTCCACCACCTCGGACCCCAAGTGCTCCTGGGCGGGTGACACCTCACCGTCCTCCCAGCCAGCCCCGATGCGGTGCAAGAGTGGCGCAGCCACGCCCTCGAGGAATCGGGCCGCACCGAGCGTGGTGAAGGCTCTCCAGAGGACGCGCTCGAGTCCGTCGTCGTCCAGCGAGAGGACACACGCGAAGGCCTGAACGCCCCACGGCGCGCTGCCGTCGGTCGAGAGATTGGGGGCGCCCATGTCCGCCGCCGCGGCGCGGTCTTCCGTCAAGAGCGCCGCGGCTTCTTCGTGGTCCAGCGCTGCCACGGAGCTGATAGACCGCCCCATCTCCGTCAGCCTACGCAGCGTGTCCAACCGTTCCACGTCAGCATCGGAGTAGCGTCGCTGGCCGACCTCGGATCGTTGGGGGCGTACGGCGTCGTAGCGACGCTCCCAAGCGCGGATCGTGGCGGTCGTCAGTCCGGTGCGTCGTGCCACGACGCGGATCGGGTGTCGCGGGGTCGTGTCAGAGGCCATGACGCAAACTATGCGAAGGAGTTAAGCGTTTGTCAAAGGTTATGTGTGTGTTTCCTATACACTAACTTGACATTCACTACTC
>JAHEKM010000026.1 GCA_024638325.1 Gemmatimonadota bacterium | reverse complement strand
GCGTACTATCTCCAGCCTTGGGGACGCACGATAGACTTACCGGCCCTTCGGGCTGCGGTCGGAGCGGGGACGGTGGAGCGCACCTGGATCGACGACGGCGGCATCGGCGGCTACCTGCAGCTGGGTCCGCTTGTCTCCCCGTTTTTCGTGAGCGTGCCCGAGAGCGACGTGCCCGAGTTGGCCAGTGAGCTCCGCGAGGCCGGCGTGTTCGTGGACGCCACCTGGGAGGTTCAACGCATCCGCGGGCTCGTAGCGCAGGCCCAAGCACGCGCGCAATACTACGGAATCGCCGGAGGAGACGTGCTCACCTACGCCCGCAGGCTCGCAGCCGTCGAGCCCGAAAGCGGCGAGGCACGGTCACTGCTGCTCAAGATCGGCGAGCGCATGGCGTGGGACGCCGAGGCCGCGCTCGGGGGAGGCGCCGACGGCGAGGCGTCGGAGCTGCTCTCCGGATGCCTCGACCTGGTGACGGACCACCCGCGCTGCCTGGCACTCCAGGCAGAGCTGGACGGGGATTCCCAGGGAGCCTGACGGCCTTCCAACAAGCTGGACCGAGCGGGGTCGGCGGGACATAATAGCATGACCGCCGAACGGCGGACCAAGCGTCGCATCGCCATCTAGCGAGGGGATCGCCCATGCCGAAGCTGACCCTGCTGCTCGGCCGCAGGACGATGCAGGTCTACGACTTCAAGCAGCCGTCCATCGTCATCGGGCGAGAGGACGGCGCCGACGTCCTCATCGACAACCCTTCGGTCTCGCGCCGTCATGCCGAGATCCGACTCGGTGACAACGGCTGGGAAGTCGAGGACCTGGGCTCGTCGAACGGCACGTTCATCGGCGGCACCAAGATCCAAGGCGCGCATTCGCTGGGCCTCGGTGACGAGATCGGCTTCGGTAAGTTCTCCATCGTCTTCGGAAAGGCGCTCGGAGAGGGCGAACAGCCCAAGCCCGCGGCGCCTACGCAGCCCGTCCAGGCCAAGCAGCCGACGATGGGGGGTGCTCAGGGGACGATGCACATCAATCCCCACGAGGTGCGGGAGCTACTCAAGGACTCCGACCGGAAGAAGCGCGCGCACATCCTTTGGGAATCCGGCGGTCGCAGCGGAACCCACTATCTGTCCGACGCGCCTGCTGTCCTTGTGGGCACCGACGACCTCTGCGACTTGCAGGTCCCCAAGGCGCCCAAGCACCACGTGCTGCTCATCAACGCCGAAGGCGGATGTGACGTACGCTACCTGGCGACGTTCGGTTCGATGACCGTGCGTGGGCGCAGTACGAAGCGGGCGCGACTGCGGGACGGTGACGTCGTGGAGGCCGGTGGGCTGAAGCTGACCTTCATGGACGACGTTACCTAGCCGGACCAGGCCGGGGTCGATCCCCCGTCAGCCTCCGAAGACCAGGATCGCCACCAGCGCTCCGACGACCAGCACGATCGCGGCGAGCGCCCCGATCGGAAGGCCACCGACGAGCGAGCTCTCCTCCAGAGGCACCCCCGAGCCGGCCTCCGCCGACCCGAAATCGTCAGCGGGCTGCGTCGCCGGCGCCGGGACATCCGCCGCCTGTTTCGGGTCGAAGGCGTCCATGACCAGCGTGGAAGCCGCAGTCTGGCGCGGCACATCGCCGATCTCGGCGATCGCGACTGAGATGTTGTCGTCGCTGCCCCCGTCGAAGGCGGCGGTCACCATGCTCTGAGCGGCCCCACCGGCGTTCGCCGACCGGCTGAACAGGTCACGCAGGTCGTCGTCCGTCAGCGTCTTGTAAAGACCGTCGGAGCAGATCAGGATGGCGGAGTCCTCCTCCACTGGATAAGGCCCGAACACGTCCACTTCGACCTGGTCCTCGGTGCCGATCGAGCGGGTGAGGGCGTCCCGCCACGGGGTCGCCATGGCCTCCTCCTCCGTCTGCCCGCGCTTCATCGCCTCGGCCACGAAGGAGTGATCCTCTGTGAGCCGGCGAATGCCGGTCTCGGAGATCAGGTAGCCGCGGCTGTCACCGACGTTCGCCACGAAGAACTCTTTGCCCTCGATGAGCACGGCGACCATCGTCGTCCCCATCCCCTGCTTGCCCGGCTCACTCGCCATCGCGTGCACGCGCGCATTCGCCAGCTTGAACGCGTCGCCGAGGGGCGTACCTCCAGACACTGCCTCGGTCAGCGTTTCGAGAGCCAGAGCGCTGGCCACCTCCCCGGCGGCGTGACCACCCATCCCGTCCGCCACGGCGACGAGCGTCCGTCCGTCCGCCAACGTCTCCGCCAGGACGGAGTCCTCCTGGTAGGGTCGCTGCCCGGCGATCGATTCGACCGCGAGACGTGGCTTGTTCGTCACTCGCGTACCCCTCGGGAGAGCGAAACATGAAGGAGTACCTACAGATAGACCCCGCTGAGGCGGGGAGCAAGGAGAGTTTCGCGCCGAGCTGGAGGGTCCGTCACGCCAGACGCTGCGCGAACGGGGCTCAGGCCGGCGGGGCTCCCTTCATGATCACCGTCCGAATCGGGAACGGGATCTCGATGCCCTCGACCCCGAAGCGCCTGTGGAGGCGCTTGATGAACTCGTGCCGGACGGGGCCCTGACTGCGGAAGTCACGTACCTGCAGCCGGACCTCGAAATCGATGCTGAAATCGCTGAACGCCTTGTAGACGACGACGGGCTCCTGGTCCTTGATACCGCCGTCGACCTCCCTCATCGCTTCGCGGGCTACTTCCAGAGTGACCCGCTCCACATGCTCCAGGTCGCTCGCGTAGCTGACTCCGACGTCCACGCTCACCCACAGGGCATGGTGAGGGTAGGTGTAGTTCTTGACGATGGCCGAGGCCAGCACGGCGTTGGGAACCGTGACCAGATTGCCGTCGGGAAAGGTCTCTATGGTGGTGTGTCGGGCCCTGACGTCGCTCACCCAGCCCTCCTCCCCAGAGCTGAGGCGCACGTAGTCCTTGTTGCGCACCATCCGCGTGAGGATGATCTGCACCCCGGCGAACAGGTTTCCAAGCGTGTCCTGGAGCGCCAGCGCGACCGCGAGACCTCCGATGCCGAGCGCCGTGATCAGCGGCGTGATCTGGACCCCGAGGTTCTGAAGGATGAGGACGGCACCCATCACCCCCACGACCAGCTTGGCCAGATTCACCACCAGCGTCGGGGAGTGGGTCGGGCCACCTGCCTGGGTGGAGAAGACCTCCACCGCACCCCCAGCGAGCCGCATGACGACGAGGATGGCTGCACCCATCGTGATGACCGTGAGGGCGGAGTAGCCCGTCGCCAGGATCTGCGGGTCGATCTCCCCCACGCCGAGGGCGAAGTACAGGCCGGTCGCACCGATCCAAACAGTCGGTAGACCCCGTATCGACTTCAGGAGCAGGTCGTCCCACTTGAACCGGGTCCGGAGAGCCAGCATTTGGACCCTCGTGACCACCACCTTCTCGACGAGGACCCCCACTATGAAGCCACCCAGCCCGTAGACGAGGCGCTGAACCCACGGGAGTCCCAGGAAGTCGATCATCCGGTAAGCTACGTGACATGGCGCTGGCGCTCCACGTGCCGACCAGGCGCCTCACCCCTGACCGTGCGCCCGCCACCATGCGAAAGACTCGGCGAGAGCGTCGACCGGGTTCACCGAAGGCGCCCAACCGAGCTCAGAACGTGCTCGAACCGACGTGAAGGGGTTGTCGCGGGTCAGCATCTCCAACGTCCCGCGCGCGTGTCGGGCTAGGTCGCCTCTCCCCACGCCCTGCAGAACTCCCTTCAGCACCCCGAAGCCAGCCCGACCCAGCTGCGTCGGCACGTCGGGCGCCCAGATGCGCCGACCGAGTCCGCGCTCGGCCGCGTCTATCAGCCCGGTGACGGTCACCGGGTGGTCGTTGGTGAGCAGGAACGCCCCCCCACCCGCGGCGTCCGTGGTGGCAGCCAGGAAGGCGCCCTCGGCCACGCTACCCGCATGCACGAGGGCCAACGTGGTCGTGCCGCCCCCGATGCGCGGGAAGATGCCCCGTGAGAGGACCGGGCCCACACGCGGCGCGAACTGGCGGTCCCGGAGCCCGTACATGACGGGCGGACGGACCGCTGCCGCCCAGACCCTTCCCGCGGTGTGCGCCCTCAGGACCAGAGCTTCCGCTTCCTGCTTGGAGCGACCGTAGACGTCGTGGGCCGGGAGATCGGGAAGCGGAACGCACTCGTGCGTGGGTTCGTCCCTGTAACGGGCGCGACCGTACACGGCTGTGCTGCTGATGTGGACGAGTCGCGCCCGGGCGAGCTCGGCCGCGCGCACGACGTTGGCCGTACCTCCCACGTTGCCGCGATGGAAGGACCTCCAGTCGCCGCCCGACCCTATGACCGCGGCTGCGTGGAAGACGACCTCACATCCTCGGGCAGCACGCTCCAGAGACGCCGCATCTTCGAGGCTGCCGACCGCCCAGGTGACGCCGAGGGCCTCGAGCCACGCGGGCCCACGCGCGGAGCGCCCGAGCGCGGTGACGGACCATCCTCTGTCGAGCAGGTGGGTGCAGATGTAGGAGCCCAACATGCCGGTGGCTCCGGTCACGAGCGCCCTGAGGCTCATCGCACGGTCTCGTCGGATGGGGGCAAAGCGTACGCCACGATGTGGTCGCCGAGCTTGGTACGCATCCCGTCATGCCCACCCGCCGCGATCACGACGTACTGGCGACCTCCCGGGCGCGCCCGGTACGTCATGGGCGTCGCCTGGGCCGAGGCCGGGAGATCGACCTCCCAGACCAGCTCACCGTTGGCCAGATCGAAGGCTCGGAAGCGTCGGTCCATGGTCGCACCGATGAAGACGAGTCCCCCCGCCACGAGCGGCCCACCCAGGTTGGCAGAGCCCCAGCGTCGCGGCGTGGGGACTCCGGCCAGATCGGTCATCTGTCCGAACGGCACCTCCCAGGCGATCTCTCCGGTGCGCATGTCCACCGCGTGGAGCACACCCCACGGTGGCGGGTTGCAGGGAATGCCCAAAGGCGACAGAAGGGGCTCGCGCTTCACGGCGTATGGGGTGCCGGACTGACCGGCCAACGAGAACTTCGCCCCCGCCTCGGGGTCGGGCGCCTGCTCGTATTCGGCCCGGGGCACGAGCGTCGCGACCATCGCCAGCCTGTTGGTGTTGGTCACCAGCAGTCCGGCCGACGGATCGAACGCCACACCGCCCCACTCCATGCCCCCGAGAAAGCCCGGGTAGACCAAGGTGCCCCTCACGCTCGGTGGCGCGTACATCCCGTCGTGACGGAGCGCCTCGATGCGGCGGGCACACGCGGCACGGTCGAGAGGAGTCAGGCCCCAGGCCTGCCCCGGGGTCAGGCCCTGGGGCGCGAGCGGCGGTGGGAGGACCGGTACGGGCTGCGTAGCGGCAGTCGACTCACGCGGGACGTCGGAGACGGGCACGGGCACGTCCTCGACCGAGAAGAGCGGCTCACCCGTCTCTCGGTTCAGGACGAACAGATATCCCATCTTGGTCCCCTGTACGACCGCGGGCACGGCGGTCCCGCCGCGTTCGACGGTGACGAGGGCCGGCGGGCTCGCCAGATCGTAGTCCCACAGGTCGTGCCGGACCATCTGGTAGTGCCAGACCAATGCGCCGGTCGATGCGCGCAGCGCGACGAGCGAGTTCGCATAGGCGTTGTCGCCGGGGCGTGTGCCGCCGTAGTGGTCCGGGCTCGGGCTCCCCGTCGGAACGAAGACGAGGTCCCGCTCGGGATCGGCAGTGATGGTCGCCCAGGTATTCGCCGCGCCGGCGGGGAGCCAGTCTCCGCTGTCCGTCACGATTCCCACGTCCGGTAGCGGCTCCCAACTCCACCGGAACTCGCCCGTGCGCACGTCGAACCCCCGGACGGCACCGCTCGGCGCGTCGGCAAAGTGACTGTCGTAGATGGTCGAGCCCATGACGACCACCTACCCGACCACCGTCGGCGGCGGCGCGTGCTTGAACTGATGGCGACGCCCCTCGATGCGAGCGATGCCGTCCCCGAGATCGATCCCCTGGCCTTCGGCGAAGTCCGAACACGGGGCACCGCTGCGGGCATCCAGTGCGAAGAGCCTCGCGTCGTACGAGGCCAGCAGAATGCGACTCGCGCACTCCTCGTCGATCGATCGGCCCGGATCGGCCCAGTGCGCCAGCCCTCTCGACGTGGTCATCGTATGCGTACGGTCTGACCGGTCGACCACGGGGTCGAAGCTCCACACTTCCTCGCCCGTTTCGGCATCGAGCGCGATGGCGCGACTGAAGGGCGTCGAGACGTACAGGAGCCCGTCGACCATGATCGGTGTCGCCTCGAAGGCGGTACCCGCCAGGCCGTTCTCGCGGGTCTGCACGTCTCCCGTGCGGTACGTCCAGGCGATCTCCAGATGCTCCACCGTCGAGGCCGTGATGTCCGCCAGCGGCGAGTAGTGCGTGCCGAGCCGGCCGTCCACCGTCGGCCAATGCGCCGGCGCGTGACCGGGCACGAACACAGGAGTGGGCTCGGTCCCGCGCATGGCGATCAGGCCGCTGATCGCTAGAAGGAGCGCGCCTCCCGACTTTGAGAAGAGAATCTGCGGTTGGCCTGCCATCATGGCCTCCAGCGTGAAGTCGAAGCGATGGCTTCACATTGCCGAAGGCCGTGGACTGACTCTCTCCGTCATCCACCGCAGAAGACGTTGGGACCTACGTAGGCCGACGCGCAGCCTACGTAGGAAGTGCGGAACTCAGAGTGAGCGTGGCGGGCGCCATTCGAGACGGGGGTACGCCTTGCTCCCCCACGGGCCGCCGCATATCCATCACAGGTCCCGCTGGACCCTGAGAGCGACCTCACCATGGCCACCATTCTCATCGTCGACGACGACGAGTCGGATCTCGTGCTACTCGAGTCGATGCTCGGCGACGAGCACGAGCTTCACAGGGCCATGACCGGGGAGGAAGCGCTCAAGATGTACCTACATCACGACATCGACGTGGTCGTGACGGACATCCAGATGCCGCACGGAGACGGCATCGAGCTCATCACGGCCATCAAGGGCCTGAACTCGGACGCGCCCATCATCGCCATCTCCGGGCAGAAGCCCCACAAGCTCGGGATCGCACAGATGGCGGGGGCGACGTCCATCCTGTCGAAGCCGCTGATCCCCAAGCTGCTGCAGGAAGCCGTCGCGCGGGCGATCGCCGACGAAACCCCGCCGACCGGCTAGTCGCGACCCGGTCGGCTCAGCCGCCCACCAGCGCGAGCGGGATGTCGCCGAGTCCGCTCATCTGCGGATTCTGACGCCCGTTCGTGGCGGATCGCACACCCTCGCTGACGTGGCCGAAAAGCTCCGTGAAGGTGACGATGCCGTTGCCATCCAGGTCGCCGGCCCCGCGGAGCCCCTCGAGCAGGTAGTGCGTGAAGACGCCGTGGCCGCCCCAGCGGGCGTCCTCCAGGCTGAACTCGTTCGTGTCGGCCGCGGTCATCATGAGACGACGAGAGGGCGTGAACAGGGCCTGGAAGCCGCCTGCGATCTGGTTGCTCTCACCACCGCCGACGGTATCGCCGTCCGCGGCGCCCGCCGAGTGGCACGCGTCAGCGATGACCAGGACCCGCTCCGCCGCGATCTGCCGGCGTAGGGCGGTCTTCACGTCCCACATGGGGAAGCCGGTGGCCGCGAGGGCGTCCAAGTCCGTGTCGGTCGGCAGCAGGTAGAGGTTGTCCGGCCGGCCCGGGTCTGGCGCGCCATGCCCGGCGTAGTAGATCACGACGAGGTCGTCCCAGTCCGCCTGCTGCAGGAACACGAAGAGGGCCTCGCGCATCGCCGCACCCGTGGCCTGCTCGTTCTCGAGGTAGAGCACCTCGTCGAAGGGGCCGGCGGCGTCACTGAGCAGGAAGTCCCGCATGGCCCGCGCGTCGGACGGGGCGAACTCGAGGTCTGGAATGTCGTCGGCCTCGTACTCGCCGACACCGACGACGACGGCCCACCGCTTGTCGATCCGCGGCGCCGCGAACGTCTCCACCGTCTGCCCGCCGGAGCCCTGGGCCACGACAGAGACGCTGTCCTGACTGACGGGCAGCGTGAACTCACGTGAGAACTTCCGCGCTCCGCTGCCTCCAAGCCCCATGCGCGCGGCCTCGTCATCCGAGAGGGACTCGATTTGGGCGGGCGCCCCATTGACGTCCACGGTCCGGGCATCACCCACGACGACGCCCTCCAACCTCACCAGATTCTGCACTCCGGAGAGGCCACCCTCGTCGCGCCGCACGACGCCGATACCGCGCGTGGCCACGGCGTCCGTCGTCGGCAGCACGTCTGCCCGCGTGATCGCGATGCCGGGTGCGCCCGAGGACGATGCCACCTGCTGCGTGGTCACCGACTCCACGGACCCGGGATCGGGCACCCAGTAGGCCGTCTCCTCCCAGGGACGCGCTTCCCAGTCGTTCAGCACGGGCCCGATGAAGTCGCCAATGACCTCCTGTGTCGCCGTCTGAATCGCCTTCGTTCGCGCCGCCTGTCCGGTCGCGTCGATGCCGCGCGCGTCCGCGGAGGCGTCGGAGACCACCTCACCCACGTCGAGCCTGAGGGCCCGAACGGACACGTACGTGGTCGCGGTCTGCAAGGTGCGGCTCACCGGGTCCGGCGCGGTCTCGTAGTCCGCCACGCCGAGTATGAGGAGCTGTGCACCCCAGTTGCGTCCCAGCTGGGTCGCCGCACCGTCGTTCCCGTTCGTAGCGGCGAAGACCAGATCCTGGGAGGACTCGTCGATCGCCAACGCCGGGTCGATGACCGGGAAGCCCGCCTCTCGCAGGAAGGACGTCATCTCGCGCGAAGCGACCTTGCCACGTCCCTCCTCATCGATGAACACCAGGGTGCGGGGCAAGTCGCCCTGGAACACGATGTCCTGGGCAGACAGACCGGGCGCCTGGAGAAGCAGAAGGCCGGCGAACAGCAACGCCGGCCCAGATCCGCGTGTGGTCATGCGCAACATGCTATGTCCCTCCTCGCAGCCGCTCGAGCGCGCGCTGCGCGTCCCGGTGCCCCGGGTGGATCTCGAGGGTCTGCTCGTAGAACTCGATGGCTTCGTCCACCTCGCCGCGGTCCTCGTAGGCGACCGCACGGCTGAAGGCGATGGTCGCCTGTACAGGCACCGCTTCCATCTCGACGCGACCCGAAGGAGGCGTCAGGTCCAGCCGTTCACCGAACTGGTCGGCGAGGTCGGCGATAATGTCGAAGAGCTGCGTCGTGAGGCCGGACATCTTCATGACCGCGACGATCTCGGACGTCTCGACGTCCACCGCGCGGATGTCCATGCGAAGGTTACCGACGATGTCCGTGGCTTGTCCCGTGAGAACGTACTGCGCGCCGAGTAGCCGCCCGACCTCGATGGCACTCGACTCGTCCACACGGCCAGAGAGGGCCAAGTCCTGCTCGCGCAGCACCTCGAACAGCTGCTGCCGTTCGATGACCTGCATGCCCTCACGCTCGCTGAACTCCGTCACGAGCATGGCCGACACGGTCTTGCCGAGCGGCACCGCCGCGCTGCCGTCACCCATCATCAGGCCCGCAAAGTCGAGAACTGCAACCGTGGGAAGGTCCTGGGCATGCGCATGAGGCGCCCTCACGCTGCTCGTCGCCACGAGGGCGAGAACCGTCAACGCGATGGCTTGCCTACGCATTCGGTACTCCTCTAGCGAGGGCCAGCCCCCCCGCGAGCGCCTTGGACATGCGGCATGAAGAAAGGACACAGGGAGGAAAGTTTCCCTTTGCCCGGCTCTAAGCCGCATCCTATAGTTTAAAGTGGTACCATCGGGGAAGCGAGCCTCACCGATTCGGCTCGCGATCCCCGCATTTTGTCTGGCGTTGACCCGTCGCTCCACAAGGAGCCCTCATGACGCAGCTTTCCTGTCGCACCGGGGGCGGCTACCTCTTTCTGCTGACCCTCTTGGGCCTAGGAGCCTGTGCCACCGGCCTTCCTGAAGTCGAGGCCGTGGACGTCCCGAGACTCGAGCAAGAAGTCGCGGCCTCACCCGAAGACACGGATCTCCAGGTCCAACTGGGCATGGCCCAGTTCAAGGCCGGTGACTTCGATGCGGCCCAGACGACGCTCCAGGGAGCCATCGACGGGGGCAATGAGTCAGGAGCCGCCTTCCTCTACCTCGGTATGGTACAGGAGGAGCGCCAGGATTGGTCCGCGGCCCGGGATGCCTACAACCAGTACCTCAACGTCGGCAACTCGTCCGCGGCCAGGGACGAAGTGCGCAAGCGCCTCACGCTGATCGGGCGGAACCTGCTCAGGACCCAAGCCCAGCAGGCGCTCGCGCAGGAGGCGCAGATCGCCGGCGCCCAGGAAGTCACGCCACAGTCGGTCGCTGTCCTGCCCCTGGCCTTCAACTCCGACCGGACGGACCTGGAGCCCCTGATCTACGCGCTGTCGGACATGATGACCACGGACTTCGCAGTGTCGAATGCGCTGGTGGTGCTGGAGCGCTCGCAGATCCAGGCCCTACTCGACGAGATGTCGCTGACGTCGTCGGGCTACGCCGAGCCCACGACCGGCGCTCGCGCGGGCCGCATGCTGCGTGCCGAGCACGTGTTCCAGGGCGTACTGACGACCCTCGGCGACGAAGAGCTCCAGACCGACGCCGACGTGCTGAACGTCCCGAACACACAGTCCGCCGGCGAGCTGACCGAGTCCGCAGCGCTCGAGAGCCTCTTCGACATGGAGAAGCAGATCGTCATCCGCACGATCGTCGAGGTCCTGGGCATCGCGCTCACGCCGGCGGAGGAGCAGGCCATCCTCGAGAATCGGATGACGAACGTGCTCGCCTTCCTGGCGTACGGCAGGGGGCTTCGCGAGATCGATCGCGGCAACTACGAGGGCGCGCGGGCCGAGTTCGAACTGTCGGTACAGCTGGAGCCCGGTGGCTTCGCCTCCAGGACGCAGGCCATGTCGGACGCGCAGAACCTCATCGAGGCTTCCGCCGTCGGAACCGGAGACCTCGCGGGACTGGCCGGTTCGACGGGCGAGACCGGGGTCGGCGGGTTCGGCCCACCGCCGGCGTCCCTCACGCAGACCGTGGGAGGCACCCCCGGCGGCGGCGGCGTCGCGGGCACCCTCGAGCACGTGACTCAAGGCGTCGCCCCGCGACCGACGACCGGTACGCTCGACCGCGGATCGACGGACTCGGGCACCGATCAGAAGGACACGACGCGTGACCCGGTGCAGGAGTCGGGCGGTACCGAAACGCTCCCCGGCACCGTCGAGGCCCAGATCACCATCGTGATTCAGCGGCCCGGAGGTGGAGAATGAGCCGCGTCGCACGTCACCTGGCTGTGGTAGCCCTCGGCCTCGGCGCTGTGGCGCTTCCGGTCAGCGCGCAGTACTCGGTCGGCACCGGCGTGGAGTTCCAGAGCTATGACTTCGACGCCGGGCTCGGTGCGGACCGCGCACAACTGCTGATGATTCCGGTGGCCGCGCGCTTCGTGCTCCCACAGGTGGAAGGGCTGTCCTTCGACATCTACTCGGCGTGGGCCGAGGGGCGCGTACAGGTCGAGGACGAGGTCCTGAAGCTCTCGGGTCCGGTCGACACCGGCCTGCGGGGAGCGTATCAGGTGACCCCTTGGGGGCTCGTCACCCTGGGAGTCAACGTCCCCACGGGGAACTCACAGCACACCTCGGAGGAGGCGCTCGTCGCCTCCGTCATGTCGGCCGACCTGTTCGGCTTCCGTGAAGCGACCTGGGGCCGCGGCTTCGCCGTCACGTCCTCCATGGCCGTCGCGCGCCAAGTGAGCGGCTTCGGGCTGGGCCTGGCGGTTTCCTATTCCCTGCGCGGCGGCTTCAATCCGTCGCAGGACGACAACCCGGCGACCACCGCCGACGAGACCGCCCTGGAGTACCAGCCGGGGCACGAGCGTCGCGTTCGCGTGGGCCTGGACCGCAACTTCGGCAACAGCACGGCGACGTTCGGCGTGACGTTCATCAACTACTCGGACGACAAGGCGGACGGGCGCAACTTGTTCCAGGCCGGAAACCGATTCCGCGTCGACGGCAGCTATGCCTTCCGCATGGTCGGCGGGGTCTGGACCGTCTACGCCGCAGATCTCATCCGTCAGAACGGCGACCTATCGCTGGTCGTACTCGACAGCCAGGGAGACAGCACGGGCGTGGCTCTCAGTGAGACCCCGCAACAGAACCTCCTCCTGGCCGGCCTGACCGGCCACGTCGCCCTGGGTGGGGGCTTCGTCTTCCGCCCGCACATCGACGGTCGGCTGCTCACTCGCGAGGCGGACGGTGGCTCGAAGGCCGGGTCGGGGTGGCTCGTCGGTATGGGCGGTGACATCCCGGTTCGCCTCTTCGGTCACGACTTCTTCCCGCAGGCGCGGGTGCTGCTCGGAAAGATGAAGGACCCGAACGACGACGGGGTCAGTCTTTTCGGCCTCGAGTTCGGCGGGACGATGCGCTTCAACTTCTGACTCCTGCTGACGCGGCCGACGCGCTAGAATGGGGCGTCCGGGATTCTTCCCGGACGCCCCCGTTTCTTTCCCAGAGCCGCGCCCCATGAGTGCCGAGATCCGCCGCATCGCCGTGAACACAGGAGGCGGGGACGCCCCAGGCCTGAACGCCGTGATCCGTTCCGTGGTCTACGCGGCGGACCGCCTGGGCTGGGAGATCTACGGCATCGAGGACGGCTACGACGGGCTCTTTCGCGACGGCGGCCTGGTCCGCCTCGACAAGAAATCCGTGCGCGGCATCACGCACCTGGGCGGCACCATCCTCGGGACGACGAACCGGGGCAACCCGCTCAAGTGGCCGGTCGAGAAGGAGGGCGGCGAGATCGAGCTCGTCGACCGGTCGCAGGAGGTGGTGGACAAGCTCGGTGAGCACGGCATTGATGCGCTCATCGCCATCGGGGGCGACGGTTCGCTGGCCATCGCGCACGAGCTCGCCAAGAAGGGGCTCAAGGTGGTCGGTGTGCCGAAGACCATCGACAACGACCTGGCGGCGACCACGCTCACGTTCGGCTTTATCACGGCAGTGGAGACGGCCACCGACGCCATCGACAAGCTGCACTCGACCGCAGAGGCGCACGAGCGCGTCATGGTCGTGGAGCTCATGGGTCGCAACGCCGGCTGGATCGCCCTCTACGCTGGTCTCGCCGGCAGCGCAGACGTGATCCTCATCCCGGAGATCCCCTACGAGATCGACTTCGTCTGCGACAAGATTCGCGGTCGATACGCCGAGGGCCGTGAGTTCGCCATCGTCGTCGTGGCCGAGGGCGCCTACCCGCGCGGAGGCGAGCCGCTCTTCAAGCAGTTGGGTCACGGGCAGAAGCGTCTCGGTGGCATCGCACACATCCTGGGCGAGCAGATCCAGGAGGGCACGGGGAAGGAGACGCGCGACCTGGTGCTGGGGCACCTGCAGCGCGGAGGCGGGCCCAACGCCTACGATCGGCTGCTCGCGCTGAGGTTCGGTGCGGCCGCGGTCAGGCTGGCCGCCGAGGGCTCGTTCGGCTGCATGGTGGCCCTGGACCCCCCCAACGTCCTGGCGGTCCCCCTCGACCAAGCAATCGCCACCACCAAGACGGTCCCGCTGGACAGCGACGTGATCGCCACGGCCCGCTCCCTGGGGATCTGCCTGGGTGACTGACGCCGGCGGCTAATCCGCCGGCTTTTCCGCCGTCATCAGGACCGCCTTCACCCCGTACGCCTCGGCGGCGTTCTGGGTCGACTCGTGCCTGAAACGGAACCGCGGCACGACCACCGACTTCACGCGCTTGAAGCCCGTTTGCTCGAGCAGCGCGAACAACTCTCCCTCCGGGAGAGCGCCTCCGATTCAGGACGCCCAGAGCTTGGGATCGTTGACGATGTTCTGGCTGAGCTGCTTGGCGCTGACGATGTCCGTGATGGAGATCCGGCCGCCGGGCTTGAGCACGCGGAACAGCTCCCGAATCACCTTGCGCTTCTGGAACGACAGGTTGATGACGCCGTTCGAGATCGCGACGTCGACGGAGTCGTCCTCGACCGGGATGTCCTCCATGCGCCCCTCGCGGCACTGGAGCTGGGTCCCCGAAGCCCCGGCATTCGCCCGCGCCCTCTCGCACATGGCCGGATTGAGATCGATCCCGATCACCGCGCCGCTCGGCCCGACCTGCCACGCCGCTATGATGCCGTCGAGTCCCGCGCCGCTACCGAGGTCCAGGACCGTCTGACCCTTCTCCAGGCGGCTTCTCAGGTGTGGGTTTCCGACACCCGCGAACGAGGCGATCGCCTCGGGTGGCGCACGATCCAGCAAGGCCGGGTCGTAGTCGAAGAGCTCCGCCGCCTCTCGACCCGTGAAGAAGTGGAAATCTCCCTCCGGCTGGGTGGCGACCTCCTCGTACATCCGGAGGATCTCGCCCTTCAGCGTCGCCTCCAGCGAAGCCTGGTGCTCGAGGGTGTCGGTGGTGGTCCCGGTCATGAGCCCCTCCATCTGAGGACGAGCGAATTTCTGACTCCGGCGCTCCAGCGCAAGACCCCCCAGTTGCGCGCGGCACCCCGTCGCGGGAGGTTGCCCGTGCCTTCCAACGGACCGCTATGACCTCGACCGACCACGACGCCGCACCAGGGGCCGCACGGCCGCCCTCCCGCTTCAGGACGACCCTGATACGGGTGCTCATCGTGCAGGCCGTCGCGCTGACGCTCCTCGGTCTCCTGCAGCTCGTCTACAACGTCGGGTAGGTCGCGACCACATGCACTGGATCAACTGGGTCATCGTGGTCGCGTACCTCGTCTATGTGGTCGTCGACGGCATCCGCAAGTCCAAGGACACGGACTCGATCTCCGGCTACTTCGTAGCCAACAAGAGCCTGGCTTGGTGGGTCGTGGGCCTGAGCGTGATGGCGACCCAGCTCTCCGCGGTGACCATGATCGGTACCACGGGTCAGGGCGCCACCGACGGCCTCCGGTTCGTGCAGACGTACCTGGGGCTCCCATTGGCCATGGTCATCCTGGGCGTCACCATCGTGCCCATGCTCCACGGCTCGGGCGTCTACACGGCCTACGAGTACCTCGAGCGCCGCTTCGACGCCAAGACGAGGTCGCTGACCGCGTTCCTCTTTCTGCTCTCCCGGGGCATGTCGTGCGGGACGATCCTGGCCGCGCCGGCCGTCGTGTTCAGCGCGATCTTCGGCTTGCCCCTCGTGTGGAGCGTCGCCCTGATCGGGCTTCCGACCGTGATCTACACGATGATCGGCGGTGTGCAGGCCGTGGCGTGGGCGGACGTGAAGCAGATGGTGCTCATCGTCGTCGCGCTGGTAGCGGTCATGGCCGTGCTCCTGGTTCAGATGCCGGTGAACCCAGACGAGGCGTTACGCATCGCCGGGTCGACGGGGCGACTGCAGGCGTTCGACTTCTCGTTCGACATCAACGAGACGTACACGTTCTGGTCCGGCCTCATCGGGGGCACGTTCCTGATGCTGTCCTATTTCGGAACCGACCAGAGCCAGGTCCAGCGCTTCCTGACGGCCCGCTCGGTGGAGGAGGCGAACAGCTCTCTCCTCATGAGCGCGTACTGGAAGATCCCGCTGCAGGCCCTCGTCCTCCTCGTCGGGGTCGGCGTCTTCGTGTACTACCAGTTCGTGCGCCCACCGCTGCTGTACAATCCCGCGCACGAGGTCGCGGTCACGGCCGAAGCGGGTGCAGCGTACTCGGCGCTGGAGTCGCGGTACGCCGACGCCTTCACGCTCCGGGAGGCCGCGGCTCTGTCCGTGGCCGACGCCACCGACGAGCCGTCCGCCGAAGCGGCCATGGAGACCTTCCTCGCGCGCGAGACCGAGATCCAGGTCATCCGTGGAGAGGCGCTGGCGTTGGCCGGTGAGGTCACCGGTGAGGCGACCGAGGACGTGAACTACATCATCCCGCGCTTCGTGCTCTCCGAGCTCCCCATCGGGCTCGCCGGCCTCTTCATCGCGGGGGTGATCGCGGCGGCCATGTCGAGTATCGCCGCCGAGCTGAACGCACTCGCGACGGCGTCGGTCATCGACTTCTACCGGCGCTGGGTGCGACCGGAGGCGGATGACGCACACTACCTGCTCGTGTCCAAGGGAGCGACCGGCTTCTGGGGTGTCTTCGCCTGCGTGGTGGCCCTCTACGCGGCAACGCTGGGCTCGCTCATCGAGGTCGTGAACCGATTCGGCTCGTTCTTCTACGGCTCGATCCTGGGCGTCTTCCTACTGGCCATGATGCCGCGCGCGAAAGGATGGGCGGGGTTCGTCGGGCTCATCGCAGGCATGACCGTCGTCGGCTTCGTGAATTTCGGCACCGACATCGCCTACCTCTGGCAGAACATCATCGGGGCCGGCGTGGTGGTCGCCGTTGGCCTCGTGGTCGGCGGCGGCGGAGAGGCGAGCCCGACCGAGGCGTAGCGGGCTTGCTCAGCTCCCGGTGTACGCCCTCCACTGAGCCGCATCCAGAGAGATCAGGTTCGCGAAGAACCTGTACGCGCCCGGGACGTTGCTGGCCCATTGGCGGAAGAACGACAGCCCGGTGTACACGAAGACCCCATCGCTCACCGAGCCCACCAGCAGCGCACCCCGACGCGGGGGCTCGCCGGCATCGTTGAGTTCCAGGAGGGATACCCACTCATCCGCCCACTCGGAGGCGAAGTAGAGGCCGCGCTCCTGGACCCAGCCCTCGAAATCGGCGGGGCCGATGCGGTTGGGGCTGGCGAAGATCGGTGCGGCAGGGTCCAGCAGGGTCACGGGAGCCGTTTCGTCGGCGACCCGAGGGGAGCCGCGCCCCACATCGAGTGGATACGGAGGCAGGCTTCCGAGCGGAGCACGGTTGTACTGCGCCACAACCACCCCGCCGCGGCGGGCGAAGTCGAGCAGCTGCTCGGAGGCCGCCCGCAGATCCTCGCGGGTCTCATACGCCCGGATGCCTAGTACGACGGTGTCGAAATCGTCGAACGTCCCCGCCCGCACGGCGTCCGGGCTCAGGAGTGTCACGTCGACGCCGAGTTGGGCGATGGCCGCGGGGCCGTCGTCGCCGGAGCCCATGATGTAGCCGACCCTGAGCCCTTCCCGAACCTCGACCGGCACGACGGTGGCCCGGGCCTCTGCTTGCGTGAAGAGGGCCGCTCGCTCGATGTGATCGTAGTCGATGAGCGCATACCCCTCGGTGTAGACGCGCCCCGTTGAGGTTCGGGCCTCGACCGAAAAGACGTGCTCCCCGGCCGTGGGCGTCCCGCTGGGCGTGACCTCGAAGATGAGCGTGCGCTCCGTGCCTGCCGCGGGCAGCTCGAACGGGCGGGAGGCCGGGACCACGGTCCATCCCGCCGGAGCCCGCACCGCGAGCTCGCCACGACTCCCTCCCTCCGCCTCGGTGCGCACGGCGACCGACAGTGTCTGGGACACCGCACGGCGAGCTGGCCAGACCAGCCCGGCTGGGGACACCATCACGGACACCCCCGGTACCACCAAGACCGTGCGATCGAACTGACCTCGGGCCGGGTTCACACCCACGTACCGCCATGCCGTGGATGCGCCCAAGGCCGGGGACAACTCCTCCCCCGCACCTCGCGGTACGAACGACGCGGTCGCGCTCACCGCCTCCGGGTCGCGCGGCAGCCCCCAGAGCTCAGGCTGGTCGGGCCAGCGATAGCGCGCCCCGTCACGCGCTTCCCTCAGGAAGTAGAGCCGGGAGAGCTCGGCATCCTCCGGAAGGCGAAGCTGGTACTCCCAAGTGGCAAGCGCACCGGGCGGCACGCTGCCTCCGACGTTGACCCCGTCCGTCACAGGAGGGCCCACCTGCCATCCCGCGGGAACGCCGAGACCCACGCGCACGTCGGCGAGCTCGAACGGGCTCGCGTTCCAGAGCTGTGCCGTGACCGCCACCGTCTGCCCTGGGACCACCAGGTCGTCCTCCGAGCGCACCTCGAGCGAGATGCCCGCCGCGGCCATGAAGGCCGCGGTCGCGGTGCGAAGCTTGTCGTCCAGGGCCACTCTGAGCTCGGTGTCTCCGGCCTCGCTCGAGGCTGCCCGGGCCTGCTCCAGGTGCGCGATCGCCTCCCCCAGCTCGTCGGCGATGTCGGCCGGGTTCAGGCCGAACGAGGCCCTCGCTCGCTGGACCGCGGAGCGGTACTCCGTCAGGTGCGACCGCGTCACCTGGCCGGCGAAGCCCGGAAGGGACGCAGTCAGCCCGGCCAGCGTGGTGTCGACCCCGGCGAAGAAGCCCGCCTCGCCACCTGGGACCCGGCTCTCTTCCAGGATCACACCGGTGATGCTCGGACCGGCAGGCTGAGGCGCGCCCATGTCCTGCGACCGATGCTGGCTGCGACTCTCCATGGAGAGCTGGAAGGCCGAGCGCCCCAGCAGCGGATCGAAGTCGCCCGTCCGCACGATCAGTGCCTCCGGCGCCGGTCCGCCTCCCCGTCCGAAGAAGCTGCGCGACGACTGATAGAGCTTTGCCGGCTGCCAGGCCTCGAGGCCGAGCGCGAGCTGCTCGGGGAACCGCGAGGGGTCTCCCGCCGCCGCGAAGGCCTCGCGGGCGATGATGCCGGCGGCCTGATGTTGCCCGTGCCCGTCGCTGGGCGTGCCCGTGAAGACGGTCACGATGACGTGGGGCCTGAAGCGGCGCACGACCCAGACCACGTCCTCGAGAAGCTCCTCCCTCGGCCACAGGGAGAGTGCCTCATCGGCCGTCTTGGAGAAGCCGTAGTCGAAGGCACGCGTGAAGTACTGCTCGCCCCCATCCAGACTCCGCGCGGCGACGAGCTCGCCGGTGCGGACGACCCCGAGACCTTCCCAGAGCTCCGGCCCGATCAGGTTCTGACCGCCGTCTCCCCGAGTCAGCGCAAGGTAGGCCGTCTGAACGCCCCACTCCCGCGCCAGCGTCGTGAGCAGGCTCGTGTCCTCGTCGTCCGGATGCGCCGCGATCATCAGCACCCGCTTGACCCCGTCCAGCTGACGCAGCAGGAGGCCCGTAGGAACCGTTCCCGTGCCCTCGAGGGACTGGGCGCCGGTCTGCGCCGGCGCCGCGGCCACGACCAGGGCGACCGCCGCACACCAAAGCGGACGAATCGAGATCGACTTCATGGGCACTCCGACATTTCAGGTCGAGGTCACGAGTGGGGCGCCCAAGATAGGGGACGCCCTAGTTGCAGGGACACCCGGCGTGGCGCGGACGCTAGTGAAGCAGACCGCGCCGGCGAGCTCAGCGCTCCTTGGGCCAAGGCAGGGCGAGCGCGGCCGGAGCCCTGGAGCGGCCTACCCATCCGGCGAGAGCCGCGAGTGTGAGCAGGTAGGGTAGCGCCAGAAAGAGCTGGTAGGGCAGGTCCAGCCCGAGCGCCTGGAGTAGGAACTGGAGCGCCGATGCGGCGCCGAAGAGCAGCGCAGCAACAAGAACCCACAGCGGATTCCAGCGGCCCAGGACAACCACCGCGATGGCGATGAAGCCCCGACCGGCACTCATGTTCTCGGCGAACGTGCCGGCGTGTGCGAGCGCGAGGTGAGCACCTGCCAGCCCCGCCAGCGCCCCACCGAACAGCGTGGCCCAGAAACGCACCCAGCGCACGCGGACTCCGGCCGCCTGCGCGGCGTCCGGGGCCTCCCCGACCGCTCGGAGCTCCAAGCCCCACGCGGTACGGAAGAGGTAGTACCACAGGAGGGGGGCCAGAGCGTAGGAGAGGTACGCCGTGGGCGCCTGATCGAAGAGCGCGCTCCCGATCCACGGGATCTGTGACAGGCCGGGGACCGACATCGGCGCCAGGGTCGGCAGCGTCAGGGCGGTGCCCGTCGCGCCGAAGCGCGCCTGGTAGACGGCACCCGTGAGTCCCAGACCGCCCAACGTGACGGCCGTGCCCGTAATAATCTGGTCCGTGCGAAGGCCAATCGAGAAGAGCGCGAAGACCATCGCGACCAATAGACCCGCGCCAGCGCCTGCGAGAACGCCCGCCGCCGCGTTGCCGGTGGCCAAGGCACCCAGTGCCCCACCCAGAGCCCCACCGATGATCGAGCCCTCGAGCCCGATGTTGATGATGCCACTCCGCTCCGTGATCGCTTCGCCCATCGCCGCGAGCGCGAGCGGAACGCCGAGTCGGACAGCGGCTTCCAGAAACAGCACGAGATCGGTTTCAGGCACGCGCCGGCTCCGGACTGACGTTCCCTTCGTCGTCACCGGGCGTCTGCGCGCCCCGCACCCTCGTGCGCATGAGCTGGTCGGTCGCCAAGACCGCTAGAATCACCAGAGCCTCGACGGCAACGACCCAAACCGCGGGAATGCCCGCCTCTCGTTGCATGGCCCCGGCGCCCGCCTCGAGCGCACCGAACAGAATCGCCGTACCCACGACAGCCACGGGATTGAGCGCCGCAAGCAGTGCCACGGCAATCGCCGTGTAGCCCCATCCTGGCGAGAGCCCCTCATAGAGCGCGTAGGTCAGGCCGGCGATCTCGACGCCCCCCGCGAGACCGGCGAGCGCGCCCGATGCGAGGAACGTCGCCAGCACGACGGCCCCAGCGTCGATACGACCAGCGGCCCAAGCGGCTCGAGGGGACGCCCCGACCGCACGGACCCGAAAGCCCCACCGAGTCCAACGCAGCACCGCCGCGAGCACCACCGCCATGGCCACCGCGACGGCGAAGCCCACATGCAGCCGGGAGCCCGGGACCAACGCCGGAAGGCGCGCTGCATCAGCGATCTGTTCGGTCTGCGGAAAGACCCCTCGGGGCTCCTGGAGGGGGCCATGGACCAGGTAGGCGGCGAAGTTGATCCCGACGAAGTTCATGAGGATGGTCGTGATGACCTCGCCCACACCCAGGCGCAGCTTCATGAGAGCGGGAATGAGCGCCCACAGCGCTCCGGCGAGCCCGGCCGCGATGAGCACCGCGGGCAGGAGCACCCAAGCAGGGAGCGCCGCACCTTCGATCCCCACCCAGACTGCGGCGATCGCACCGGCGTAGAGCTGCCCCTCCGCTCCGATGTTCCAGACGCCCGCTCGGAAGGCTACGGCCACGGCCAGGCCCGTGAGCAGGAAGGGCACGGACCGCACCAACGTCACGGACACGAACGCGCCGCGTGTACCGAACGCGCCCGACCACATCGCCGCCGCCGCACGTGCCGGATCGTAGCCACCGACCCACAGCAGCACCGCAGCAACCACAGCCGTGGCGGCGAGTGCGGCGGCGCCTACGACCCAAGCCGTCCTACCGCCATGCTCATACATCGGGCTGCAGACCCCCGAGCATCAGGCGGCCGATCCCTTCGCGCGTTCGGGACCCCTCCGGCACCTCGAGAAGTCGTCCCCCTGTCATGACCAGGAGACGCGTCGAGAGCGCCAGCACCTCGTCGAGGTCGGTCGAAAGCAGCACCACACCCGGGCCGCCCTCGACAGACGTGATACGCCCGATCTCCGCGTGCACAAAGGCTGTCGCGGCGACGTCGAGCCCGCGGGTCGGGTTCTCCGCCACGAGCAGATCGCGGGCGCGTCGCAGCTCACGCCCGACCACCAACCGTTGCTGGTTGCCGCCGGAGAGCCCCTCGGCCCGCGCGCCCACGTCCGGGGCGACAACGCCGAACCGCGACCTGACCGCCTCGGCCTCCTGTCGGATCCACGGCCAATCGAGCCACATGCCGCGCCCCGCATCGGGGTCGTCGTGCAGGGCCAGCGCCATGTTCTCCACGAGATCGAACTCACCCACGATGCCTTCGACGGTTCGGTCCTGGGGAATGAAGCCAACCCCGTCCGGTACGGTCGCCACGCCCGCTGGCGGCGAAAGCCTGCCGGTGAGGAGGAGCGCCAACTCACGCTGACCGTTGCCCTCGACGCCCGCGACACCGACGACCTCGCCGCGGCGGATCTGCAGCGAGACATCCACGAGCGCCGCCGCCCCGGACGCCCGGTTCGCGCGTACACCGTCGAGGGTGGCCACGACCTCGCCGGCCAAGAGCCCTCCCGAGGCCTCTCCGACGACACCACCGGTAGCCGCGCCCAACCCCACCGCTGTCTGCGTCGCGGCGTCTTCCCCCACCATGGCGCGAACGAGTCGGTGGGGGTCCACGCCTCCCCGCTCGGAGGTTAGCACCGTGCGCCCCCTCCTCAGCACCGTGACCCTGTCCGCAACGGCCAGGACTTCCTCGATCTTGTGGGCGACCAGTACCACGGCCCTCCCCTGGCGGGCGAGCTCTCGTAGGAGATCGAAGAGCGAGTCCACCTCCGCAGGCGTGAGAACCGCCGTCGGCTCGTCAAGCACGAGGATCGGCGGCTCGCGCAGGAGCGCCTTGAGGATCTCGACGCGCTGCCGGTCGCCGACACCGAGGTCCTCCACCAGCTCGTCGAGCGGCACGGAGAGGCCGGTGCGTGCCATCATTCGCTCGGCTGCGGGGCGCACCCGCGTCTGCGGCAGCGCGAACCCGGAAGCGCCGGCATCTCGCCCGAGCGAGAGGTTCTCCAACACGGTGAGCGAGGGCACGAGCGTGAAGTGCTGGTGCACCAGTCCGACGCCGTGCCGCCAGGCGTCCCTGGGGCCCCTGAGCTCCACCGGCTGCCCGGAGATCTCCAGCTCACCCTCCTCGGGCCGAACCACCCCACCGAGCACGCCAAGGAGCGTGCTCTTGCCGGCTCCGTTCTCGCCGAGGACGCCGTGCACCTCCCCGCCGAAGACCTCGAGGTTCGCACCCGCCAGCGCCGTCACCGACCCGAAGCGGCGCACGAGGCCGCGGAGGCTGGCGAGAACCGGCGTCACCGCACGCCCGGCTCCCCTTCCACGAATGGGACTCGCGGTACGGTGAGCTCCCCAGCGCGGATCAATTCGCGAACGGCGGTCATCTCGGCCACCAACTCGGCGGGTACGACGTCCAACAGCTGCGGGTTCAGCACGAAGTCGATGACGTCCTCCGAGGCACCCGCGTAGATGGGGCGCCCACCCAAGGTGCCCGTCTGCCACGTGGAGGCCGTCTCGAGGAAGGACTCCGGAATGCGGATCACGGCGCTTCCCAAGATCACGTCCGGTGCGACGTCGTTCTGATCGCGGTTCATCCCGAGCGCCCAGGCTGTCCCGCCCGCGGCCACGGTCTCACGAACCGCCTGGAACACCCCGAAAGAAGCCGCGTCCACGTTGTGGATGAGGACGTCCGCGCCGCGGCCGAGTTGGGCCACGGCGGCCTCTTTGGCCGCGGCCACATCGTCCCAACTCCCCGTGAACGACTCCAAAACCTGAACGTCGGGATTCACCGTGCGCGCCCCTGCCTCGAAGGCCAGGAACGTGCCCTCCACTGGCGGAATCGCCACGCCCCCGACCATGCCGACGACCCCCGAGCGGCTCATGCCCGCGGCGATCATGCCCGCCAGGTAGCTCCCTTCCTCGAGCTCGAAGATGAGGGGCACCACGTTGTCCGCGAAGCGCCCCCCTCCCGACACCACGAAGGTCGTGTTGGGAAAGCGCTCCCCCGCGCGCATCGCGGCGTCCTGGTACTCGAAGCCGTGCGCGAAGATGAGATCGTATCCGGATGAAGCGTAGGAAAGAAACGCCTCGTCGAACTCCGCGGGCGTGCGCGTCTGCTGATGGCTGACCAGTGCCCCGAGCGAGTCGCGTAGGAGCAGGAGTCCCTCATACGCCCCCGCGTACCACCCGGCGTCGCTGACCGGCCCGGCTGTAAGAAGGGCAGCTCGGAAGGTGCCGGGCGTCTCGGCGTCCTGCTGGCCCGTGCACGCACTCAGCCCGAGCAGGGCGAAGAGCAGGACCGCAAAGTGGTTTCGGGACATGGCAATCAGGGCCGGAGGGTCGCCTCCCCGAAGTCTATACGACTGCCTGTTCGGAGTCCAAAGCGCCCGGTATGTTGGGCTTTGCGGCCGCCCAGCCACCGCCATCGATCTCCAGACCCCGCCATCCCGGAGCGACACGCATGCAAGAGGAACGCGCCCACTGGACCTCGAACGTGGGCTTCGTCCTGGCAGCCACCGGGAGCGCCATCGGACTGGGCAATCTGTGGAAATTCCCGTTCATCACCTGGGAGAACAACGGCGGCGCGTTCGTCCTGGTGTACCTGCTGTGCATCGCGGGCGTCGGACTCCCGATCATGATGGCCGAGCTCCTGATCGGCAGGAAGACCCAGAAAAGCGTGGTCGGCGCCCTCAAGGACGCCGTGGGGCCGGCGTGGGGCTATGTCGGCGCGTGGGGCGTGCTTTGCGGTTTCATCCTGCTGAGCTATTACACCGTCATCGCCGGCTGGTCGCTCTACTACTTTGCCCGCACGGTCGGATGGATGGCGGGCGGGCTCCCCGCCGGCACGTCGCTTGGGGACCTTTTCGGCGCGCAGTCCGCGAACGCACCTCTTCAGCTCACGCTCTCTCTGGGGTTCAGTCTGGCCACCGTGGCCATCGTCTACCTGGGGGTCCAGCGGGGCATCGAGCGCATCGCCAGACTGTTCCTGCCGATTCTCTTTGGCATTCTCCTGCTGCTGCTCGTGTCCTCATTCGCGATGAGCGGCTCGGGTGAGGCCATCGGCTTCATTTTCCGCCCGTCCTTCTCGGAGCTGACCCCTGAGAGTGTGCTCGAGGCGCTGGGTCATTCGTTCTTCACGCTCTCTCTCGGCATGGGCGCGATGGTGACGTACGGCTCCTACATCGCGCGGCATCAGTCGATCGTGAAGGCGTCGGCGATGATCGTGCTGCTCGACACGCTGATCGCGCTCATCGCTACGGTCATCATGTTCACCGTCATCTTCACTGCAGGCATGCAGGACCAGGTCGGCGAGACGGGCACGGTGGGCATGCTGTTCATCGCGCTGCCGCAGCTCTTCTTCCAAGAAGGCGTGGTTCCGTTCGGCAGCCTGCTGGCGCCTCTCTTCTACGTGCTGGTGGCGCTGGCCGCGCTGACGTCGACCATCTCGCTGCTCGAGGTCGTCACCAGCTACGTGATCGATGAGAAGGGCATCGGCCGACACAAGGCGACGTTCCTATGCGGCGGAGCGGTCTTCGTGTTCACCATCTTCGCCGCCCTGTCGTTCGGGTCGACGCCTGGCTTGTCGACCATCGAGCTCTTCAGTGGCAAGGCCGGATGGTTCAACACCGCGGACCACTTCGTGTCCAACTGGATGCTCCCGACGGGCGGGTTCGCGATCACGCTGGCGGCCGGCTGGTTCATGACCCGGGACGCCACCGAGTCCGAGCTCGTGGACGGGACCGAGCCCGGCTGGTTCCGCTACAACGTCTGGCGGATCTTCATTCGCTACGTGGCGCCGGCCGCCGTAGGGGCGATCATCATCTCGGTCGCCTTCGGCCGCGACTTCAGCTAGGCCACGAACGCGAAGAGCCCCGCCGGCCGAGGCCGACGGGGCTTCGCACCCCTACTAGGTAGACCGGGCGCGGCTAGCGCCGACCTCGTCGGTCGCTGAAGTCGCCCCGGCTGTCACGGCCCGTGCGGACGAAGGTCACGCACTGGCCCTGGTTGCGGAATCCGAAGTCGGCCCAGCCACCGTTTCGGCACTGGTCGACCGACGTCGGGCTCGACGGCTGCGGCTCAGGCTGCGGCTCAGGCTGCGGCTCAGGCTGCGGCTCAGGCTGCGGCTCGGGCTGTGGCTCGGGCTCAGGCGAGGCCCACCCGTAGTTCACCGTCAGATTGTCGAGGT
>JAHEKM010000154.1 GCA_024638325.1 Gemmatimonadota bacterium | reverse complement strand
CGCCTCGAGGAGTACGTCGACTGAGACGCCTTCCGCGAACCGATAGGTGTCCGGGAAGAGGTAACCTTCCAGTCCCGGACCCGGCACGCCCAGAGACTCGTCGAGCCCGGGGCGGGCGAGCGCCTCCTCGACCTCTTCAGCCGTGAGGCCTGTCGCCTCGGCGATGCGCGGGACCATCTGGGCCAGGGTGAAGCCCTCGGGGATCGTCATGGGCCTGGTGACGACTTCGCCGCGGGTGATACGCCGGAGCGTGTACGCCCACGAGCTGTTGGTCTCGATCTCGTAGTGGCCGGCCTTGATCTTCCGGTCCGCGCGCCTCGCCCGGGCGTACAGCTCGAAGAGCGCCTTGCCACGGATGACGCCCCGCGCCGAGAGCGAATCCGCTACCTCCGCCAGTGTCGCCCCGGCTGGGAGCACGACGTCGGTGGGCGCGCCAGGCGTGTTCCATGTGAGCAACAGGATGGCCCCGGCGGCCACCGCCAACAGCGCGCCGATCTGGTTGTTGCGACTCATCGCGCGATCCCGGGCTGGTCCAGCCACGCCTGAAGAATGAGCTGCGCCGCGGCTGCGTCGACGCGGGCCTTCTGTTCGCGTTCCTGTTTGCGCAGACCCACGGAGCGGACTGCCCGCTCCGCCCTGACCGACGTCATGCGCTCGTCGACATACGATACGGGCACACCCAGGCGCTCCGCGAGCTGTCCCCCGACCCTACGCACCTCGGCACACCACTCGGTTTCCTCGCCGGCCAGATCGAGCGGGAGCCCCATGACGACGTGCTCGACTGCGAGTTCCCGGCCGAGCGTCTCCATCTTCGCGAGCGGAGGCCGCTTGCCCGCGCGCCGCTGCAACGTCTCGAGCGGAGTGGCGACGGTGCCCGTGGGGTCGCTCACCGCTACTCCAATGCGCTTCATGCCGAAGTCGATGCCGAGCGCGCGCAAGCGGAGCCGTGTCGGACCGTCGCTCAAAGAGCGTCGAGGGCCTCGGCGAGTCCGACCCCGTCGAGGAGCTGCCCGTACAGGCGGTGGATCGCCGTCTCGGACCCGAACGCGAAGCGACAGTGCTTCTCGCCGCGTGTCCGGCATCCGATCTCGAGCACTGCGACGGGGCCACCCGCTAGCGCCGAGAGGAGCCCCGAAAGGAAGCCCGTGCTGAAGAAGCAGCTCGCGTCCGGATCCACCTCTTCGATATTCGCTTCGGCCCAGTCCGTGCTCGTGAGGAAGCCGACCGCCCGGTGGACCGGCTCGTGTCGGATGGTGCCCCAGCCGCGGTGTGCGAAGAAGTCCGCCACCTTCCGCCAGAACGCCTCCTGCCCGATGCGCCCGGCGGCACCGTTTCCGGAGAGGTCGAGGATGGAAGTCGCAGCGGTCGTCCCCGCACGGTAGCCCGCACTGTGGAGCGCATGGACCGTGGGCAGCGTGCCGGCCTCTTTGGCCAGCTCGGTCCTCAGCGAGCCGAAGACCGACACAGGCACCGCGATCTCGCGCGGGCTCCCACCCATGCTGCTCATCGATCCTCCTGTCCGGACCCAGGGCCCTCTGAACACATACCACGGACTGCTAATATACGTAGGAAGGTGTGCGCATCACGCGGAGAGGTCCATGGACCACGATCACGAGCGGCAGGTAGCCAATTTCATATCGGGGTTGCTCTTGGGAGCGATCATCGGAGCCGGCGTCGCGCTCCTCACGGCGCCGCGCCCGGGTCGGAAGACACGGAAGCGCCTCAAGAGGGCGGCTGAGGACGTACGGGAGTCGGCGACGGACCGACTCGACCAGATCGCCGATGAGGTGAAGGGCAAGGTAGACGAAGTCGTGAAGGGCGCGCGCGGCCGGCTGCGCGGGTAGCGGCATGGCCGAGCGCCCGGGTCGCGTACCCCGGCATCCGGAGACCCACCGGTGATCCCTGCGCGGGTGATCGAGGCCAAACGCGACGGTGAGCGCCTCGATCCCTCGCTTCTCACGGCCTTCCTCGAGGCCTATCTGCGCGGTGAGGTCCCCGACTACCAGATGGCGGCCTTTCTCATGGCCGCGTACCTGAGGGGACTGGACGACGACGAGACCGCTGTCTTCGTGGCCTGCATGGTCGGGTCTGGTGACACGCTGGACTTGTCTCACCTCCCTGGTCCCCGGGTGGACAAGCATTCGACCGGAGGCGTCGGCGACAAGGTCTCGCTGGCGCTCGCCCCTCTGGCCGCGTCGATCGGCCTCTACGTGCCCATGATCTCCGGAAGGGCGCTCGGTCACACGGGAGGCACGCTCGACAAGCTCGAGGCGATACCGGGCTTCCGCACGGACCTGTCACTGGCTCGGTTCAAGAAGGTCCTGGAGGAGGTCGGGTGCGCGATGATCGGCCAGACCACCGAGATCGCGCCCCTCGACCGGCGACTCTACGCGCTCCGTGACGTGACCGGAACCGTGTCGTCGATCCCTCTCATCGCCGCCAGCATCATGAGCAAGAAGCTGGCGGAGGGGCTCGACGGCCTGCTTCTGGACGTGAAGGTCGGTTCCGGCGCCTTCATGACGAGCGAGGAGGACGCGGCCGCGTTGGCTGAGAAGATGGTCGGCATCGGGGCCGCGCATGGCCTACAAACCGTGGCGCTGCTCACCGCGATGGACCGCCCGCTGGGACGGGCGGTGGGCGTCGGCCTGGAGACCGCCGAGGCGATTCGCTGCCTGCGGAACGAAGGCCCCGGTGATCTGAGGGAGCTGGTCGTGACGGAGGCCGCCGAGATGGTTCGACTGGGTGACCGCGGGGTGACGGTGGAGCAGGCTCGGGAACGAGCGGAAGCGGCCTTGGCGTCCGGCGGAGCGTTGGACCGTCTGAGGAAGCTGGTGGAAGCGCAGGGCGGCGACGCGGGCGTCGTCGACGCCCCCGACCGACTCCGTTCAGCCGCCGAGCAGCGCGCGGTGCGAGCGCCCCGGGCGGGGTTGGTCGTGGAGGTCGAGCCACGCGTCCTGGGCGAAGGTGTGATCGCGTTGGGCGGCGGTCGGCTGATCATGCACCAGCCCGTCGACCCGGGGGTCGGCTTCGAGCTGGACGTCACGCCCGGGGACACGGTCGAAGCAGGTCAGCAGATGGGGACCGTCCATGCACGCGACACCGCCGGCGCGGACCTCGGCACCGAGGTCCTGCTCCGCGCCGTCCGGCTCGGGGACGAGGGCGATCCCGTCGTGTGCCGATCGCTAGTGTCCGACCGTGTCGAGCGCCCGTTCCCGTAACCTTGGCGACGATGACGGCTCGACCGCATGTTGGAACCATGACTGACCATCAGGCGCTCCCAGCTACGACGCTCTCCGCCGCACTCGCCTCGACGGCCCTCGCGCTCCTCCTCCTGGTGGCGGGTGCTCCGGACGCGAGCGCGCAGGAGACCCGGCACATGCTCGGCGGCCGGCCTGCGGCAGAAGTCGCTCGCTTCGGGGCGGTCTTGGTGGTCGAGGCCGACGGACCTCCGCTCATCGGTCGCCGCGAGTTCTATCGGCCGGTGCCGCCCCTGGACATCCGCAGCCGCTGGATCGTCGTGCAGGACTCGACCTTCGGCGTCGTCTTCACCCAGCCGAGCGGGGTGAAGTCGGACTTGGAGGTGCTCGATTCCGACCTCTACCTGCGTGCGCTCGAGGACATCAAGGCCGTGGAGGTCCGCTCACTAGCGTTCAACGTATGGGGTGAGATGTCGGCCTACCTCGGCGTCACGGTACTGATGGAGCGCACCATGGGTGAGCGCTGGGACCTACATCCTCGCTGGCTCGTCGACGACCTTCCGCTGCACGAGCACCGCACGAGCGTCACGTGGGTCCACCGGGTGATGTTCGAGGACGAGTCGGTCCTGCAGGCCGACGTGGAGCCTTTGGCCGCCGCCTGGTCGCACGTCACCGGAGCCGCGTTCGAGGGCCTCCCGGAAGAGCAGTTGCTGCGCGCCGTCGGACCGTAGCCAGGGCGCGGCGTGAGTGGCACCTTGAGGGCGCGAGCCCACGTCCAGTTGACCCGCTAGAGGGAGCCGATGGAAGCCGAACGCACGATCCTCTTCGCCGATGTCGTCGACAGTACCGGCATCACGGAGGCGCTCGGCAACGTCGAGTCCCGGACCATCATCGCCGAGATCCTCGAGGAGCTCACCGCGATCACGAACGCGATGAACGGAGTGGTCATCAAGACCATCGGGGACGAGATCATGAGCTCGTTCGAGGCACCCATCGACGCGATTTCGGCCGCGGTCGACATGCAGCGCTCGGTCAGCGCGCGGCCGCCGATCAGTGGGGTCCACTCCCGAGTGAGGATCGGGCTCAACGGCGGGCAGGTGCTTCTCGAGAGTGGGGACGTCTTCGGTGACGTCGTGAACGTCGCGGCCCGAGTCGCGGGAATGGCCGCGGCCGAGCAGGTGCTCACGACGCAGGAGACCATCGACCAGGCCAACGACCCGGCGGTGCCCTACCGTAGCCTCGGTGTGCACGGAGTGAGGGGTCGAGACGAGCAGCTCCGCCTGTGCGAGATCCTGTGGCGGGGTGAGACCGCCCAGATGACCGTCGTGGCCCCGAAGCTCGAGCGGGGACCGATGCCCGAGCTGGATATCCAACTGGGAGAAACGCTGCTGTCGCTCAAGGCGGCCTCGAACGACTCCATGTCGCTGGGTCGAGGCGCGGAGTGCACCTTGGTGGTGCCCAGCTCGTCGGCCTCGAGGGCGCATGCGGACATCCTCACGCGGGGCGGTCGCTTCTACCTCGACGATCACAGTACGAATGGGACATATATTCGACCGGAGGGTGCCAATGAGATCTTCGTGCATCGGGACCAGGCGCTCCTCCAGGGCTCGGGCCTCATTCGCCTGGGCGAGCCGATCGCCGTGAAAGGCCCGCTCGACATCGAGTACAGGACCCGGTACGGAAGCTGAGCGCGATGTCCACCGTCTCTTGCCAGTCTTGCGGTAGGGAGCTGACCCCGGGCGACCGATTCTGCCCGGGGTGCGGAACCACGGTTACCGATCCGGGCCCGACGGGCGTCCAGGCAGCGGAAGACGACCTTGGAACGAACGCCACCCAGTGCGTGAAGTGCTCGACGCCGATGGGCAGAACCGATCGCTTCTGCCCGAAGTGCGGCACCTCGAGGCCCGAGGAGGCGACGGTCGTCTCGCACGTATCGCTGCGCAACTCGCAGGCTGCGCATCTCATCGATGCCACGCAGGGCGAGTTCGATATCCTGCGCACGCTCGGCACCGGAGCCATGGGAGCCGTCTACCTAGCGAAGGACATCGCTCTGGGCCGCGAGGTGGCGATCAAGGTCATCGCGCCGAACCTGCTCTCAGACGAGACCATGGTGTCGAGGTTCAGGCTCGAGGCCCAAACCGTCGCGGCCCTGCGCCACCCGAACATCGTCAACGTGCACGCGGTGCGTCAGTCGGACGACCTGCACTACTTCGTCATGGAGTTCATCGACGGGCCGCCCCTGCGGAGCGTGGTGAAGGGGCACGCGCCACTCGAGGTGGACGTGATCCAGTCGATCGTATTCCAGGTCGGTTCCGCGCTCAGTTACGCCCACCGCACGAAGGGCGGCGTGATCCACCGCGACATCAAGCCGGCCAACATCATGCTGGACCGGGACGGCGGCGCGTTCGTGACCGACTTCGGCATCTCGAAGATCGCCGAGGCCAAGACGGGACTCACGCAAACCGGGGCGACGATCGGGACGCCCGAGTACATGAGCCCAGAGCAATGTCGGGGCGAGGCTCTGACCGGCGCGTCCGATCAGTACGCGCTCGGTATCGTGGCGTACGAGATGCTCACGGGTCAGACGCCCTTCAGCGGTAATCAGTACCACATCATGGTCGCCCACACGTCCGAGCCGCCCAAGCCGGTCCGCGAGATCCGGCCCGACTGTCCGTCGCAGGTCGCAGACGCCGTCGAGCAAATGCTGGCCAAGACGCCGGAGGAGCGCTGGCCCGATCTCGACACGGCCGTCACGGCGATGGGCGGCGCGCCCCTCCCGTACACGAGCCCGACACGCACGAAGATCGTGGCGCTCACGGGAGCGACCGCGATCAATGTGCCCACGGTGGACACGGGATCGAGCCCGTCTTCGACCCCGGCGGATACCGCCACCTCGGTCACCGTCTCCGGTATCCCCTCGGTCGTCGAGACCGGGGACCGCTTCACGCTGTCCGCCGACGTGCGCGGGACGGGCGAGCATTCCCTGTCGGGGCTCGGCGTCGTCTGGGCGAGCACCGACCCCTCCATCGCAAAGGTCGAGGCGGGTGTCGTCGAGGCGCTCAAGCCCGGTGCCGTCTCCATCACGGCGACCGCGGGGAACGTGGCCAGCAGCGTGCTCCTCACGGTCGCGGAGCCGTCGCCCGCCGCGGTGCTCATTCGACCGAGCTCGGTGAGGATCCAGCGAGGTGGTCGGATTGGGCTCACGGCCGTCGTGCACGACAAGAAGGGCCGGGAGATGGACCGCGACATCGCGTGGCGCACGAGCGATGCTGCGGTCGCGATGGTCACCGAGGAGGGCCAGGTGGTTGCGGAGGGTCCAGGCTCCGTCAGCATCATCGCGGAGAGCGAGGGGGTGACGGGAACGGCCCAGGTCGTCGTCGAGGCGCCCGCCGAGGCGCCGACGCCTACACCGGCCACCGAAGTCGCTGCGCCATCGGCCGGGGTCGTCGCGCCAGAGAAGGCACCGGAGAAGGC
>JAHEKM010000025.1:1366-26029 GCA_024638325.1 Gemmatimonadota bacterium | reverse complement strand
GTGGTGCTGGCCGAGGCCATGGAGGCCGACGAGATCGAAGGGACGCTCCTCGAGTTGGCCCCCATGCAGCCGCGCTACCGGTCGATGCTCGACGGGGCCCGCGCCCTCCGCCGCACGGCCGAGCGGGGCGGCTGGCCCGTGGTCACGGACGGTCCTCGCCTCGAGGTCGGTGTAACCGATCCGCGGGTCGGGGTACTTCGTGCCAGGCTGCGGGCGGGCGGAGACATGGTGTCGTCCGGCGTCGGGTCGGACGAGTTCGACGAGGCGCTGGCCGAGGCGGTGCGACGCTTCCAGGCGCGCCACGGACTGGATGTCGACGGTGTCGTCGGCCCCCAGACGTTGGCCGCGTTGAACGTCCCGGCCGACGAGCGGGCGCGACAGCTCGAGATCAACATGGAGCGCTGGCGGTGGCTCCCGACGGACCTCGGGGCGCGTCACATCGAGGTCAACATCGCGGGTTTCGACGTGAAGGTGGTCGAGGATGGAGCTACGGTGCGCAGGCACCGTGCGATCGTGGGCCGCGAGTACCGGCAGACACCCATGTTCAGCGGGACCATGACCTACCTGGTACTCGCGCCGTATTGGCACGTGCCTCCGAATATCGCGGCCGTCGACAAGCTGCCGGCGATCAAGGCCGACCCCGGCATCCTGTCGACGCAGCGCTTCACCGTCCTGAACCAGGCGACCAACGAACCGGTCGATCCCGCCACCGTCGATTGGCCGTCGCTCGCCGGAGCGGAGTTCAACCGCCGCTACCGGCTGCGACAGGATCCGGGGCCCTACAACGCGCTCGGCAACGTGAAGTTCATGTTTCCGAACGCACACAACGTGTACCTGCACGACACGCCCTCGCGTGAGCTTTTCTCGCGCACGAGCCGCTCGTTCTCGTCCGGTTGCATACGCATCGAAAATCCTCTGGAGCTCGCCGAGTACCTGCTGGCGGATCAGGCCGGCTGGAGTCGGTCGCGGATCGACGAGGTGATCGGGGGCGGTGTGGAGCGCACGGTGAGGCTGACGCGCGGGCTGCCGGTGCACCTGCTCTACTGGACGGCGTGGGCCGAGGAGGACGGCACGCTGCATTTCCGTGACGACCTCTACGGCCGCGATCGCGGCGTCTGGCAGGCGCTTCAGGCGTCGCCCCCCGGTCAGTGACGAATCGCAAGCTGGCGGCGCTCGCCGCCCTCTGCACTCTCGCCCTGCAAGCGCCGCAGGCCGAGGCCCAAATCGAGCCGCAGCGATGGACCGCGTCGTCGGTCGCGCGCCCGGCCAAGACCGATTTCTCCGTGCGGGTCGGTGCACTGACCGTGCAGATGCGGGTGATGGCCCTGACGGTACTGCCCGGATCGCGCGTGGAGATCGCGAAGGCGGGCATCGCCGGCGGGAGGATCACCGCGGCGACCGGGGGCGGTACGCTCCGCTCCGAGGGCGCCAACCAGTGGACGTGGACGGCTCCCCGGGCCCAGGGCTTCTACGCGGTGCGTCTCGTCGCCAGCCAGCCGGTGGACACGATGCACCTTACCTTCATGGTCGCGAGGCCGGCCACCGACGTCCGTGACGGATCTCTTGGCGCGTACGCGATCGGGACGTACCGGCCCAGGCCGGCCACGATGTCGGCGGCCTTCGAGCCGCCCAGAGGCTTCGTCGAAGCCCGCCCGCAGGACTACGACATTCTGGTCTCCCCCAACTTCCGATTGGGTCAGTTTCTCTGTAAGCAGCCGGGCAATCCGCAATACCTGCTCGTCTCACCGCGCCTCCTGGTGAAGCTCGAGGCGCTGCTCGTCCGGGTGAACGAAGCCGGCATCCCGACGGCCGGCCTGACGGTCATGTCCGGCTTTCGCACGCCGGCCTACAACCGTGCCATTGGCAACACGACGGACTTCTCGCGCCATCTCTGGGGGGACGCCGCCGACGTCTACGTCGACAACGACGGCGATGGCGACATGGACGACCTGAACGGAGATGGTCGCCGCGACCTACAGGATGCGCGCTGGCTCGCCAACCTCGTCGACCAGCTCATGGCAGAGCAGCCCACCTTGCCTCCCGGCGGCATGTCGATCTACCGGCGAAACCCGGTGCATGGGCCGTTCGTCCATGTCGATACCCGAGGGTACCGCGCCCGCTGGTAAGCGCCCCCGAGACGCTCGGCGCCCGCGCACCTTACCTTCCCCGGCCATGAGCTCCGTGCTGGAAGGAATCCGAGTCCTGGACTTCGGCCGCTACATCGCCGGACCGTATTGCGCGTGCCTGCTGGGGGACATGGGCGCAGACGTCATTCGCGTCGAGAAGCGCACCGGCAGCGAGGACCGGTGGACGAGCCCCATCGCGCAGGGTGGGGAGGGCGCGCTCTTCATGCAGGTCAACCGCAACAAGCGCGGTATCACCTTGAATCCGATGCGCGAAGAGGGCCGCGAAGTCGTGAAGCGACTGGTGGCGACCGCGGACGTCGTGGTGGCGAACCTCCCTCCCCAGTCGCTCGAGGCGATGGGGCTCGACTACGCCACGCTGGTCGAGACGAAGCCCGACATCATCCTCACCACGGCGTCGGCGTACGGGCACGGCGGCCCGTGGAGCCACCGGGTCGGGTTCGACGGTGTGGCCCAGGCCATGTCGGGCGCGATGTACCTGACCGGCGACGGGACTGAGCCCATGCGCCTCTACTACCCTTGGGTCGACTTCACCACGGCGATCCTAACGGCCTATGGCACGCTCGCGGCGATCATGGAGCGCCAGAAGACGGGTAGAGGGCAACAGGTCGAGGGCGCGCTGCTCATGTCCGCGCTCACGGTGGGAAACGGCACGCTCATCGAGCAGGAGGTCATCCAGGCGAATCGGGTGGCCACGCGGAACCGAGGCCAGATCTCCGCGCCGTCCGATCTGTTCCGCACCACGGACGGATGGGTCCTGGTCATGGTGATCGGGCAGCCGCTCTTCGAGCGGTGGACGAAGCTGATCGACGAGGACCACTGGCTCTCCGATCCCCGCTTCAAGGACGACATCTCTCGGGGAGATCACGGTGAGATCGTCAGCGAAAGGATGGCTCGCTGGTGCGAGACGCGAACAACCGAGGAGTGTCTTGCTGCCCTCGACGAGGCGCGTATTCCGGCGGGTCCTGTCTACTCGCCCCAGCAAGCGCTGGATCACGAGCACATCCAGGCCATGAAGTTCATGCTCCCGGTCGACTACCCAGGTCTACCGAGAGCCGCGCCCGTGGCCGACACCCCGGTGAGGTTGTCCGAGACTCCGGGCGGAATACGACGGCGTGCGCCGGTGTTGGGGGAGCACACCGATGAGGTGCTGGCGGAAGTCGGGTACGACGCCGAGGCGATCGCGGCCCTGAGGGAGGCCCGAGCCATCTAGGGGAGCTCCACGTGCTGGCCGTGGCGGCTCGCGGGTGGCAGAATAGCGCTCATCTCCATCCGGGAAGGCCAGGGTGCTTCTTCGACACGCACGGCACATGGGCGGGGTGGCGCTGATATGTTGCGCCACGTCGTTGGGATTCGAACCGCTTCCGGCCCAGCAGCAGTGGAGCGGAGTACCGGCCGTCGAGATGGCGGACGTCACGCTGCTGCACACGGCGCACGAGCCCGACATCCTCGTGCGCGCGGTCACCCGCGGCCTCTCCGACGCGTCGAGCTTCGCCTTCCTCCCGGACGGGGACATCCTGGTCACGGAGAAGGAAGGGCGACTGCGCGTGATTCGGGACGGCGTCCTGGATCCCGCACCCCTGGGCGGCATCCCTCCGGTCCGGCACGGCGCCTACTCAGGGCTCACCGAGGTCGTGCTCCACCCGGACTTCGCCCGCAATCGCCTGATCTACCTGACCTACGCGACCGGGGGAGAGGCTCCCAGGATCGCCCTGGCGCGGGCGCGCTACGAAGGGGGCGAGCTGAGCGACTTCGAGGTGGTGTTCGAGACTGCGGGGCGTCCCATTGGCGCCTCGGGCTCGCGTTTGCTCTTCGCCCCCGACGGCTCGCTCTTCATGACCGTGGGCGGGGCGTTCAATCTCGGAGGCTCCGGCGGACGGGCTCAGGACGGGCGCGACCATGCGGGCAAGATCCTTCGGCTGACCGACGAGGGCGGGCCGGCACCTGGTAATCCGTTCGTGGGGAATCCCGAATACCTGCCCGAGGTCTACTCGCTCGGGCACAGGAACCCCATGGGGCTCGCCATCCACCCGGAGACCGGGGAGCTGTGGGCGGCCGAGCACGCTCCGCAAGGAGGGGACGAGGTCAACGTCGTCCTACCGGGTCGCAATTACGGGTGGCCGATCGTGTCGTACGGGCGAGAGTACCGGGGACCGCGAGTCACGGAGCGCTGGCATCAGGAAGGATTCGAGACGCCCACGGTGGTTTGGCTGCCGTCCGTCGCGCCGTCCGGCATCATGTTCTACACGGGGGACCGGTTCCCGGGCTGGACGGGGAACCTCTTTGCGGGCTCGCTCCGTGTCGGCCGCATTCTCCGCACCGGCCACATCGAGCGCGTCATCCTCAACGACGAAGGCGAGGAAGTCGGCCGCGAGGCGATCCTGACCGAGCTGCGTCAGCGCATCCGTGACGTCAAACAAGGACCCGACGGACTCATATACGCGCTCACGGACGAGGACGAGGGCAGTGGGGTGCTGCTCCGGATCGAGCCGGTGGGACCATGACGAGGCGGCTCCGTCGCATCATCACCGGCCACGACGAGCGCGGGCGCTCCATCGTCGTCGCCGAGAAGCCGCCCTTCGACCTCGGCACGCTCCACAGCATGTGGGTCACCGACGGCGCTCCGGCGAGCTACGCGCAGGACGACGCGGTCGAAGGCCGCCGTGTGAAGCTCGAGCCACCGCGATACGGGACGCACTTCCTCTTCTTTCGCGTGGAACCGGACGACCCGGCGCTGGGCCCGGAGGAGATCGACGCGCGCGTCGCGCAGGGCTTCCGGGCGATCGGCGCGAGCCACTGCCGTCCGGATACGTCTCGTAGCCCCCACATGCACGAGACCGGCACCGTCGACTACATCATCGTGCTGGAGGGCGAGGTGACCCTGCTCCTCGACGAGGGAGGGGTCGACCTGCAGCCGTTCGACGTCGTGATCCAGCGCGGTACGAATCACGCGTGGGTCAGCAAAGACGGCCGGAGCGCGCTGCTCGCCGCGATTCTGATCGACGCGGAGCCTCGGGCCTAGAGTCGGACCGGAATCCGGGGCGGCCGAGCCGCCGTACTCCTGTGACGGCCGGCCCGTCAGCGACCGATCGCGCTCCCTTCGGCTTCACGCACGATCTCGTCCGCATCCGCCCTCAGCAGCAGACGGTGGCCCACCAACTCGTCGGCCTCGCGCCTCACCGCGTCCACGTACGCTTGGCGGCTCGGATAGCGCTCTTCCAGCGAAAGCCTCGGGTCACCGGAGGCCCGGCGCTCCGCGGCGGTCTCCGCGAAGGGCACGAAGGAACCCGAGCCGGCGCACTGACCGCCGGCCCCGAAGCCTTCTCTGCGCATGTTCCAGCCCGTGTACGTCCCGATCGGGGCGGCAAGGTTCGGGTGCCGGACTCCGTCGATCATGTTCCCGTCCGCGTCGACGCGACCGACGAGGACGGTGTAGGGGTCGCCCGACGTCGGCGGAATCGTGGAGAAGTCCCTGGCGCGCAGCGGATTGTAGCTGCCCGTGTATGTGACGCCGGGAATCCGGGGGAACGCCAGCTCGGAGGCCGGCACGAGGCCGCCGTTCTCTACCGTGGGGAAGCGGCTGTCGGGTGGGGGCGTACCGTCCACTACCCAGTGATAGAGAGCCACGGTGATGGCGGCGCGCGATTCCGAGAGCGGCATGGGGCTGTTGAGATTCTCACAGTACCCGCGGCCAGACTCCGTGAAGACCCCGCCACCACCGCCGTGCCGCGTTCCGGCGAAGACGTACACGCGCACGTTGTCCGGGAGGTCGATGTGCCTTCCAAGCGGATCCGTCACCACCAAGGAGGACCTGGCCTGCCAGATCTCCGCCTCGCCGTCCGTGTGGACGATCCTGGGACACGTACCGGTCCGGGTGCAGCGTACCTGCAATCCGTCTGTCAGGCCGGTAACAGGGTCGGTCAGCGTCCGGTACGTGAAGGGAAACTGGTCGCCCGGGTAGAAGTGGTCCTCGTGCTGTTTCTGCCAACGGCCCGGTTGGCTGAACGCGTAGTTGGTGAACGTCTTGCGAGAGCCGGCGATGTGCGGGTGGATCCCGTCGAAGACGATTCGACCCTCGACGTCCTCGTTGAAGCCCTGGTAGAGCATGTCGCGCTGGTAACGGCCGCTCTGCGAGCTGCCGAACGAGATCGCCACGTCGGCGAGGCCCTCGAAGGCCAGGGGGTTCGGCGTACCGGAGCCGTCGCGTTCCTCGTATCGGAGGAAGGAGATCGCGTCGCGCATGGCCGCGAATCCGAGGCCCATGACGATGGGGTCTTTCGCCTCGTAGACGAACTCGTAGATCGCGCCGCCGTCGTACCCGGTGGGCCTCAGAATCCGAAGCTGGCGGTCCCCGACGAACGACCAGTAGAGGTCGGCGGGCTTCTCCCGCGGGCTGTCGAGATTGCGCCGAACGGTAAGGCTCGCACGACTCGGAATGAGTGAGGCCGCCGGGTAGCTGAGCCGTACGGTCGAGATCGCCTCGAGGTCGTTGAAGATGAACTCCTCGAGGGCGGGACCGGTGATGGACGACCCGTCTTCATGACGAGCCACCGGCAGCACCGGCACGATGTTCGAGGCGCTCGGCTCGATGTCGCCCTGCCAGCCGACACGCACGAACCCGAAGCCCATCTCGAGCAGCGCCCGGTCGGCTGCGCCGGCCCGCCCCCGATTCGGCACCGTGTGGTAGATGGCGCGGTTCCACCGTCGCATGTCGACCGGTCTGTAGATCTCGACGGTGGTTCTGTACTCGACGTGGCCACGCGCGTTGCGTGGGGCGTGCTCGAGGTGGACGATGTCCGCGTGGCTCGGATCGGCCGGGTCCACTTCACCGTACATCGTCCCGCGCAGGAACTCGTACGCGCCCACGTCGCCGAACTCCTCGCCGCCCAGGGCGGGAGACTCCACCACGTCGATGTCGATGCGGGTGATCTGCGCGCCGGCGTCGACCGCGCCGAACATCGCGCAAGCGGCTACCGCCGCCACTGCGGCGAGGCGTCGAGTCCTCACGTCTTCCCTCCTGGGTGACACGTCTCGGGTCCCGTCCGGACCACGGTACGGACCCCAGGAGGGCACGGCAACGCGGCGGGTCCGATGCGGGCCTACGGCTCCATCGGCATCGCCATCGTTCCCCGACCCATGTCCATCATGGGATCGAGCACGCCGTAGGATCCCATGCGCATGGGGCCTCCGACGAGGAAGATACGGGCTCCCGCGGAGAGTGCCCAGAACGACGTGGTACCGTAGAGGTCTGTCGCGGCGATTCCGCCCCGATCGGCGCGCACCTGATGGAACTGTGCCTCCACGAACGGTCGGATGCTCCAGGGGGTGGAGGTGAGCTCGTACGCGTAGGCGGCGGTCGCGATGAGCCATCGGGTCGCGCCCAGGGGATCGTCGTGGTCGTGGTAGCGGAAGAAGTCGCCGCCCGCCGCGGCCTCACGATCGTACTCGGGCCGCGAGGCGTACTCGAGGCGCACGTACGGTTGATGACCCGAGCGGTCGTACCTCGCCTCGGCGAGCACGCTGAAGAAGTCCTCGTGGTCCGCCAGGGAGCTCGCCGAGGCCTCCAGAAGTCCGTAGAAATGCGCCTCGCCGAGGTCGAGCGACGGCCGCAGTGCCGCGTTCCACAGCCACGTGACCTCTGCGTCCGTGGTGTGAGCGATCTCGGTCACCCTCGCCAGCGAAGCGGAGGCTTCCCAATCGGCGGTGGGGCCGCTGCCGCCACCCCAGCGACGCGCCACCCTCGCCGACCACGAGTCCCCGAAGCTTTCGATGTTGGAGAAGTCGTATGGGCCTTCCGGTTCCTCCCCGCCGAAGAGGCCCGCTTCCACGCTCCAGGGGCCCCCGTGCCAGATGGCGTTCAGCGTCCATCGCTCGAGGATTTGCGAGAGGTGGTGGTTCGTCGGGTACTTGAGCCCGGGCCGAGCCATGGGATCCGACGTGCCGAAGGGTGCGAAGCCCTTGCCGGCGGAGAGCGAGAACTGATGTCCGCCGACATCGAGGAGGTTGTAGCTCAACATGAGCTCGTGGACGAGCGTATGAGGATGTCGCTTGTCGATGAAGCCCTCGCCCCAGCCGCCGAAGCTGAGCTCCCCGTTCTTCTGATTGAGTCCCTCGAAGTTGAGGGTCGTGTGCAGGACGAGGCGCTGATCGAGGCCGTCCAGGTGCGTCATGATGGCCGGTTGCGTCAGGTACCAGCCCGTGTCGTGGAGCGGATTGGAGTCGCTGCCGCCGGGAGCTCCGAGGGTCACGACGGGAAAGGCCTGGGCCATCCCGGTGAGGTGCCAGCCACCCCCCAGGGATAGCGTCTGCATGTCCATCTCCATGCCCATGTCGGCATGATCCGTTCCGGGCATCTGGGCGCCCACCGGAACGGAGTGCGTGAGTGATGCGCCGACCCACAGGAGGGCCGCGCAGACGTGCTGCGTCTTCATGTATTGGAACCGCCGAGTTGTGGTGTGCCTGGTGGCGTCCTGAGCGGACGCGAGGATGTCAGGCGGCCCGGCGGGGTGGGGGCGGCTCCGCCGCCAGATCGACCGGTGCGGGAGCCCCGGCGACCGCTGTCGGGTGAGGCCGGGGCGGCGTCGGTGTGAGCGTCGCCGGTACACTGGTGGCGACTTCTACCATGACCGATCCGCACGCCATGATGGCCGGACAATCAGGCCCCGTGTGCGTATGCTCCGCGACGACGGAGATCGAAGGACCCCCGTGTCCGTCATGACCCCCGTGACCGGTATGATCAGGGGCTGCCGCACATCGCATGACCATGACGTGTGGCCACGTCGCGGCGAGGAGCACGGTGAGGGCTAGCAAACGACGCATGCCGTAAGCTCGACCGCGCAGCCCCATCGAACAAGGGAGCCTGGGGGCTTCGATTCAGCGCCCAGCCGCAAGGGTCGGACACACGGCCCGCAACAGGGCCAGGTCGCTCGCGGCCACCTCGCCCACGGGTCGGTTCGCGTTGGCGCTGGCGCTCATCACGCTCTCGCGGTCCCCCGAGTGGCCGAGGCCCAGGGCGTGGCCGAGCTCGTGCGCCGCCAGGAGGCGGAGTTCGTCGGCGCTCCCGAAGCGGTACAGTCGGATTTCGCGACTGACCTCGACCAAGCGACCACCCTGACGCGTGACGGCCTCACGGTAGAGCCCGGCCTCCACCTCCTCGACGGGCAGGTCCGACTCGACTTCGTCCGAGCGGCGCTCGTAGTCCGCGATGCGCCCGTTGAGATCGCGCTCCACCGCCGAGATGGCGGCCTGCTCGGCATCGAGCGCCGGACGTTCGGCCTGCATGCGCTCCTGCTCGTCGCGCAGCTCGTCACCCACGGCCTGGAGTTCTCGCCACAGGGAGTCGGGACGGTCGGGGCGTTCGTTCCAGGCCCTCACCGCCTCGTTGTGCTCACCCACGCGACGGTCGAGGTCGCCAACCCGCTGAGCGTATGCCGCGGTGGCATCCCGGTGCGCCCGAGCCCGCGCCTCGAGCTCCCGTTGGCGGCGAAGCAGGTCCTCGCGGAGCTCGTCGAGTGCCTCGGTCATCCCGCGACGTGCCTCGAGCCAGGCCTGACGCTCATCGTATACGAGTCGGATGGGAAAACCGTTCTCGGTGTCGTGCTCGAAGAGATCGTCCCCGGTCGCTTCCTCCCAGAGCCGGGTGGCCTCGGCCACTACGGACGTGGCCGTAGCGCGGTCGATGCCGAACGCGGGGTCGACGCGGACCACCCGCCACGCCAGGGGCACGGCGCAGGGCACCTCGGACCCGCCGGCGCGATCCTGCATGATGCCGACCATCGACGACCAGGCGACTTCGGCGCTGCCTGCGCCTGTCGCGCTCACTGCTAGCCAGCCCAACAAGCCGGCGACGGACAAGCCGGCCAAGGCAGTGGGAAGTCGTTTGTTCATGCAGGTAAACTGGTCCACGGCGCTTGCGAGCGCACGGGATGCTCGACGGGTCAACTTTCTCCCGGGGGCACATTGTGCACCGCTCTCAGCGACGATAATCTGATTTATCCGGGCTGGCGACCGGAGGTCTGATGTGTCGAATCGTGGACTTCGCCGGAAGCGCCAGCGGACCGGACGGCTCAGGCTGAACCATGGACCAACCACCGAAACCGAAACCCGGCGTCGGTCGCAGCGCGAACGACCGCTTGAAGGATCGCTGGGAGAACCACGTCGCCTGGTCGACCGTTGGAGCCGTGGTGTTCCATGCGGCGATCATCGGCTTCGTCGGCTTCACCGTCATGGCGCCGTTCATCGAGGACGACCCGTCACAGGGACAGATGATGCTCCTGCCGCCTTCGGTGGGCGAGGGAGCCGGGCTCGAAGGCATGGCCACCCCGGTCGCGCTTCCCGAGGAGGCGAACGCTGAGGTCGAGGCCTCGGAGGGCGGACTGGCCGGGAGTGAAGTCGGTGGGTCAGGGAACAGCGACGAGACCATGGACTTGTGGGCCGCGACTGCGGAGCGCCTCGGTCGCCGGGGTCTGCTCCGAGCAGAGGTCGTCGAGCTGGAGCCTCCGGGCGAAGACGAGGGTGAGCCGGAGGGTGACTCGGTATCGGTCGCGGCCCTCGACTCCGCCGATCTCCTGGCCGAACTCGCGCACGCAGACTCCTTGCAGGTGGAGTTGAGCCTCGAGCGACTCACGGAGATCCGGCCCGAGCTGGCGACCATGATCCCCTCCATGTGGATCCTTCTCCGCAATCCGACCGACGTCGAGAACTTCCTGCGGCGCAGCTACGGGCGCTGGACGCTCGACCGGGATCGTCCCGCCACCGTGACCGTGACCGTGTGGATCGACACGCGAGGCTCGGTAGAGTGGGCGGAGGTGAGCCGTTCGAGCGGCAGGGCCAACTTGGATGAAGCCGCGCTGGCGCTCTTCAACGAGGTCGTGGCCTTCCGCCCGGCCCGGCACGAAGGCGTCTCCATCTCGGGATCGGCGACGTTCGCGCTCCTCTTCCCCTGGTAGGTCAGCGGTGAGGCGCACCGCATCGATCGCTTGGATCTCCGTCGCGGTGGGTCTAACCGCGTGCGGCGGTACCCGCCCCCCACCCGAGCCCGTGGTCGGCCCTACGGGCTACGTCTACCCGCTCGGCACACCTCCCAGCGAGACCCGCTTCTCCCAGACGTCGACGCTCTACTTCGTGGAACGGAACTTCCAGCGGTCCCTCGAGCTGGCGACGGAGGGCACGGTGGAGGACCCCGGAAATCCGGTACACTTTCTGCTCGCCGGCATGTCGCATCTCCGGCTCGGGCATTTCGAAGACGCCGACGCCATGTTCCGGGAAGCGCAGCGCATCTATCCGGCGTACGAGCTCGACATCGAGCCGCAACGTGAGGCGGCGTGGGGCGAGGCGTTCAACGCGGGATTGGCCGCGTATGGTCAGGGCGACGTCGAAGCCACTATCGAGCACTGGAACCACGCCATCCTGATGTACGACATCAGGCCGGAGGCCCACCGCAACCTCGCGGGGCTGCTGGCCACCGAGGGCCGCTACGACGAGGCGGTCGACGTCTACCGCAACGCCCTCGCCGGGCTACGTACACGCCCCGCGACGCAACTGCTCACCGACGCCGACCTCGCCGCGCGCGAGGAGGCCGTAGCCGACCTCGAGAACCAGCTGTCGGCCATCCTGATGCTCACCGAGCGGTTCGCCGAGGCTGAGCCGGTTCTGCGGCGGCGTCTCGAGCGAGACCCGGAGAGCGTCGAGATCCGGAGTGAGCTCGCGAGTGCCCTGAACTCACTCGGGCGGGAGGAGGAAGCCCGTGCGATCTACTCGGAGCTGCTCACCGAAGGGGGGTTGGCCGCGACGGAGCTCTTCAACCTCGGGGTCGGGCTGTTCCGGGTCACGGACTACCCGGGCTCGGCGGAGGCCTTCCGCCGGCTCACAGAGCTGCAGCCGCAATCACGCGACGCATGGTTCAACTATGCCAACGCGCTCTTCGCACTGGAGGATTGGGAGCCCCTCGTGGACGTCGGGGCCAACCTGCTCGAGCTCGATCCGCTCGGCGAAAGCGCGCTCCTCATTGCCGCGCGGGCGCGTCTCGAGACGGGTGACCGTGCCGGTGCGCTCCAGATTCTCGGGCTCGTGGACGTGGCCCCGGTCACCGTGGAGGGCATGCGTCTGAGGCGAGTCGGCACGGACACGACCATCGAGGGACGGATCACGGGCAATCTGGCGGTCCCGGGCAGCCCGGTGGAACTGCTCTTCACCTTCTTCGGGGACCGCGGGCTTCGCGCCGGGATCGTCACGACCATCGTCGACGCTCCCCCGTCTGGGGAGACCGAGGAGTTTGTCGTCACGTTCGGCGGCCGCGGGCTCTCCTACCGCTACGAGCTCGTCAGCGCTCAGGTGCCGGAGCCGTAGCCTCGGCCTCAGTAGGGGAGTAGGTACAGCACTGCGGCAAGGAAAGGCGTCAACAACAGTGCCATCGTGATCGCGTAGCCGAAGACGTCGCGCGCCCTCAGGCCGGTGATCGCCAACAGCGGGATCGCCCAGAACGGGTTGAGCAGGTTGGTGTGTGCATCGCCGGCGGCGTAAGACGCGAGCACCTGCCCGTATGGGACGCCCAACTCCGCTCCCGCCACCAGCATGGGGCCCCCAACCATCGCCCACTCGCCCCCCGCGGACGGAACGAAGACGTTCAGCACCGCCGCCGTGATCCAGGCGATGACTGGGAAGGTGTCCGTCGTGGCCACCGAAAGCAGCGCCTGGGTGACCGTGTCGACGAGCCCTGTGCCCGTCATGATCCCGATGATGCCCGCGTAGAACGGGTACAGCATGATGATGCCGGCGCTGCCCTGAACCGCCTTGTAGAAGTCCTTCTGGTAGCGGGTGGGGCTCAGGTAGAGCAGCAGACCCACCATCAGGAAGGCGAAGTTGAGCACGTTGAGGTCGAGCGCGCCGAGACCCTCCGTGAGGAAGGCGTTCGCGGAGAGGACCACACCCGTAAGGGCTAGCAAGCCACCGATGAGCTTGCTGTTGTCGATGCGGTCAGCCGGGCTCTGAAGTGCCTCGGGCTCATGGGTAGCGGGCGCCGGGTCGTCGACCGAGCCGGGCCCTCGATAGTCGGTGATGTCCCTGCAGTGCTGTGGTGGCGGGCTGAGGAGGAACAGCGCGGAGCACGCGAACAAGATCGAGAGCGCGGTGAGGGTAAGGGGATAGAGGTGGAAGACCCACTCGGTGGCGGGGATCACGCGGTCCACGAAACCGAGCTCCATCAGAACGTTGCCCTCGGTCGCCTGCAGAAGCCCCGGCGAGCTCGACAGGCCCCAGCCCCAGTTCAGGCCGATGCCCATGTAGCCGGCGACCGCGAGTAGCGGGTAGTGGACCGGCGTGCCCCGACGCCGCGCCTCGCGCCCCATCTCGTGAGCCATGATCGCCCCGAAAATCAGCCCCAGGCCCCAGGAGACCCATGACGCCAGCATGGCCGCAAGCGCCACGAGCACCACCGCTTGGCGCCCGCTTTTCGGCAGGCGGACCAGCCACCCGATGATGCCCTTCACACGCGGGTGGTACGCCACGACCGTCGCCGTCACGAGGATGATCACCATCTGCATGCCGAACTGCAGGAGCGACCAGAAGCCGTCGTACCAGGCCGAGGCAATGGAGGGGAGTCCGGCCCCTTCCGACAGGAAGGCCGCCAGCCCGGCCACATACGTGAGGATGATCGCGAAGACGAACGGGCTGGGCATCCAGCGCTCCACACGGTCCGCGATGGACTCTCCGAACCGCTGGACCGGTGTCAGGCGGACGCCGCCGTTACCGCGTGGCTCGCTCATGGGCATCGTCCCTTCCCGCTTCGAGGAGGGAGGGATCTATCAGCCGTGGCGCGGCCTTTGCAAGCGAGAAAGACGTGCCTCGCGGAGGGCGCGGGGCGGGGGCGGTCGGGACGAGGTGATTGAAAGTGCGAAGGCGACGCGGCAACTTTTCGATAGCCGGAGGGACTCCCCACGATTCCGGCGGCCTTCAAAGGGACCGACCATTGCGCCGTAACATTCTGCACGCCGGTGCCGCGAGCCTCAAATACGAGATTCGCGAGATCGTCAGCGCCGCCCTGGAGATCGAGGGACTCGGCCAGGAGATCACCTGGGAGAACATCGGCGATCCGGTGGCCAAGGGTGAGGCTCCCCCGGCCTGGATCCGGGACATCGTCGCGGGCCTGCTCGACGAGCCTTCCTCCTGGGCCTACTGCGAGACGCGCGGCGTCCGGCACGTCCGTGAGTTTCTGGCCGAGGAGGTGAACGCCCGAGACGGCGTGCGCGTCACGCCCGAAGATATCGTGTTCTTCAACGGCCTCGGTGACGCGGTCGCGAAGGTCTACGGCTTCCTCAAGAGGGAGGCACGAGTGCTCGGGCCGAGCCCGGCGTACAGCACGCACTCGTCGGCAGAGGCGGCGCACTCCGGGTACAACCATCTGACGTACGAGCTGGACCCGTACAACGGCTGGCTTCCGGACATCGAAGACATCCGTAACAAGGTCAAGTACAACGACTCCATCGCTGGGATCTTGCTGCTTTCTCCGGACAACCCGACCGGAGCTGTCTACCCGCGCGAGGTGCTCGAGGAGATCGCGCACATCGCGGGCGAGAACGACGTCTTCATCATCGCGGACGAGATCTACGCCAATATCGTGTACGACGGTCGCGGTCGCCTGCATTTGAGCGAGTGGATCGGCGACGTGCCCGGCATCGCGATGCGCGGCATCAGTAAGGAATACCCCTGGCCGGGAGCCCGGTGCGGGTGGCTGGAGGTGCTGAACAAGCAGCGAGACCGGACCTTCGCGCAGTACGTAGACAGCTTGGTTGCCGCGAAGCGGCTCGAGGTTTCCTCGACCACGCTGCCTCAGATGTCCATACCGCTCGTGATGGGTGACGAGCGCTATCCAGCGCACCTGGCCGGGCGGGAGAAGATGTTCTCCGCGCGCGCCGACGAGGTCGCGGAGGCCTTCGACGGCTGCGAGCACGTCATCCTAAACAAGCCCCGCGGCGCCTTCTACTACACGGTCATGTTCAAGGAAGGCGTCATCAACGGTGACCAGCGCCTCGAGATTGCGGATCCCGACGTCGCGGCCAAGGTCGAGCGGATGATTGCGGGTGTGGAGCCGGACAAGCGCTTCGTGTACTACCTCATGGGCGCGACCGGCATCGTCGTCGTCCCGCTGACCGGATTCCAGTGCAGACACAACGGCTTCCGAGCCACGCTGCTCGAGGCGGACGACTCCAAGCGCAAGTGGATCCTTCGCACGCTCCGCGAGTCGATCGACGACTACGTGGCGAGCGGCTCGTACGTGCCGGCAGCAGCCCAGGCGGGCTGAAGCCCGTGTCGGACGCGCTGCGCGAGGCGCTCAAGAACCAGTATCACGCTGGACTCGCCACGCTCCAGCAGGCTGTGGAGCTCTGTCCGGACGGCCTGTGGGAAGACGACGCGTATACGAACCGCTGCTGGCAGATCGCCTACCACGCGTTGTACTTCACGCATCTGTACCTGCACCCGCACCTCGACGACTTCGTCCCCTGGAGCGGGCACCGGGCTCGGGTCCAGCACGAAGACGGTATCGCAGGGCCGCCCGACCCGTCGAGCGACCTGCCCCTGATCCCCGACCCCTACTCGAAGGCCCAGGTCCTCGAGTACTGCGACTTCTGCCGGTCGCTGGTCGACGACCGGGTCGATGCGCTCGACCTGACCAGTCCCGAGAGCGGCTTCTACTGGTATCCGGTGTCCAAGGTCGAGCACCAGCTCGTCAATGTGCGCCACCTCCAACATCACGCGGCCCAGCTGGCCGATCGGCTTCGCAACGAGGCCGACCTCGGCGTCGGCTGGGTGGGCACGCGCCCGGGGGCGTGAACCAGGGTAGTGTCACGGTGACCGCGCCCGTATGTTGGCGCGCAATGAAGACCTACCGATTGCAGGCGGTGATTCTTGCCGCGCTCCTCGCAGGCTGTGCTGCCGAGCCCGACGCTGCATCCGACTACGTGCTCGTGGCCGATATGCAGGAGCTCATGTACCACGTTGTGGACCCGGCTGCCGATGTCTACTGGAGCGCCGGCGGCGTGATCGTAGACGCAGAGGGCGAGCACTTCCAGATACCCGAGAGCGATGAGGAATGGGAGGCGCTCAGCAACGCCGCCATGACCCTTGCGGAGTCCGGCAACCTCATGCTGATGGAGGAGCGCGCACCCGACCGTGAAGCCTGGGTGACCTTCACCCATCAGTTCATCGAGATCTCACGGCAGGCGCTCGAAGCCGCCGATGCGCGCAACCTCGAGGCCGTCTTCGACACGGGGGCGGAGGTCTACTACGTCTGCACCAACTGCCATGCCGTCTACGCCATCGAGACCCTCCGTCCCACCGACGCACGTGCCAACTGAGGGGAACACTTGATCGAGAGCTTTCTGACGTGGCTCGGAAATACCGATTGGAGCATCCGGCTGCTGGAGTCGTTTTGGGTCTGGCCGCTCGTCGAGTCCACGCACACGCTCAGCATCGCCTTCTTCGTGGGCCTGGCGATGATGATGGATCTGCGGTTGATGGGGCTCACATTCGGGAAGATCCGTGTCTCTGACTTCACGGGCCCCTCGCTGCAGCTGGTACGTATCGGCTTCGCCATCACGACCATCACGGGCATCGTGATCTTCTATTCGAACCCGTTGCGTTACTGGCACAACATCTTCTTCCGCTTCAAGCTGCTGCTCTTGGTTCTGGCAGGCCTGAACATCTGGTTCTTCCACGGGAGGATCCACAAGAAGGTCGCCGAGTGGGACCTGGACACCCCGCCTCCCTCGGCTGCCCGGTGGGCCGGGGCTGTGTCGTTCGCTTCCTGGTCCTTCATCGTCATCGCGGGTCGTCTCATCGCGTACAACTGGTTCGACTGCGACATCATGCAGTTTCACGAGCACGGGCCTGAGGGGCTTCTGGGTGCGTTCCACGCGTTTGTCTACGAGGGGGCCGGCTGCCCCACCTTCCTGGCGGAGTAGAGATCATGGAAGAAGCGGGCTGGCTCCTGCAGCTGTTCGAGTGGTTCGAGGCGAGCGCGCCGGGACGGATGGTCCGCGAGTCGCTCTGGATGTTCGGCGTCATCGAGGCTTTCCATCTGGTGGGCCTCGCGATGCTCGGGGGGGCGCTGCTGGTCGTCGACCTGCGCCTCCTGGGGTTCGGGCTCAAGGACTCCACCATCGCCGAGACCGATCGTCAGGCTCGCCCATGGCTCACATTCAGCGTCGTGTTGCTGCTCGTGACCGGCACGCTGCTCTTCCTGTCGGAAGCGATCAAGTGCTACTACAACACGTCCTTCTGGGTGAAGATCACCACGCTGCCGTTTGCGCTGGGCTTCACGTACTTCGTGAAGGAGCGCTTCGCGCGCACGGCCCTCTACACGTCGGCGTACAGTCAGTGGGTGGCGAGCGCGGACCTGCTGCTTTGGTTCATCGTGGCGGCGGGGGGCCGCTGGATCGGATACTCCTAGGGGCCCAGGCGCCCAGCGGGCGCGAGCTTCCCTAGCCGGTCAGCAACGCCCTTCGGCCTGACGCGCCCGGACGAGGTCCGCCTCGTAGGGGGCGCCCGTCCCGGACGAGCCCAGGAAGATCTTGGCCCCGTCGGTGAACGTGATGTCGCGGCCGTTCGCGCGCTTTATGGAGTGGTCCTTGGTCTGGTAGCCGTCCACGATGACCTCCGTGCCCGGCATGAGGCAGTCGCGACGGAGGCCGCGGCGGAGCAGCGTGTTGGGCGTACCGCCTTCGACGGCCCACACCTCGGTGCCGGGCGTCGGATAAATCGTGTCGCCTTCGATGCCCTTGTAGAGCATGGTCGCGTCGATGTGGATCCACGTGTGTGGGTTCACCCACTCCAGCCGGGTCACCCGACCCTGGATGAGGATCGGTGCCTCACGGTCGAACTCGGCGCCGAACGCGTGGTGGGCCTCCGCGGGCCCCTCCGCGACCAGCACCAGCGCGCAGGCGCCCAAGAGAAGGGAGGTCGCTCTCTTCTTTGCCATCACGTTCACCTATCGGTTCGACGGATCGTTCTGCTCGGCCTCGCGCCGCTCCTGCGCGCGCGCTCCGCTCAGGACGTTGACCATCGCGTAGTTGCCCTCGTGGCACGCGTACTCGTACACCTGACCGGGCTGGTGGTTGTACGGGACCTGCCCGCCCCATTCGGCCATGAAGCTCGAGGGGTCCACCACGGTGAACTCGTAATTCAGCGTGTAGGGGCCGGCACGTGTGAAGCGCTCGATCACTCTCGATTCGGACGTGACCGGGGCACCCTGGAAGCTCTGGCTCGGATGGAAGTTGGTGGTCTCGACCACGAGCGTGTCGCCTACCCACTGGCCCCAGGAGTCGCCCCAATAAGGGCGGATGTCGTCGGGGAGCGGGTTGGTGCGCTCTCCAAGCCGGATGATGCGAACGTCGTGGACCATCTCCGTGAGGATCATCACGTGGTCCGGCGTCTGCACGATGGTGTAGTTGTTGTTGTAGAAGTAGTTGGGCAGCATCGGCGGGCCGGCATTCGAACCGAACGAGACGATGCAGCGCTCCGCAGCCGGCCGGCTCTCCGGGTTGTCGTAGGCGCCCCGGCCAAAGCCGGCGAAGGACGCGCGACGACGCTGAATGGCTTCCGGCGTCATCTGGGGAACCCGTCCGTCCGGCGGGTTCGTGAGCAGCGAGCTGCGATACTCGCCGTCGACCACCGCGACCTTGTCGCCCGCGTCGATCCAGAAGTAATTGTAGCCGCCGACGCCGCCCGCGGCCCCGGTCGAACCGTCCCCGCCGACGGGAGGCGCCTCACGGTCAGGATCGGTCGGCGCCGCCTCTTCCTCGATGACCTCCTCGCGCTGGCCCTCGATCTCGGCGACCTGCTCCGGCGTGAGCGTCGGCTCCTGTCCCTCGGGTCGCTGAATGGGGGTGATGGTTGCGTTCGACCAGTTCCCCTGCAGGTCGGGGTGTCCGTAGGCGGTGCGCGGCACCTCCCATCCTGGAGGCGCCGGCGCTTGTTGAGCCTGGACGAAAGAGGGGACGATGAGGGCCGCGACGAGGAGCGTCGCCAGGCCCGTCCCTGTGGCTCGAGTGCTCATGCTTCTCGCGTCTAATCGATGGGGCGAATGGGGTTTCTGCGGAGGTGACCGTACATCAGCTCCTCGACGTACTCGACGCACTTGAACTGGCCAAGTCGCGCATCGGGATCGATGTCGCGGTACAGAGGCATGCTGATGGTCCACGGCCGTGTGAATGTCTGCGGATCCTCGATGGTCGCCTCGTACCAGATGTGGTCCCTGTCCAGGAGCATCCAGCGCTCCGTGACCGTCATCTGCCAGCTGTGGTGGTTGCCGGCCCGATCGAACCAGGTCTGGTCGTTGAAGCCGTTGGAGACCACGACAAAGGTGTCACCCTCCCAGTGGCCGACCGACTGGCCCATCCAGCTGTCGACCTGCGGCGGACCGGGGTCTTCGAGGTACACGTTCCGGACCGCGCTCGCGTACTCGTACGCGATGAAGAAGTGGCTTTCACTCTGGAAGATCTGGAACGGGAACGGCATGTAGTTGGCCCGCGGGACGCCCGGGAGATAGCACTTGATCTCGGGGTCGCGGTCGAGCCAGTTCTCGCGGTTGTCGTTGCGCCGCGCGAGTGCCTCGGCCGTGTAGGGGATGGCCCCGCCGTCCACCACGCCGTAGTGCGGGCGTACCGAAGCCAGGGTGCCCATGTGCACGATCTCGGTCGCCGGGACCGGGACGACCGGGCCGTCCTGCATGGCCAGGCCAGCAGCCGCGGCGTGCGGCTCGATGTTGTAATGGGCGTTGCCCAGGGCCTGCCAGATGCCGTTGAAATCCGGGCGCCCCGTCGGGGTCCGCGGGATGTCGTCCTGCGCCGCCGTAGGAGCCGGCGCACCGACGAGCATCAACGCACCGAGCACGATCGCGCATCGGGGAAGCTGTGTGCGAGCGAAGCTAGTCATCCAGTCCCATTCCTGGTGGAAGTTCTACAGAATCGGGCAATGTGCGCCGGCTCTGGGCCTCGTGCCAGGGGCCCCGGCTCTACCGCGCGCGTCGCGGGTCTCGTGTCCAGATCAGGACGACCCCGCACGACGCGCCCGCATGCTGCATCTCGTCGAAGTACTCGATGGGCACGTTGGCGCCCTGGTAGACCTCCAAGGCCTCGATCTCGTCGGGCGGCATGAGCTCGAGATTGAAGTCGACGAGCGGCGTGCCGTTGTAGTAGGGGCGCAGTCGGCACCGTCCGTATGCGGCGTCGCCTCCGCGCCGGCGGTTGCTGATCGCCTCCGACCCGAACCCGATCTGAGACGCCAGCACGGTCACACCCCCGGCCCGCCGCACCACGTCCCCGACGGTCGTCGCGCTCATCGCCTCGATGTCGCGGAAGGTGAACCGGTCCCCCGCCACCGACTGGGAGCGCTGGTAGAACCCGCTGCGCTCCAGATAGCGAGAGGCGACGGAAACCCGTACCGGCTCCAATTCGACGGGGTCGGGCGACAGGGTCGCGTAGAGCTCGATGGTCCTGCCGCGGCGCACGGTGACGGTGAGCGTCCGGGGCTCGTACCCCAGGCGCTCGAGCCGGAGCTCCACGCGGCCCGGCTCCAGGTCCTCGATGAAGAACCGCCCGTCCCGGTTGCTGATGGCACGCCCGCCGCCGGTCACCACGATGTCGACGTCCGAGACGGCATCCTCCGTGCCCTGCTCCGTGACCTGCCCGAAGATCCCGCCGGCGGTCGACGCGACCTCTTCGGCCGTCTCTTCCATGAGGATGAGGAAGTCGCCGTCCCACGGGACCGGCACCCGACCTTCCATGCGCGTATAGCCCCCGCGCGTCACGTCGATGCGGTGCGATCCGTACGGCAGCGGGTCCAGGACGACGCGACCGGCGACATCGGACACGTAGCGTCGCTCGCCGACCCCGGCGATGCCGCGCACCAGGACCACCGCGCCCCCCAACGGGGCGCCATCGTACGCGTCGGCCACGTAGCCCACACGCACGCGGTCGCTCTCGGGCCTCTCTCCCGGACCCTCTTCGCGCAGGAGCGAGAGCCGCCGGCACGCCGACAGCACGTCGCGCCGGCACGCCCGATCATACAGGATCTCCGCGCGGGCGAGGTCGCGAACGCCGGCCGCGCCGCTCTGGTAGATCAGCGCCAGCACGGAGCAGTCTACGAGGTCACCGGAGTCGCAGGCCGTCTCGTAGCGCTCGAGGGTGCCCTGCGCGTGGAGCGCGCCAGGAGTGGCCAGTACGGCCGTCGTGATCAGGGCGAGCGTGCGCATCGTAGCCTGAAGGTGCGCCGCGCCTTCGGCGCCCGGCAAGGGACGATCGGGCGCCGCCCTCAGCCCCGCTGATGCTCGCGGATGAAGTCGAGCACCGCGATCTCGTTGGCCCTCAGCCGTCGACTGGGCTTCCTCCGCTGCGCGCGCTGGCTCTTCGGGATCTCGACGACTCTGCCACGGCCGTACGCATCCAGGATCACCGGATGGATGTAGTACTTGCGACACACGGTGCGCGTGTTGCCGAGCCGCTCGGCGACACGGTCCAGGGCCTGCACGATGTTCGCCTTCTTGTCGCGAACCAGGCGTGCAGGGCCGATCTCGGCCAGCGCCTGGGCGGCGAGCATCGTGCCGGCCCAGGTACGGAAGTCTTTCGCCGTGACGCCTGCGCCGGCGATGCTTCTCAGATAGTCGTTCACGTCGCCCGAGCCCACGTCCTGACGGTTCCCGTCGTCGTCGATGAACTGGAAGAGCTGTTCGCCCGGCAGCGTCTGGCAGCGTTGCACGATTCTGGCGAGACGGCGGTCACTGAAGGTCACAAGGTGTTCCTTCCCGCTCTTGCCCGTGAACGCGAAAGCGACGCGCGACCCGCGCACTTTCGCGTGACGGTCCTCGAGCGTCGTGAGGCCGTACGTCTCGTTCTCCCTCGCGTACTCCGCGCTGCCTACCCGAATGAGCGTGCGTTCCAGGAGCCACACCACGGTGGCGAGGACCTTGGCGCGGGGTAGGCCCTGCTTCCGGAGATCCGCCTCGACCCGCTCCCTGGCGGCGGGGAGTGCCTCACTGAAGGCGAACATCCGGTCGAACTTCGTTTCGTCCCGCACGGCGCGGTACCGGGCGTGGTACCGGTACTGCTTCCGTCCCCGGGCGTCGCGTGCGGTCACCTGGAGGTGACCGTTGGCGTGCGGGCAGATCCACACGTCGGTCCAGGCCGGAGGGATCGCCAACGCACGGATGCGCCTCAGCTTCTGCTCGTTCGTGATCGGCTGCCCGTTGGCGCCCAGGTAATGGAAGCCATCGCCTCCCCGTTTGCGCCGGATGCCACGGATCGAGTCGGGGGTGTAGCGGAGGCCAGCCTGCTCGGCGGCCTCGACATGCTCGTTTCGAAGGGTGGCTTCGGACACGGCGCGCTGGGGGTCACGACGGAGGGGTCAAGGTACCCACGAGGGGTGGGGCGCGCACGCGAGGTCGGGGTGCCGGAGCGAGGACGTGTCTTGCCGGCACAGCGCCTGCCGTCTAGCCTCGGCCGCATCATGACACCCCGCGTCGCTCCCCCGCCGCCCGAGTGGGCAACCCACGAGGCCGTGTGGACCGCGTGGCCCAGTCACCCCGATCTGTGGGGCGACGATCTCGAGGGCGCGCGGACCGAGATCGCAGCGATGCTGCGGGCTGTCGCGGACCTGGACCCGCAGTTCTGGCTGGCGCGAGGAGAGCCGGTCTCCGTGCTCGCCGCCACGGAGGAGGCCGAGCTCAGCGCCCGCAGAGCGCTGGCCGGCGTAGGCGCGACGATCTTCCGGAAGCCGTTCGGCGACATCTGGCTACGTGACACGGGCCCGATCTTCAGCACCCGCGGCGACGAGCTGGTCGGCGTGGGCTTCCGGTTCAACGGATGGGGAGGCAAGTACCGACTCGAGGGGGACGAGGAGGTCGCCGACTGCGTGTGTGGCATCGCCCGGGTGCCGCTCGTGAAGCACGACTGGGTCCTGGAGGGCGGAGCCATCGAGGGCGACGGCGCGGGTACGTTTCTCACGACCCGGCAGTGCGTGCTCAACCCGAACCGCAACGAGGGACTGAAAGAGGTGGATGTGGAGCGTCGCCTCGCCGAGGCGCTGGGAGCGTCCAAGGTCGTGTGGTTGGACGACGGGCTCCTGAACGACCACACCGACGGCCACGTCGACAACCTCGCGCGCTTCGTGGCTCCGGGACGGGTGGTCACGATGGAGGCGAGCGGGGCCGACGATCCGAACGCCGACACGTATGCGGCTGCGGCGGTGGCACTCGAGGGTGCGGGGCTCGAGGTCGTCACGGTGCCGTCACCCGGGCGCGTCACCGACGCCGCCGGCGACATCGTGCCCGCCAGCTACATGAACTTCTACATCGCCAACACGACGGTGGTGGTGCCGACCTACGGCACCCCTCACGACGAGGCCGCGGTGTCGGCTCTGGGGGAGCTATTCCCGGAGCGCCGGGTCGTGGGTATCCGCGCCAACCATTTGCTGACCGGCGGCGGGTCGTTTCATTGCATCACGCAGCAACAGCCGTCGTTTCCCTGAGGCCGGGCCCTCGCCCACCCGGCAGCGAGCATCCATGAGCAGAGTGACCGTCGCAGCGCTGCAGGCCAGCTTCACCGACCACCTGGCGGACGACGTCGCCCGGGTGGTGACGCTCGTCGAGGAGGCCGCGGCGCAGGGGGCGCAGGTCGTGTTACCGCCCGAACTGTTCCAGGGACACTACTTCTGCCGCACGGAGGACGAGTCGCACTTCGAGCGCGCGTTCCCGACGGCTGAGCACCCGGCGGTTCAGGCGATGCAGGAGGTAGCCGAGAGGCTCGGCGTGGTGGTGCCCACATCGTACTTCGAGCGGGACGGCCAGCATTTCTACAACAGCCTCGCCATGGTCGACGCCGACGGTAGCGTGCTCGGCACGTACCGGAAGAGCCACATCCCGGACGGGCCCGGCTACGAGGAGAAGTTCTACTTTCGACCCGGCAACACCGGCTTCCGCGTGTGGGACACCAGTCTCGGCAGACTCGGCGTCGGTATTTGCTGGGACCAGTGGTTCCCGGAGGCCGCCCGGGCGATGGTGCTCATGGGCGCCGAGGTCCTCTTCTACCCGACCGCCATCGGGTCCGAGCCGGAGGACCCCGGCCTGGACACGCGCCGGCTCTGGCAACGTGCCATGCTCGGCCACGCCATCAGCAATCTCGTGCCGATCGTGGCGGCGAATCGGGTCGGCACCGAGGGTGGGCAGACCTTCTACGGCCACTCCTTCGTTTGCGACCACTTCGGCGACATCCGCGCGGAGCTTCCCGCCACCGAGGAGGGCGTCGCGGCGTACCAGCTGGACCTGGCCGAGGCAGGGAAGCGCAGGGCGGCGTTCGGCTTCTTCCGCGACCGCAGACCGGATCTCTACGGGCGCCTGGTCGTAGACCAATAGCGACAGGGATCGCCGGGGCGGCCAACCCTTCCAGGGGGCCCTGCATCCATTACGATACCGCCGAACCAAAGCCCCTGAATCGCCCGCGAAACAGACACCGATGACGACCGAGACCCATAG
>JAHEKM010000025.1:0-1356 GCA_024638325.1 Gemmatimonadota bacterium | reverse complement strand
GTCATACAACAGAAGATCAAGCAGGAGAGCGCCTTCATGGAGCGCCTCCTGACCCAGGTGGGACAGGTGATCGTCGGCCAGAGGACGATGGTCCAGCGGCTGCTGGTCGGACTCCTCGCCGACGGCCACGTGCTCATGGAGGGTGTGCCCGGCCTGGCCAAGACGCTCACCGTGCGGACGCTCGCTCGAGCCATCGACACCACGTTCCGGCGCATCCAATTCACGCCCGACCTCCTGCCCGCCGACCTGATCGGGACGCTGGTCTACGACCCGAAAGACCAGGAGTTCAAGACGAAGAAGGGCCCGATCTTCGCGAACATCATCCTGGCCGACGAGATCAATCGCTCGCCCGCCAAGGTGCAATCCGCGCTGCTCGAAGCGATGCAGGAGCACACCGTGACGATCGGCGAGCACAGCTACCGGCTCGACGATCCGTTTCTCGTGCTCGCCACCCAGAACCCCATCGAGCAGGAGGGGACGTACCCACTTCCCGAGGCACAGGTCGACCGCTTCATGCTCAAGCTCGCCGTGGAGTATCCGACGGACGAGGAAGAGCTACTGATCATGCAGCGGATGTCGAGGGGCGCGCCCGCGGAGATCGAGCCCGTGGTCACGCCGGACGAGATCGTGAGGGCCCGCTCCGCGGTCGAGATGATCTACATGGACTCGCAGGTCGAGCGATACATCGTCGACCTGGTGCTCGCCACCCGGGACCCACAACGGTTCGGGCTGCGCGACCTGGAGGACCTCATCGGCTTCGGAGCGTCGCCGCGTGCAACGATTTGCCTGGCCAAGACGGCCCGCGCGCACGCGTTCCTGCAACACCGGGGGTTCGTGACGCCCGACGACGTCCGCGCCATGGCGATGGACGTCCTGCGTCACCGCGTGCTCGTGACGTACGAAGCAGAAGCCGAGGAAGTCACGCCCGAGGACATCGTGCGGCGCATTCTCGACCGCGTCGAGGTACCCTAGGGCGGCGGAGCCGACGCCATGATCCCACGCGAGATCCTCAAGCAGGTCCGCCGGATCGAGATCTCCACCCGAGGCCTGGTCAACGAGGTCTTCTCGGGAGAGTACCACTCCGTCTTCAAGGGCCGGGGGATGAATTTCGCCGAGGTGCGTGAGTACCAGTACGGCGACGATATCCGCAGCATCGACTGGAACGTCACCGCCCGAGCGGGCGCCCCCTTCGTGAAGGTCTTCGAGGAGGAGCGCGAGCTCACCGTCATGCTGCTCGTGGACGTGAGTGCCTCCGGCGACTTCGGGACCCGCGAGCGACTCAAGGCGGAGCTGGCCGTCGAGATCTGTGCCCTGCTCGCCTTCAGCGCCATCAAGAACAACGACAAAGTCGGGCTC
>JAHEKM010000002.1 GCA_024638325.1 Gemmatimonadota bacterium | reverse complement strand
GAAGAGGAGCGTGGCGTTGCCGGCGAGCTCCTGTAGGCCGGCCTGCCCGTCGACGTCGGCGTTCATCGCGCTCTTGAGCAGCCGGATCGCGAGCGGGCTCTTCTGCAGGATCTCCTGCGCCCACTCCCAGCCCTCGGCCTCGAGCTTTTCGAGCGGCACGACCTTGTTCACCATGCCCATGTCGTACGCTTCCTGCGCCGTGTACTGGCGACAGAGGTACCAGATCTCGCGAGCCCGCTTCTGGCCGACGTGCCGGGCGAGGTAGGACGAGCCGAAGCCGCCGTCGAACGAGCCGACGATGGGACCGGTCTGGCCGAAGATCGCGCCCTCGGCGGCCAGCGTGAGGTCGCAGACCACGTGCAGCACGTGCCCGCCGCCGATGGCGTATCCGGGCACGAGCGCGATCACTGGCTTGGGCATCGACCGGATGTAGCGCTGGAGCTCGAGCACGTTGAGCCGCGGTACACCGGCCGACCCGACGTAGCCAGCGTCGCCGCGGACCTTCTGGTCGCCGCCGGAGCAGAACGCCCACTTCCCGTCCTTGGCGGGGCCGTTCCCGGTGAGGAGCACCACGCCGATGTCGGTGTCCTCGCCGGCGTCCTTGAAGGCCTCCTGCATCTCCAGGAGGGTGTCGGGCCGGAATGCGTTTCGGACTTCGGGGCGATTGAAGGCGATGCGCGCAACGCCGTCAGCCTTGTGGTAGGTGATGTCCTCGTACGGCTTCACTTCTTGCCAGTCTGGCTTGCTCATCGCTCGGGGTGCTCCCGCGGGATGGTGATCTGTTTCTGGGGCGGTGGACGCCTACCCCAGCGCTTCGCGGACGCTCCGCTTCACCGCCTCGACCACGTCCTCGCGCCGACGACGATTCGCTGCCCTCTCGGTTCGGACGCGGAGCACCGCAGTGTGCCCCGCCGCCAGCGCGCGTGGAAGCGCATCCCCGAGAGCGTCGACGGAGGTATCTGTGAAGTCGATGCCGTGAAGCTCGGCCGCATGCCGGAAGTCGAGCCCGTGGGGCGTCGCGACCAGCGGCGTGAAATGAGGCTCGTGATCTGCGACCGGCAACATGTGGAAGATGCCGCCGCCGTCGTTGTCGACGAGGACGAACACCACGGGGGCGTCCTCCTCGCGGGCCCAAAGGAGCCCGTTCTGGTCATGGAAGAGCGCCAGGTCGCCCAGGACGCAGACCACCGGCCCCTCCCGCTGCGACGCGATCCCGAACGCCGTCGAGACGATGCCGTCGATGCCGCTCGCGCCCCGGTTACCGAGCGCGTGGATCGCCGCATCGGCCGGGTGGCCGAAGGCGTCGAGGTCGCGCACCGGCATGGAGTTGGAGACGAAGAGCGCGCCGTCGGAAGACACCGAGGCCAGAACGGCGGGCCACACGTCGCCCTCGTGCGGCTCGCCCGCGGAGGCGCGGAGCGCCGCGAGCGCGGCCCCCTCGGCCGTGCGCCACAGGGCGGTCCAGTCGTCCGAGACCCTCCGTGAGGTCGCGGAGGCCAGGGCCTCGAGCGTCGCGGCGACGTCTGCCCCGCTGTAGGTGTGCGCGGTCACGCCATGATCCTTCCACCGGCTTCCGCCGTCGACGACGATCTGGGGGATGCCGGCGTGGAGCGCCAACCAGTCGAGGACGGCGGCCGAGGTGGGCGACGCGCCGACGCGCAGGACGACGGAAGGCGTCAGTCGTTCGGCCACGACGGGGTCCCTGAGGAAGAGGTCGTAACCGGCCACGACCTGCGCCCCGTCCGCCGGGCCGAACCTCGCGCCCGACAGCGCATCGGCCAGCAAGGGGAAGCCGGTCGCCCCGGCCAGTGCGCGGGCCGCCGGGCCATCGCGCAGGGGCTCGGCCGAAGGGCCCGCGACCACGACTCCGCTGTCGGTCTCGAGGACGCGCAGCAGAACACCCAGGGCCGATTCGTCCGGAACCGCTCGCGCGCGGTGCACCTCGACGAACGGTGCTCCGTCGGGCCTCCCCACCACCGCCACAGGGTCCACGCCCTCGAGGTGAGCGGCCACCTCGGTCGGCTCCAGCGGCTTGTCGAACGGGAAGTTGAGGTGCACGGGCCCGGCCGGCGCGCCGGCGGCGTCAGCCACCGCACGACACGCGAGAGCACGCAGGTGCCGGAGCTCGGGACCTGCGAGCGTCGGGGCGCCGACCTCGTGGAAGCGCTTCGGATAGCCACCGAACAGGTGCACCTGATCGATGGCTTGGTTGGCGTCGGCGCCTCGAAGCCTCGGCGGTCGGTCGGCCGTGAGGACGAGCAACGGCACCTCGCTCTGGGCCGACTCGACGACAGCCGGCAGGAGGTTGGCCGCCGCGGTCCCGGAGGTGGTGACGACGGCGGCCGGGACGCCGGAGGCCTTCCCCACACCGAGCGCGAAGAACGCGGCTGAGCGCTCGTCGAGATGCACCCTCATGCGAAAGCGCCCGTCCCGGGCGAACGCGAGCACCAGGGGGGTCGAGCGCGATCCGGGCGCCAACGCGACCTCGCGGACGCCGGCCCGTGCGAGCTCGTCGACGAAGCAGGCGGCCCAGGCCGTGTTGGCTGCGCCTCGGCTCATATGTCTCCGAGCGGGCGAGCCTCCTGGTGCCCCGTCGAAGCCTGCGCCTCAGTCACGGCCAGCTCGGCGCCGCTGGCCCCGAGTGCCTCCAGCATCGGCTCGAACTTGATGGCCGTCTCCTCCCATTCCAGGGCCGGAACCGACCCCTCGACGATGCCCGCCCCGGCGAAGAGCCGCCAGCCCGAGCCCGTCGAGACGCCCATGCGCAGCGCGGGCACGAAGATCCCGTTGCCCTCGGCATCGAACAGCCCCACGGGACCCGAGTACCAGCCGCGGTCGAAGGGCTCCTCGTCGGCGAGGAAGGCCATCGCCGAGTCGCGGGGCAGCCCGCATACCGCGGGCGTCGGATGCAGGAGCCGGAGCAGGTCGAGGATGCCGACGTCGGACGGCACGCTGGCCCGGATCTCCGTCTCCAGGTGCTGGATGCGCGCCAGCGTCAGCACGTGAGGCTGCGGATCCGTGCGAATCTGCAGCGCCACCGTCCCGAGTCGTGCGACCATGTCGTCCAGCGCGATACTCTGCTCCACGCGGTCTTTCTCGCTCGCCAGCAGTTTGGCGGCCAACTCTGCCTGCTCCCTGGGCGTATCACCGCGGCGGATGGAGCCCGCAACCGCGGTGGCATGGAAGACACCGTCCCTGAGGGTCGCCACGGTCTCCGGAGCCGCACCGACCAGCGCGGTGCCCGGCGCCGGCTCGAAGAGGAACGCGTGGCTGTCGCGGTTCGCCTCCCTCAGGTGCGACACGACGTCCACGGGGTCGACCGGAGTGTCGAGCTCGACCTCGAGCGTCCGTGCCAAAACGGCCTTCGAGATGGTGCCGTCGGTGATCGCCGCCAAGGACTCACGCACGGCCTGCTCCCAGCTCGGTCGGTCCGTGGGAGTCGCCCGGCCCGCGACCCGGGCCCGGCTACGCGTCGCGGCCTCACCCAAGGCGGTGAGCTCGGCGCGGAGCGCCTCGGCCCGGTGCCTCAGGCGAACGAAGACCTCGGCGCCGGAATCGGCTGGGACCAGCGCCCGGATGCGGAGCCAGGCGTCTCCCGAACTCTCGCCCTCCAACTCGAAGACCGGCATGTGGAAGAGCCAGGCGGGGAAGTCCGCCCACACACCTTCCGCCACGTGATCCGGGCGAAACGAGAAGCCGCCGTAGTAGCGCACGCGGGGGGCCCTGGCGGTGCCCTCGGGCAAGAGCGGCTCGAGCGCCAGCCGGCGAGCCGTGGAAGCCACCTCCTCGAAACGGTCCACGCCGGGCTCGGAGGGCCCTCTCAGCTCCGCCGCCACGCCCCGATGCGCGACCCAACGGTCACCCTTGGCCCAGAAGCCGCGCTCCTCACCGTTCGCATGACGCAGGAACACGTCCGCTCGGAGATCCGGAGCCGGAATCGTGACCGTCGCGAGACGCTGGGTCTCCGATTGTGGGCTCACGGACGTCCTCGGCTGGATGGCGTCGGTCCGCCCTCCAGCGGACCGGCCCGCCAATATAGGGGATGGGACCCAAGACGCTGTAGGCGGCCGCACGCCCGTCGCACGCGGACGCTTCAGGGGATCGCGGTGACCGGCTCCGTCACCAACCAGCCGAGCTCCTCGTCGGCCGTCATCTCCGAGTAGTCGATCCAGGCCTCCGTCGGTACGCCAAGCTGCGGGTCGTAGGTGACCGTGACCTGATCCGCGTCGGCTTCGTAGGCCGCCCGGACGAGCTCGAACAGCGCGTCGACCGTCGGGAATTCGAAGCCGTCCGGTACCGGGAGGCCCGAATCCACGTACACGCTCTCCACCACGATCCCATTCTCGACGCTCAGACGCGCCGGCCCAATCCACTCGAGCGCGCAGAAGCAGTTACGGCGGATCGCGAAGACGTACGAACCCGGACCCTCGGCCTGCCACCGTTCCTCGGCGGCGTCGAGGATCACGATGTCCCCGTCGCCCGGACCCGTGGTGCCGCAGCCGGCGAGCAGCAGGACGAGGCCTGCCAGGCATCTCTCCAAACGGGACATGGCGAGCTCCGAAGGACCACGTGAGTCAGCGACAAGAGACGAACACCGAAGCTCCAGCGTGACGCGCAGAGTGAAGAAAACCTGGCGCGACGCCACGGTTCCCCTGCTATCTTGCCCACACCGCAACTCGTCCCAGGGACGCGTGATGAGCAATAGCGATGCCCCGCACCGCACGCCGTTGACCACCCCCCCGCCCCTCTCCTGGCCCCCTCCGGGGCTCGAGCGACTCCAGGGCGGCCTTTGGCGGGTCATCGCACTCGGCTGGATCGGCAGTCTGGTGCTCGTGCTGCCGCTGCTGTGGGCGCTCGCCGTGGAGCAGCCCTTCTACAGCTTGGGGCCCTTCGAGGACAACTGGCAGCTCGGCCTCGGGATCTCGATTCTGGGCGCTACCATCGTCGTGGTCGCGTTCTGGCTCTTCTTCGGCATACTGCGGGGCGCGGCCTACGCCTCTGACATCGGGTATGGGGCGCTCACCATCATGGAGGTCGCGACCGACTCCCGACGCGACACGGGCTTCCTCATCCAGGGCAAGCGTCACTTCGCCGCCCTGGACTCGGCTGGCCTGATCAGGGTCGTGAAGGCGCGTCTGCGCGGAGCGGGGCTCGTGCTGGCGGGCGCGCTCTGGCTCGTCGTCGGCTTCGGGCTCGCGATCCTGCTCGCGGCTCGCGGCTTCGTCACGCCGTCCGGTATCTGGTTGATGACGTGGGGCCCGACCGGGTTGATGACCGTTCTGGGCCTCGTGCTGCTCGTGGGACAGAACAGCACGGTGCGCGCCGCTCGCAACGCCTGGCAGGCCCAGGAAGGATCGGACCGGGTGCGGGCGGAATCGGTCGCCTGGTCGGCGACGCTGGAGGAAGCCAGTGACGCCGTCGTCCTGGGCGCCGGGCCTACGGAGGAGGGGGGGCGCTTTCGAACCGGGGCCGCCGCGCTCGTGGTGCTGTTCGTGATCGCGCTCTTGCCGACCATGACCATCAGCGCGACGACGGCCATCGGACCCATTCTGGCGGAGATCGCCGTCCCGTCGTTCCAGCCCGTGCAGGAAGCAGCCGGTGGCGCTGAGGCGCTTCGCCGATACCGACTCGCACAGGATCCGGCCATCTCATCGGTGGACGCGGGCGCCGCCCTGCAGAACCTCGCGTTCGTGGGTGGTCCGCCCACGCCCGAGCCGATGGAGCGCCGCCCCGCCACCGCCTACGAGGAGCCCTGGTTCCCCGACCCGGACTACTTCCCCGACCCGTTCTCCGAGAGCGTCGCGGCGGACCTGGTCAGCCAGCCGCTCGCCTCTTTCAGCGACGAGGAGCGCGCTGCACTGATGCAGGCAGCCGCCCACCCGGCCCAGGAGGAGTTCGAGCTCCTCGCGCGGGCGCCGCTCGTCGATATCGTGGGCGGTCGCTGGCGGTTGCCCTTTCCGGACTCTACGACGTTCCAGGACCTCTGGACGCGCTTCCCGGCCATACGCACCGCAGGTCTCGCGAGGGTCGCCAAGGCGACGGTAGAGCTGTCTCAGGGACAGCCCCAACAGGCGGAAACCACTCTCCGCGAGCTGATCTCGACGGGATTCCTGCTCATCGATCAGGGCCCGACCATGGTGGACAACCTCATGGGCGTCGTGCTGACCGATATCGGCGGCGACGCGCTGGAGGCGTACTACCGCCGCAATGGGCAGGACGTACTCGCGGACGAACTGGCCTGGGCGAGAAGCTCCGCCCTGGGCGCGGCCCGCAGAGCCAGGGCCGGCCTGATCCCCGAGGACATCCACTCGCTCCTGCAAGGCATCCCGGACCTCGTAGAGACCGAGGACGCACTGCGCGGCCTGCGGTGGGAGTACTTCGCGACGTTCAACACGCTCGCGCCGTGCATCAACCTGCACAAAATGGTCTTCGGGCCCGACGAGACCTACGAGGCCTGGCGGGAGCGCGTCCGCGACGCGCTCGTGCGCTCGGAGGGTGAGCGTGAGCTCTTCGCTCTGGCCGAGCGGGGCACCGTCGGTGCGGGCGTCGGCCAGTTGCAGGGCTTCTTCCCGCGCTTCCTCAGCCTGACGCTCGGAAGCGGAGGTGCACCGGGGAGCTGTGCCTCACTGATCGCGTCGCTCCAGGGCTGAGCGCCGGGTCAGTCGGCGAACCACTCCTTCCAGCTCTCTTCGTCGTGCCCCACGGTGAGACGGTTCCCGGATCTCACCAGGGGCATGCGTAGGATCAGCGGCTCCTCGCATGCGATCTCGAGCCAGCGCTCGTCTCCGTAGTAGGCCGTGCGGAGCCCGAGGGCCTCGAAGCGCTTCGAGTCGCGGTCTACCAGCTTCTCCTCCCCGAAACGGTCGAAGAAGCGCTTGAGCTCGCCCTTGGACGGGTTGCGTTGCTTGAAGTCCATGAAGTGAACCTTGGCCCTCCGCTCCTTGAAGAAGCGGAGCGCCTTACGCGTATCGGCGTCGTTCTTGATCCCGAAGACCTGGACGTCCATGTGTGAAGATAGGCCTCGCCGGCTCCTTGTCGCGGGGTCCGAGGGACGTTAGACCATGTCGGCCATGGACACTCAACTGGGCCTGTTCGGAGACGCGCTGCCGGAGCCGGCGGCGGCTGTGGGTCCCGCAGCGGTAGGCGCGCGGGTGGGGGCGCTGGCCGCCGGACTCCCTCCGGGCGTCCGCCTGGGCACGTCGTCGTGGAGCTTCCCGGGCTGGGAAGGGATCGTCTACGACCGTAGGGCCTCGCAGAGCGTCCTGGCCCAGGAAGGGCTGGCAGCCTACGCAGCCCACCCGCTGTTCCGCACCGTGGGGGTCGACCGCTCCTATTACCGGTCGTTGACCGCCGAGCAGTTCGGTTCCTACGCGGACGCCGTGCCCGAGGACTTCCGCTTCCTGGTGAAGGCCGACCGACTCCTCACCTCCCCCCTGCATCCGGACGCGGTCGGCGTGAGGGAGCGCAATCCGGTCTTCCTCGACCCCGGATACGCGGTCGAGACCGTAATCGGTCCCATGATCGAGGGCCTCGGGGACAAGGCCGGGGTGCTGTTGTTCCAGTTCCCTCCGATTCCCCCGAACCTCGTCCGCGGCAGGCAGGCCTTCTGGGAGCGGCTCCAGCGGTTTCTCGGCGCGCTTCCGCCGGGACCCGTCTACGCCGTCGAGCTCCGCACCGCCTCGTTCCTGGCGGAGAGCTATGCAACGATGCTCGAGTCGGTCGGCGCCGCGCATTGCTACAACGTGCATCCGGCGATGTCCTCGCTCGACCTGCAGCTCCAGCTCGTGCAACCGTTCTACCAGCCGGCGCTCGTGGTTCGTTGGATGCTGCACTCAGGCCTGGAGTACGAGAGGGCTCGCGAGCGCTACGAGCCGTTCGACCGCCTGGTCGACGAGGACCCGCACTCGCGGGACCGCATCGCGACCACGGTGTTGGACGTGGCCCTTGCCGAGCGTCAGGCCTTCGTCATCGCCAACAACAAGGCCGAGGGATCATCGCCGCTCACGCTCCTGCGATTGGCCGAACGTATCGTGGAGTGGAGCCCGGCGACGGCTCAGTGAGCTTGCGCCCGATGCGCCGAAAGGTGAACGTCGATTCATGAGGGGACACCCATGAAGAGGCTCGTCATCGCGGCGGCGGCGGTGCTGACCGTTTGGGCGTGCGGCGACAGCGCCGGCGATGCGCAGACCGCCGTCGACACCCTGACGCGCCGACAGCGCGACAGCCTCATCTCCGAGATGCCGCTCCCCGGTGCAGGTGCCGTGGGCCGAGCCCTGGATGCCCAGGACCTGGCCAGGGATCGAGCCGAAGCGCTCGACGACATTCGCTGACCCTGTCGTCGGCCTGAGCATCACGCGATGAAGCTCGACCCCAAGGACCTCGTAGGCGTTGCAGTCTTCCTGGGGGCCTTGTCGGTCGTCGTGATTCACAACGGGCCCTTCGGGCACCCGGCTGGCCACCGCGTGGGCGTGGCCGACGCGGGCGGCTCCGTCACCGCTCCGGTCGGAGAGCCGGCCACCGCGTTCGTCGACTTCAATGTCCTCCCCATGGACCGCGACGTGGTGCTGGTCCACCAGACGGTGCTGGTCCGCGGGCGTCGCATCGAGCGGGTCGGCGACGTGGCATCGGTCGAGATCCCGAGAGGCGCTCGCATCGTCGAAGGTCACGGCGCGCTGTTTCTGGCGCCCGGTCTCACCGACACGCACGTGCACCTACGGGATACGTACGAAACGTGGCTACCGCTCTTCGTGGCGCACGGAGTCACGTCGGTCTTCAACCTCGAGGGTCGCCCCAGTCACCTCGCCCTGAGACGGCGCATCGCGACGGGCGAACAGCCCGGTCCTTCGATCTACACCGCCGGCCGTTACGTCACCGGACCCGAGGTCCGCACCGCGGCCGATGCCAGATCCGAGGTCGCCCGGCAGGCCTCCCGCGGCTACGACTTCGTGAAGCTCCATGGCGACCTTTCAGCCGAGGCCTACCGTTCGCTCACCGAGGCCGGTCAGGACCTGGACATCCCGGTCGTCGGGCACGCACCCCGCAACCTGCCCTTCTCCGAGGTACTCGAGGGCGGTCAGGTCGCGCTCAGTCACGCCGAGGAGATCATCCAGACCGAGCTACGCTCGCTCGACGCGCAGTCGATCGCGTCGCTGGCCGACCGCGTCGCGGAGTCGGGCATGTGGATCATGCCGACGCTTTCGCACTTCGACGCAGTGGCCTCCCAGTGGGGCTCGCCTTCAGCCGTCGAGGCGGTGCTCGCGAGCGAGGCCGCGGCGTACTTGCCAGAAGGCCTGAGACGAGAGTGGCGCCAGAACAACGTCTTCCTGGACGCAGATACCGCTGATCGCGAGCGAGTATTGGAGATGGCTGACTTCCACCGACCGCTCGTGCGGGCGCTGCACGACGCCGGGGTTCCGCTTCTGGCCGGCACCGACACGCCGATTCCGACTCAGGCGCCGGGGTCGTCCCTGCTGCTCGAGCTCGAGGCCCTCAGGGACGCCGGACTCTCGGGCTACGACGCCCTGGTGACCGCAACGGTGAATCCGGGACGGTTCGTTCGCACCTACGTCGACGCCGGCGCCCACTTCGGGACCATCGAGCGGGGGGCGCGCGCCGACCTGGTGATGCTCGGGGCCGACCCGCGCGGTGACCTGGGCACGCTGCGCCAGCCCGAGGGGGTCATGGTCCGCGGAGCGTGGTACGAGCGAGTAGAGTTGGACCGCCTTCGCGAGGGGGTCGCCGGGTCGCGCTAGGACCTTTGGACGGATGCGGCAGTACTGTCGTATACTTAGCGCCCAACAAGCAGCGAAAAGGATCCGAGACCATGAGAAGCTTCATACAGCTCGCGGCGATCGCCTTCCTCGCGGCCTGCGGCAACGCGGACGCCGCACCGGGCGGGTCCGCCGCGGAAATGATGGGCAGCCCAGCACCTGCCACCGGCACTGCCGGTGCCGTGGATCAGGCCCTGCCCGAAGTCGTCGTCTACAAGACCGAAACGTGCGGGTGCTGCAATGGTTGGATCGAGCACCTTCGCGCTGCAGGCTTCGAGGTGGACGCCCGTGATGTCCGTGACCTGATGTCGGTGAAGCTCGACGCCGGAGTTCCGGGACCGCTCGTGACTTGCCACACGGCGTTGGTCGACGGATACGTCGTCGAAGGGCACGTGCCGGCCGATCAAGTGAAGCGCATGCTGGCCGAGCAGCCCGAGGTCGCGGGTATCGGCGTGGCGGGTATGCCCATCGGCTCGCCGGGCATGGAGGGACCGAATCCGCAGCCCTACCAGGTCGTCGCTTTCGACCGCGACGGCGCCATGTCGGTCTATGCGGAGATTCGCCCGCGGTAGTCGCCGCCGCGACTCCCGCGTCATGGGCTCCGTCCCGATCGTGCTGGTGGTGGAGGACAATTCCGAGCTCCGCCACGTGCTCAAGGACGCCCTGGCGTCCGAGGGCTACCAGGTGCTCGCGGCGAGGGACGAGACCGAGGCGCTCGAGACGCTACGAAGCACCCGGGTCGATCTGTTGATTTCCGACCTGACCGACCCGCCGAACGCGAAGCAGGCGTTGGACGCCGTCCGGGCGGAGTTCCCGCACCTGACGGTCGTGGCCTTGGCGGAAGCGACAGGCTACCACCCGTCGCTGTTCTTCTCCGCCTGGGAGGCACCGCCGGGTGTGCGCACGATCTCCAAGCCCTTCCGCCTTGGCGAGCTCCTCGCGATCTCGCGAGAGGTGCTGGGTCCGGCGGGGCACGCCAGCCGCTAGAGTGCCCTAGAAGTACGTCGCCAGGCCCAGCTGGAGGCCGGCAGTGTGGGCCGCCGGGTTGCCCGGGAAGTCGCGCGTCCAGTGGTACCGATAGTTGGCGCGGAACACGGTGCTCGGCGTGGGCCGGAAGCTGACGCCCGGAACCACGGCGGTGACGTCGTCACGGATCGCCTCATCCGTACTGCTGAACGTGCCGAAGTTGTAATCCACCCGCTCGACCCTGAGAACCGCGGAAAGCACCGCGGAGTCGTAGCCGGCGAAGCGGGGGTGCCACACGGGGATTACCACGTCGAGGTGTCCACCCCACTGCTCGCTCCCGAAGAGCTCGACGAGTCCAGGCGGAACGTCGATGGACGCGTACGCGACCTCGCCCCGAAGCTCGGCCGGGCCCACCGTGGTCCCGAAGTCGAGCGCGGTGATGGCGAGCAAGCGAGCCTCGTCCACGTCGACGCCTTCGACCTGGTAGGTGTTGTAATACCCCCGGTAGTGCGAGACGCCGAGCTCTCCCAGCCGCGGTCCCCTCACCGCGACGCGCGCCGAGACGGCAGGTGAGCCGTTGTTGTCCTCGGCGAACTGCTCCTCGCTCTTGCCCGATGCGATGTCGGTGCGGCCGCGATCGTTCGCGACGATGCCCTCGCCCAGGCCATTCGTCAGGTACGCGTCGTACGACACCAGGAAGCGCCCGGCACCGAAGCGCCCGTAGACGCCCGCCCCGACCTCGGAGAGGGTCGACGGAATGACGTCTGTCGAGACGAAGGGGCGCTCCACGAAGTCCCACCGAGGGGAGTCGTGGTTTTGGTTCAGGAAGCCCAGCGGGGGCAGGATGATCCCCGCTCGAATCGTGACGGCAGGCGAGATCTCGAAGTCCACGAGCGCGGTCTCGAGCGCGATTTCCTCTGTACCGTGTTCGAACTCGAGCTCCGAGAGGAAGCGGATGCGCTGGGAGATCTGGGAGAACAGAAAGACGTTGAAGCGACGGAGCTCCATCGAGAAGCCGTCGGAGACGCCGTCCTCGACGAAGTAGTTCGTGTTGCCCTCGACGTACCCGCCGATGGAGGTGCTGGCGACCGAGCCGATGAATGGGCGCTGATAGAGCCCGTCCTGCGCCATGGTCGAGTCGGACTGGGCCGTTGCGGGCGAAACCACGAACAGTGCGGCGAACGCAATCGTGGCGCCGAGGACCCGACCCCGCCTCATGCCCCCACCACCCGATCGAGCCAGATCACCACGTCGCCCGCCTCTTCGGTCACCTCGTAGCGGGTGAGCGGGCGCTCGGCCGGACCCTGGAGCACCCTGCCCTCGAGCGAGAACTCGCTGCCGTGGCAAGGGCACAACAGTCGGCCGCCGACGGGCGAGGGCTGACATCCGTTGTGGGTGCAGGAGGCCAGCAGCGCGACGACCCCGTCGGGGCCGGCGCGGCGCACGTAGATCGGTCGACTCATTCCAGGGGCCTGCACGAACGCCTCGCCCTCGGCCTCCAGCGCGGCGCGTGGCACGGTGAGTCGTCCCGGAGCCGTGGTCGGGGCCAGGTAGGCGATGCCCCCACACGCCTGCAGGGTCAGGCCGGAAGCCCCGAGAAAGAGACCCGAGCCGATCACCGGTAGCCGCTGCACGAAGTCGCGTCGGCGCATGTCAGAGCGACCTCAAGAACCGGAGCAGGCGCTCCTGATCCTGGGGGGAGAGGGCGAGGAAATCATCGCGCGAGTCGGCGGCCTCCCCTCCGTGCAGCTCGATGGCCTCCCGTAACGAAGTCGCCCGCCCATCGTGCAGGAAGAACGCGCTTCCGCCCTGGAAGTTCTGCTGAATTCCGATACCCCACAGCGGTGGGGTTCTCCACTCCGAGGTCGCCGCACTCCCCTCGGTGTAGCCGTCGTCGAGCTCGGGTCCCATGTCGTGCAAGAGGAGGTCCGTGTAGGGATGGAACTCCACCTGGTCCAGCACCGTGATCTCCGAGCGACCCGTCGTCAGGGTAGGCACGTGGCAGCCCGCGCAGCCGATGTCTGAGAACGTCTGCTCGCCCGCCAGAACCTCGGGGTGATCCGCTTCCCTGCGCGAAGGGGCGCGCAGCGTCTTCAGGTAGAAGACGACGTTCGCGACGGTGCTGCTCGAGACCTCCGGGTCCGGTGCGTCGTCCGAAGCCCTGCTCCCCGCGGCGGGGTTGAAGAGGTCCTCCGGCAGGAGGTCGCTCGTCACGCCCATGTCCTCGAGGTACGCGCCGACGGTCTGGTGCAGCAGGTTCACCGTGAGGGCCTTCTTCCCGAAGCGACCGATGTAGCCGCCGTTCACGAGCGTCCCGCGTGCACCGGGGTCGGGCGATCCGCGAGCCTCGAGCGCCAGCACGGTCTCGATGAGCTCGGACGGCGCGTGAATCTGGAGACGACCGCTGATGCCGTCCCCGTCCAGGTCGGTCGGGTCGGCGAGCGCGATCAGCGTCGCGTCGTCGACGGCGTCGAGGAAGCCGAGGCCGGACACCGCGGGAGGCAGGAAGCCCGACACTCCGGTCACACCGGCGGGAATCTCCTCGGGCGGGTACCCCGGGATCGAACGGTGCTGGAGCTGCGGCCCGCCCGCGGTGACCATGGGGTCGAAGCCCGAGGCCGTCTCTCGCCCGAAGCGGAACAGGGTGAACGTGGGGTGCCCCTTTCCGTCCCCGACATGGCACTGCTCACACGACGTCGCTACGAAGATCGGACCCAGTCCGTCGGCCACGCCGAAGCGGCGCGCGAACTCCTCGTCGCCCGCGATGTGCTGCCGCTCCTGCGAGGGTGTCATGCCCTCGATGGTCCCGTCGAGCAGCTCCTCCGGCGAGGGGCCGTCGGGTGTGAGGATGCCGCACGCGGCGAGCGTGAGGCATGCGGCAGTCACAAGGAAGAGTCGAGTGGGCACAGAATTTTAGGTCGGACTAAAGACGGTATTTAGTCCAACCTAAATCGCGGGATACTCCGCTGTCAACGGCGCTCAAACCTGCTTGAGCAACCCCACTTTGAGCGCGAACCGGACGAGCTCACTGCGGTGGTTCAGCCCGAGCTTGTCCATGATGCGTGAACGGTAGGTGTCCACGGTCTTGGGACTGATGAAGAGCTTCTTGCCGATCTCGCGCGAGCTGAACCCCTCGGCCGTGAGCGCCAGCACCTCCTGCTCGCGGGTACTCAGATCGTTGAGTCCCACACCCTCGTCCGCCTCGTTGGCCTTGTACTGCTTGAGCAGAAGTGTGGTGGCTTTGGGCGGAAGATAGACCTGACCCCGCGCGACGATCCGGATCGCTTCCAGTAGGTCGGTATCGGCGCTGGTCTTGGTCAGGTACCCGCTCGCGCCGGCCTCCACGACCGGCACCAGGTACTCCTCCTCGGCGTGCACGGTGAGCACCAGGACGTTCGTCTGGAGCTCGAGCGCGGCAATGCGGCGAGTGGCTTCCAGCCCGTTCGACCCCGGCATCGACAAGTCCATCACCACCACGTTGGGCTTGAGCTCCCTCACGAGGTCGACCGCTTCGTCGCCCGACGAGCCTTCGCCGACCACGTTCACGTGCCCCTCGGCCTCGAGGAGGGCCCGAATGCCGGCGCGAAACATCGCGTGGTCGTCGACCAACAGGACGGAAATCGGCTTAGCCATCTTACTCCGAGTCTCGTGATACGGGTACGGCCACGCGGACGGTCGTCCCCTCCCCGGGGACGCTGTCGATCGTCAGCATGCCACCTATCATAGTCGCTCGCTCACGCATCCCGACCAAGCCCAGGCCCCCGCCGCCCTCCATCGCTTGGGACGCCAAAAACCCGCTGCCGAGGTCGACGACCTCGGCGATCACCTTGGACCCCTGGAGGTACAGGCGGACGAGCGCCCCTTGGGCCTGACCGTGGCGGCGGGCGTTGGAAAGGGCCTCCTGAATGATACGGTACAGGGCCAGCTTCGCCGTATCGCCGAGGTACGAGTCCACGTCGCCCAACTCCGTGTCGACCTCGAAGTCCGCGCCCTCCCGCAGGCTACGCACGTGGGCGGTGATGGCGAGCTCCAAGCCCAGCTCCTCGATCTCAGGAGGACGCAGGCCCCGGGCCATACGTTTGACGCCCTCCGTGGCGTCGACGATCTCGTCGCGCACGTCCTCCAGCATATCCGTACGTGCCGTGGGGTCCGCCTCCATCGCGAGACGCCGCACCCGCAGAATGAGCGTCGCCAGCCGCTGCGCGGTGTCGTCGTGCAGCTCGCGTGCGATGCGCTGCCGTTCCTCTTCCGTCGCCCTCAGCGCACCCTCGGAGAAGTTCTGGAGTCGTCGGTAGTCCGAGACGTCTCGGACCGTACAGATGATGCGCATGTCGCCGTCGGACGGCCTCCAGGGGCTGAGCGAGATCTCTACGGGAAAGGTCGAGCCGTCCTTGCGTCGACCTTGGAGATCCAGGCCCACGCCCATGGGCCTGTTGTGCGGATCGGCGACGAAGCGATCGCGGTGCGCGGCGTGGGCTCCGCCCACGGACTCCGGCACCAGCACGTCGACGGTTTGCCCTGCGAGTTCCGCGGAACTCCATCCGAAGAGCTCTTCGACACGAGGGTTGACCGCCCGTATGATGCCGTTCCGGTCGACGACCAACAAACCGTCCGGCGACGCGTCGAAGATCGCCTGATACTCGTCGCTCGTGAGCAGGAGTCACCGCCCTTCTTCGTAGAGGATTCTCCGACGAGAGTGCCGGTTGTTGCCCGACCTAACCCGACGCGATGTCCCCGACATCGGGCCGGGGCCCAGACCGCAAGAATGTAGATGCACGGCGCGCCCCGCGAGAGTGGCGCCGCCGGCAACAAAGGAGGGACCGTGTACAAGCACGTCCTGGTGCCCCTCGATGGGTCGACCTTCGCCGAAGCTGCCCTCCCCCTCGCCCTGGCGCTGACGCGTAAGACGAATGCCGATCTCCACCTGATTTCGGTGGTGGAGCCGATTCCCGCCTTCGCCTACGCGGAGTGGGAGCCCGCGGCACTCGACTGGAGTACCCAGTACCTAGACAGCGTCACGGAGCGGGTCTCCGACCACGCGGGTGGGGCGGTGACTGCGGCGGTCCACACCGGCCGAGTCGTCGAGACACTCCACGCTCAGAGCCGAGAGCTCGGGGTGGACCTGGTCGTCATGGCGACCCACGGTCGAGGTGCTTTGTCCCGGGCGTGGCTCGGGTCCGTTGCCGACTCGCTCATGCGGGAGGCCGAGACCCCCGTGCTCTTCGTGCGCCCCGAGGAGGGTGATGCCCCTCAACCGGAGTCGTCCGACGACTTCGAGACGCTCCTGGTGCCGCTCGACGGCTCGAGCCTTTCCGAGTCCGCGCTCGAGCACGCCACGGAGTTCGGTGCGCTCTTCGGCTCTGCGTACCACCTGACACGGGTGGTCGCCTACCCGCTCGAGATCGCGTCGCCGTATCTGCCCCACACGGTGCAGATGAACTCCGAGATCCTGGCCGAGGCCAAGCAGAGCGCCGCGGACTACCTCGAGGAGAAGGCCGAGCAAATGCGGAAGCGGGGCCTGAGAGTCACCGCCTCCGTCGCGACCGACCCGCAGGCCGCGCACGGCATCCTGGCAGAAGCCGACGCCGTCGGCACCGACATGATCGCCATGGCGACACACGGCCGAGGCGGCATGAGCCGCGTCGTGCTCGGAAGCGCCGCGGACAAAGTGCTCCGCGGAACCCACGTGCCTGTCCTGCTCTACAGACCTCCAAATAACCCCGCTTAGGGGCTAAAGGACGACGGATCATGCTGACCGTCAGAGATATCATGCAGTCGGACGTCGTGACCGTGACCAAGGACGCGACCGCCCGCCACCTCGCGCGCCTCCTCGCAGACGAGGAGATCAGCGGGGTGCCCGTGCTGGACTCCAGCAACGCGCTCGTCGGAGTCGTTTCCGCGACCGATCTGGTGCGGCTGGCCGCAGAGGACTCCACTGCGGTGGTGCGCCCCGCCGGCTTCGGTGCCAACCCCATGGCCGACCCGGACGACGACGACGATCCCGAGGTGGACGTCTACGGCTTCTTCCTCCCGGAGGATTCACCGTTCAGGGGCCAGACCCTCCTCGAGGAGTGGTCGGACGGCCCGTTCGACAGCGTCGCGGTGGCCGACATCATGACCCCCATCTCCTTCTCGGTGCGGCCGGACTCCCCGGTTTCCGAACTGTGCCACTTCCTGGTGCGCGGCAGAATCCACCGCGCCGTGGTGGCCGAGGGCGAAGAGCTCGTCGGGATCGTGACCTCGGCGGATGTGTTGAGGGCCGTCGCCGACGGGCGCTTGGGGTCGTGAGCCCGCAGCGCTCAGGGTTCTCTCAGGACGAGCGCTCTGCCCGAGGAATCGACGGTTAAGAGCGCAATCTGGGCGGGGCCGAGACTCACGGCCCCGTCGAAGCCGTACGCGAGAGGCTGCGAAGAGCCCGCGAAGCCCGGAGGCACGAGCGCTCTGAAGTCCACAGTGACCTCGTAGCTTCCCGGCTCGAGGTCGATCTCCCTGAAGACGTAGACCGGACGGTCGCGGCGTGCGCCGGCCGCGCGCAGGGTATCACGGGCCACGGCCCTCTCGTCGACCTCGACACTGAGTTCGTAGTCCGCTCCCCGCCCTGTGCACACGCGCGGGGTCCGCATGTGCGGCGCCAAGGCCTCGAGTTCCTCAGGAGTCCGTGTCCTGCACTCCTCGATCATGGTACCCTGCACCCGCCACGAGAGCCGGAGCATGGCATCCTCGGGTCCCGCGTAGGACGTCGGGATCTGTGAGAGCCACGCGAGTCCCAGGGCGAACACGAGGGCGAGGACCCCGGCAATGGCCTGCTTGGCGGGGCTCAAGACGTCACCTCCGCGGCCACGGACACCTCTGGGGTCTCGCACACCGTGTCGATCTCGATGGCGGACTCGGCGACCATGCCTTCCAGAGCTCGCACCTCGTCCCTGAAGACCTCGATCTCCCTCGCGAGGGCCCGCGTCTCGTACTCGGCGGCGTACACCACGCGGACTCGTCGGCGGTCGACGCGCTCCTTGAGCTCGGCCTCCCGCGCGTTGAAGACGCGCTCCTCCAGCCAGCGTACGCCCTCACGGTTCCAGCAGTCGCGTGGGGGACAGGCCACCACCATGACGCCTCCTGCGCCGGCCCGCACGAGGTATTCGATGACCGACGTGTGCAAGGCGCCCACGCAGGAGACGCCGTACACCGCGGGCTCCTCGCCACGACCGTCGCCGGTGGGGAGGACGCCCCCTGCGGACTGGGCGCAGCCGACCAGGACGACCTCCTCGGGCGACAGCGTCGTGGCGGCGATGAACGCCTTCACGGTCCCGAGTTGGTCGCGCCCTGTCCGCTCGGGCGGACCGACACTCATGGGCGCGCACGACCCCGCGCAGATCCCGCAGCTGACGCACTTCCCAGGGTCGACGAACGCCACGTAGCCCTCCCGCTCGTCGTCGCGCGGCACCATGCTGATGGCCTCGAAGGGACAGTCGTGGTAGCACTGCTCGCAGCCGGTGCAGAAGCGCGGATTCACCCAGGACGGGGGCCGCGGAGCCTCCTGCGCGGGTCGCGTCAGAAGCGGCACGGCGAAGAGGACCCCGAAGAAGACCAGCAGCCCGAGCCAAGCCCAACCAGCCGGTAGGGACCGTGTGATCGGGAGCATCCAGACGTAGAAGACGTCGAAGGCGACGTCGGTGGGCAGCCGCAGCAGGTCAGCCTCGGGCGCCATCGGGACCGGGCGAACCAGAGCCACGAGGGTGAAGAGCCCGACGGTGCCCCAGAGGAGCGGCTTTGGCGGGAGTATGCTCGCTCTCGCCAGTCGAGCGACGTGGATCCACAGGATGAGCGCGATGCCCACCGGGATGGCGATGTGAGCGAAGTAGTTGAGGAAGAAGAACGCGCTCGGCATCGGGCGCTCGCCGACGAACGTGCGACTGATCGGCTCGGAAAAAATCGGGAAGAAGTCGAACAGGCGTGCGCCCTCGGCGCCGATGAGCTGCCCCTGGACGTCCCAGACCATGACGTAGCCGGTCCAGCCCACCACCAGGAAGACCCCGAAAAGCACGACGCCGGAGACCCAGGCGAGTGCCCTGGGGCCCCACGCCCGGTCCTGCACGAACATCCGCAGTGCGTGAATCGCGATCGCCACGATCGCGAGGTCCGAGACATAGCGGTGGAGCGAGCGGATCCAGCGACCGGCGAAGACCTGATCGGTGATGCGGCTCACGGAGTCGTACGGCGAGCCGATCCGATAGAAGAGCAGTAGGTACAGCCCGGTGGCCACCAGCACCAGAAAGCAGGCGACCACGAGGGCACCCGTGTGATAAAGCGGGTTGTAGCGCCACGTGTACAGCGCATTCAGCGCCGCGTCGGCTCGGGCGAGAAAGGCTCGTCCCGCCTTCTGAGCAGCGCGGACGCCGGCCCTCACGAGGGTGGGAATCGCCGTTGCGGTCGGGAGAGGATCATCATATGATCATGATAATTGGATGCATCTAGTGCGCAAGCCTGCCTCCATGGACTGGACCGAGTGGCGTGATCCTCTCACAAACCGCGCTCTACGCGCTCAGGGCGACCCTGTGCCTCGCCGGCCACGACACGCCCGAACCGGTTCGGGTGGAGGACATCGCCGAGAGCCTCGACGTGCCGCGGAACTACCTGTCGAAGATCCTCCACGTGCTCGCGCGCTCGGGGCTCCTGGCCTCGACCCGGGGACCTGGGGGCGGTTTCCAGCTCGCGCGTCCCGCGGCCGAGCTGACGCTAGCGGACATCGTCGAGCAGTTCGACGAAGTCGCCGACGAGCCGCATTGCCTGCTCGGTCGTCCCCAGTGCAGCGATCAAGACCCGTGTGCGGCCCACGACCGGTGGAGAAGCGTTTCCGTCGCCGTCAACCAGTTCTTCCGCGGGACGTCCGTCGCGGACCTCCTACGAGACCGACCTCTCGCCAAGGGCTTTGAAGTGGCAGTCTAGCCAGATCGACTTCGGATCCGGCCCCCGCGACCCTCCCCCCGCGGATCCGGTTGTTTACAACCTCAACACCGGAGGCCCCACATGGATGACGAGCGCGTCGGCGCGGCACATCCCCCAGACGTCCCCTTCCTGCAGCGCCTGTACGACCGACCGTTCGTTCTGCTCGTCCTGGGCATGACCATCATGCTCGTGGTGTTCACCGCGTGGGGTCTGTGGGAGGTCATGAGCCTCCCCGACGCCACCCTGCCCTGACGGAGGGGACATGTACACGACAGGCGTAACGTCACCCCAGGGCGTCTGGTGGAAGCCGGCCCACAAGCAGGAGCGCGTGTGGTTCACCATCGCGTTCATCTGGTGCATGGTGCTCTTCGCGATGATGCCTCTCTGGCACATGCGCGGCGGTCAGAATCCGTCGGGCATCAGGGCCAGGGTCGAGCCCTCGGACTACATCGCGCGCGTCCAGCAGTTCGTGAGGGACTACGGAACCGGAGAGTCGGAGGCGGGCATTCCCGTCGTGGCGCCGCCGCCGGGCAGCGACGTCTACCTGCTCGCGGCCCAGTACCAATGGACTCCCATCTTGCGGCTCGAGCAGGGAGCAGAGTACACGCTGCACCTCTCGTCCCTCGACGTGAACCACGGTTTCAACCTCTACCCGTTCAACGTCAACTTCCAGGTCGTTCCCGGCTACGACTACGGCCTCCGCGTCACGCCGACCGAGGCCGGTGACTATCGCATCGTCTGCAACGAGTTCTGTGGCGTCGGCCACCACATCATGGTGGGGCGCATCATCGTGGAACCGTCCTCGGACGACGTGGCCCTAGCAGAGCCTCAGGGAGGTGACCGATGAGCACCCCCGCGGCTGGAACTGCGACCGCGCCGGCCGGCGCGTTCAGGGTGTGCCCGACCACGGGACTCAAGGTCTACCGGGACGCGGAGGCCCTCATCAAGGCCAACGCCGTGGTGGCGACCGTCGCGCTGCTCATCGGTGGCGTCGCGGCCATCCTGGTCCTGCTGACTCGGTGGCAGACCGTGCACCTCCTCAGCGACGTGCAGTTCTACCGGTGGCTGACGATCCACGGGATGAACATGCTGATCTTCTTCATCATGTTCTTCGAGATGGCGGTCCTGTACTTCGCCTCGGCAGTCCTGCTCAACTGCCGCGTGGCAGGCGCCAAGCTCGGGTGGCTCGCATTCGGTCTCATGGTCGGTGGAGCCGGACTGGTCGAGTGGACGATGTTCACGGGCCGCGCGGACGTGCTCTTCACCTCGTACGTGCCGTTGCGCGCCCACCCCGCGTTCTACCTCGGCGTCATCCTGTTCGCGGTCGGCGCCATCATCGTCACCACGATCTTCTTCGCGACGCTGGTCCTGGCCAAGAGGGAACAGACGTACACGGGCTCGGTGCCGCTCGTCACGTTCGGGGCTATCACCGCCGCGATCATCGCGGCGATCACGCTCGCGCACGGCGCCGCGATCTACATCCCGACGTTCCTGTGGTCGATCGACGTCATGAACGTCGATCCTCAGGTCTATCGGCTGGTCTGGTGGGGACTCGGTCACTCGTCCCAGCAGATCAACGTGGCCGCCATGGTCTCCGTCTGGTACCTGCTGGGCGCGCTCACGGTCGGCGCCGTGGTCGTCAACGAGAAGATCAGCCGCACGGCGTTCGTGCTGTACATCCTGTTCATCTCGATGGCGTCTGCTCACCACCTGCTCGTGGACCCCGGCTTCGGTCCCGCGTGGAAGGTCGTGAACACCTCGTACTTCATGTACATGGCGGTGCTCGCGTCCATGCTGCACGGCTTCACGGTCCCCGCGGGCATCGAGCTCGGCATGCGTCTGAGGGGCTTCACGCAGGGGATCTTCGGATGGCTGCGTCGGGCGCCGTGGGGAGACCCGGGCTTCAGCGCGCTGTGCCTCTCGCTCGTGGTGTTCGGCTTCGTGGGCGGCATCACCGGCGTCACGTTCGGTACCGAGCAGATCAACATCATCGCGCATAACACGCTGAGGATTCCCGGACACTTCCACGCAACCGTGGTGTCGGGTACGGCGCTCGCCTTCATGGGCATCACCTACTACGTGATCCCGCTGATTTTCCAGAAGAAGGTGGCCTTCTACGGCATGGCCAAGCTGCAGCCGTACGTCTTCTCTTTCGGCATGCTGGTCTTCTCACTGACCATGACCTTCGCGGGCACGTTCGGCGTTCCGCGGCGTCACTACGACATCTCGTTCGTGGGGGCGCCGTTCGGGGTGGAGTACTCGCCGGCGGCGAACCTCATGATCGCCATCATGGCCATTGGCGGACTCATCGGAGCCGTGGGCGGAGGCATGTACATCCTGACCACCGTCTGGTCGGTGTTCTTCGGCAAGCCGCTCGGAGACGACTGCACGAGCGCGGCGCTGGCGGGCTCGGTTCCGCCGGGCGTGTACTCGCGGCCGTTCACCGAGCTACCCACGGAAGACGTCGAGCTCGAAGAGCACGGCCGTCTGGGTATGATGCCCGGCACCATGATCCTGGTGTTCATCTTCCTGTTGGCGTTCGTCGTCTACTACTTCGCCAACTGGACCCTGCTCTCCCGGCTCTGGCAGATCGGGTGATCAGGCGGCGCGACCTCTGGCCGCTCGGCGCGACGGGCTTCATCCTCGCGGTCACCGCGAGCTGGTGGGCCCTCGCGCTGTGGTCGGTCCCAGGGGCACCGGAGTGGCTGGAGCGCACGCGCTCGGTGTGCTTCAACATCACCGAGAGCGGGCTTCCGGACGCCAAGGGCTGGCTGCTCCTGCTGGGTCAGCCCCCAAGCATGATGGTCCTGCTGATGGTGGGTTGGGGCGAGGAGGTCCGGGCGACCCTGGCCCACCTGACGTCCTCCATGGCGGGACGCGCGCTCATCGGGTCGACGCTGCTTCTGACCCTGTGTGGATTCGCGGCGGCCGGCGTGCGCGTGGCACAGGCCGGTGTGCCGGACGTGGTCCTGGCGAGCAGCGATGTGGCCGGGTCCCTCACCCGCCTCGACAGTCCCTGGCCGGATGCCACAGGCCTCGTGAACCACCAGGGGGAGCCGTTCACGCTCGCGTCACTCGGTGGGCGGGGCGCGCTGGTGACGTTCGCGTTCGGCCACTGCGAGACGGTGTGCCCCGCCGTGGTCCACGAAGCGCGTGCGGCGCGACTGGCGTTGGCCGCCGACGTGTCGATCGTCGTGCTCACGCTGGACCCATGGAGGGACGTGCCCTCGAGGCTCCAGGCGATCCACGGCCAGTTCCAGCTCGATCCGCTGAAGGACCACGTGGTCGGGGGCACCGTCGACGCGGTGGAGGCCGCACTAGACGCGTGGGAAATCGCCCGACAGCGGGACCTCCGTAGCGGCGATATCGTCCATCCAGCGTTGGTCTACTTGGTCGAGACCGACGGGACCTTGGCGTTCGCCTCCGGCGGCGCACGGGTCGATCTGATCGAGCTCGCGCAGCGCCTGGGATGGAGGAACGACGCACCATGAGCGACGTCGTCATTATCGGGGGGGGTCCCGCTGGTCTCACCTTGGGGTGCTACTTGGCCGACGCGGGCGTGCCGTGCGTGATTCTCGAGAGGGCCCAGCATCCTCGACCGCACGTGGGCGAGTCCCTCATGCCGGCCGCCATCCGCATCTTCAAGGAGATCGGTTTCCTGCCGATCATGGAGGCCGCCGACTTTCCGCACTCGGGCGGCGTGGTCTACCACCCGGGCGGGCGGACGTCGATCCCGATCGGGTACTCGGAGTTCCCCCAGGAGGGCATCGAGCAGGAGTACACCTATCACGTAGACCGCTCGAAGTTCGATCTCCTCCTGCTCAAGCACGCCGAGAACCAGGGGTGCCGGTTGGTGCAGGGTGCGAACGTCCGCGAGGTGGTCTTCGAGAACGGCGCCGCCCGCGGCGTGGACGCGGAGATCGGGGGTCAGACGGTTTCCTTCCCGGCGCGCGTCGTGGTGGACGCAGGCGGGCGCGCGACGAAGATCGGTCGCCAGCTCGGCCTGAGGCGCGATCACCCCGTCCTCGACCAGTTCGCCCTGCACGCTTGGTTCCTCGACGTGGACCGCGGCAGTCGGGCGACGGAGGACTACACGCACATCTACTTCCTGCCCGAGCTTCGCGGCTGGGCCTGGACCGCGCCGATCAACGACGAGATCACCTCCATCGGGGTGGTCGCCGACCGCTCCGTGTATGCCGTCTACCAGGAGGCCGACGTCGGCATCGCGGACTTCTTCCTGGAGAGCTTGTCCAAGAACAAGGCACTCAAGAAGGCGACCAAGAGGGCTGAGCGCATCAACGAGCTGAAGGGCGAGGTGAACTACAGCTATCAGCTCGACCAGACGTGCGGGGACGGCTGGATAGCCCTCGGCGACGCCGCCCGCTTCACCGACCCGATCTTCTCCTCCGGCGTGAGCGTCGCCATGCACAACGCGCGGTTCGCCGCCGAACGGATCCAGACGGCGCTCGAGAGCGGCGACTGTCGTCGCGAGACCTTTCTCCCGTACGAGGACAAGCTGCGAGCGGACGCCGCCATATGGGACGACTTCATCCGGCTGTTCTACCGGCTACTCCCGGCCTTCACCCACGTGGTCGAGTCACCGGAGCATCGAGCTTCGGTTCTGCGGCTCATCCAGGGAGAGGTGCACGCGGACACGGACGGGCACGTGTTGGAGGAGATGCGGGGGCTCGTGAGCCGGGTCGAGCGTGCGGATACGCACGAGCTGAAGGACCAGCTCATGGACTTCCCCATGGCGTGACGTAGGCCACGGATTGCGGCTCCTCAGGCGTCGGGGCCACCTTTCGCACATGAACCCAGGCCGACTCTGCATGTGCGCCCTCTCTCTGCTCGCCCTCGCGACCACGGCTCCGGACACGGTGCTCGCCCAGGCCGTGCCGGGCGAGGTTTTCCGCGATCTGCCTGGCCCGGGCGGCTGGGCTCCACCCTCCATCGGTGTTCGGCTGGGCTTCGACCAGAAGCAGCGCGACGAGGTGCTGGGCGCCCAGCTGCGCCTGCCCATCCTACCTTCGGGCGACATCGAGTTGATGGCGAGCGCCGACGTCACCTTTCTGCTCAACCTCAAGGAGTACCAGTACAACCTGGAGGCGGTCTACGTCTGGGACGGCCGGGCGGGCGGCCTGTACGGTGGCATCGGCCTCGGGCTGCGCAACACGATCTATCCCAACACCGTCGACCGCAGCACGGAGCTCGGCTACACGGCCGTGATCGGCTTCAGGCTCGTCGGCCTGGGGTTGATCGTTCCGCAGCTGGAGTACCGCTGGGTCGTCATCAACGAGGCTCCGTTCACGTACCAGGCCCTCAGCCTCGGGGTCAATCTGGCGTTCTGGCAGCCCGTAGTCCGCAACTGAGGGCGGGCGACGGAGCCCGGAGGCCCCGCCGCGCAGCGACCCGCGGCTCGTAGGGTGGGCTAGAGGGCCTCGAGCTCCTTACGCGCTCGGTCCAGGACGTCGCGGATCCGCTCCGTGTTCTCGAAGTCCGACCGGGCCGCAGCCTTGAAGGCCGCCTTCGACAAGCGACCCCAGCTACCCCAGATCTCGGCGGTCTCCGGTCCCATGGCTGAGCCCCAGTCCTTCCAGCCGTGGGCGCGCTGCCAGATGTTGTCGACCTGCTCTCGGTGGAGCAGGAGCTCCTCCCGGCCGGCCTCGGTGAGGTGGTAGACCTTCTTCTCGTCGGCCTCCTGGATGCGGACCAGCCCCTCGTCCTCCAGTTGCTGCAGAACGGGGTAGATGGTCCCCGCGCTGGCGCGGTACATCCCACCTGAGCGGTCTTCCAGCCGCTTCATGAGCTCGTAGCCGTGACCGGGGGCGTCGTCCAGGAGGGAAAGGAGCGCCAAGCGCACCTCACCCTGCTTGAAGAACCGCCTGCCGGGCCCGCGGCCGCGATGGCGGCCCCGCCTGCGGGGCCCTCCCATGCCCATGTCGCCCCAGTCGAAGATCCAGTCGAAGTCCATGCGGCGTCTCCGGCTTCTCGTGCTGCACATTGTGATGTCCCCCGTCCAAAGTCCTGTCGTTCGACCCCACGTACAATAGATCGTGGAGTATGTCGTACGATATATCGTGCCCGCACGAGCGTCAACGGGCAATCGCTGGTCCGCAGCTACTTCGAGCGAAGCTCCTCGAGCTCTTCCAGCGTGCGCGGCCAGTCGTCCCCGAGCAGGCGCGACATGCCGCGATCGGCGAGCACCTTCCCACCGGTCTGGCACGTGGCGCAGTAGTTCGTCTCTCGGTCCGCGTACTTGATGCGCTGGATGGGTGACCCACAGGTCGGGCACGGCTCTCCGTACTTCCCGTGGGCCGACATCGCCGGATGAAACGCGGTGATCTTGGTCGGAAATCGGTCGCCGAACTCCTCCCGGAGCCGCGCGGTCCACTCGGTCAGCGAGCTTCGCGTCACCTCGTAGAGCCGCGCCAACTCGGCATCGGACAGATTCCGGGTCAGCTGCAAGGGAGAGAGGCGAGCGAAGAGGAGTATCTCGTCCGAGTGCGCGTTGCCGATCCCGCTGAGTACGCGCGGGTCGGTGAGCGCGCGCTTCAGCGTACGACTCTCGCGCGTGAGCGCCGACGTGAAGTCCTCGAGTGAGGCGTCCAGCACCTCCAGGCCGCCAGGGTCCAGCTCGGCGAGCGCCTCCCTGCCCTGCACGACATGGAGGGACGCGCGCTTCCGGGTGGACTGCTCGGTGAGCAGCAGGGTGCCGTTCGGGAAATCGAAGGCGCCATGCGCGCGCTTCTTCGGCACGGCCGCGCCCGCCTTCGTCCACTTGAAGCGGCCGGTGATCATCAGGTGGAAGACGAGGAACAGCTCCCCCTCCATGCACCACACCACCCGCTTGCCCAGGCGCTCGGCGCCGACCACCGCGAGCCCCTCCGCAGCGGAGAGCGGGGGGTCCCAGGTGCGAACGAGCGATGGCGACCTCACGCGGATGCGTTCGAGCGGCTGACCGACGATGGTGCGCTGGAAGGCCTCTACGTAGGCGGTGATCTCGGGGAGCTCGGGCATGCACTATTCGGCGACACCGGCCCGTCGTTGTCCAGTGCGCGCTCTACAGATCCGACAGAGTCGACTCGATGAGCGCACGCACCTCGGGGGACATCGGATCGAACTCTCCGATCCAGCGATGGACGATCGTGCCGTCGCCTCCGATCAGGAACGTCTCGGGCACGCCGATGGTCCTGAAGGCCATCGCGACGTCCTCGTCCGGGTCGTGGAGCACTCGGTATCGGATTCCGTGCTCGCCCACGAACGAAACGATGCGGTCCCGAGCCGACCCTCGGTCCACACTGACGCCCAGGACCTCGAGCCCCCTTCCCTCGTAGGCCTCGTGAAGGTCTTGCAGGCCCGGCATCTCCCGCAGACACGGCACGCACCACGTCGCCCACACGTTGAGCAGCACGACTCTGCCGTGCAGCTCGCTCAACGATGCCATGCTGCCGCTCAGATCGGGAGCGGCGAAGTCCGGTGCGGCGAACCCGGGGAGGGGTCTCCACACCTCCTCCCCGGCCGTGCAACCCAGCCCAAGCCCGACGACGAGCGCAAGAGCCACCGCGCGCCTAACGATCGACACCGCTGATCCTGAAGACTCGGACCGACTGGAGCCCACCGTCGCTCTCCGTCCATGCCAAGACCGCGTCCTCGCCCGTCAACGCGAGCTGCGGGTGCGTGCCCCCCAGCGACCCGGTGACCTCCTGGGTCGAGACCACCGCGCCGGACGCATCGACGCGGGTGACCATCATGGTGCGCCTGCCCGTGGAGTCCACGTTATGCGCCACCAGCGCTCCTCCGCCGCGTAGGCCCTCGACCGCGGCGAACGACACCGGCATCGCTTCGCCGGCGGCGATCGGTACCGGGGCTTCGAACGCCGAGGCATCAACCTTCTTCCTGGCGTAGTGCAGTCCCATCCTGCCGTCCGCGCCGGTGTACCACACGACGTGCGCCGTTCCTTCGGCGTCCACGTCCAGCGCAGGCCCGGCGTGGGGGCACCCCGGGAACGACCAATTGTCCGCGTGCACGCGCACAGGCTCCTCGTCGGTCGCGAACAGCGACCGGAATGCGGGGTCCCTGATGTTGGTGTCGAAGTGCTGACGCCACGTCGCGACGACGTCACCGGACGGCGTGCCGGCGAGCCCGACCCGACAGCACGGGCAGACGCCTCCTTGGACACGACGGTTGGTGTGCTCCCACGTGTCCCCCAAATCGTGTGACACCGCCGCGAAGATGGTCGCGTCCCCGTCGCGCGGGTCGTCGAGGTCCGCGAACTGGTCGGGGGCCAAGGCCGCGCTGTCTCTCGGCACGCCCGCCACCTCGGCTAGAGCGACGTGACGCTCGTCGCGTTCACGTCCATCCAGCCACGCGACCACCAGTGTGGAGTCCCCGCCCCAGGTCGCACCATGGAACGTGTTCTCTCCTGGGGGGAAGACCCCCGTCGTGTCGTCTTGTAGAGTGAGCGCCGGCGTCCATGTGGCGCCACCGTCGGTGCTCCGCGCGAACCTCAGGTCGGTGGCGCCCCAGACGCGCGTCGGGGCCGCCACCTGGTTGTTCCAGAACAGAGCTGCCACGCCCGGGGCCGCCACGAGACGTGGCGACCCCTCGGCGTGAGGGTGGACGTCCCCGGGCGCGTCGTTGACACGCACCGGGGGTGAGAACGTCATGCCGCCGTCGGAAGACCTGGCGGCGTAGAGATCCCACTCGCCTTCCGACTCGGCCACCCACGACATCAGCAACGTCCCGTCGACCGGGTCGACCGCCAGCGACGGGTCCGCGGTCTGCGCGAAGCCCGCCAGCATCGAGGGCGTCACCTCGCTGATCTCGAGGGACGCCGTGGGAGCATCGCACCCGGCAGCCCCGGCCAGGAGGGCCAGAGCCGTCGCACCGAGTCCGCTTCTTCGTGTTCCTGTCCTCATGCTAGCGCCTCCACCTGTACTGGAGACCCACGTAGAGCGTGCGCGGCATGCCCGGCCGGAAACGCTCCTGCAGAGCGGGCGGAACGAAGGGGTTGAAGGACGCCGTGACCGCGTAGCGCGCGTCGGTCACATTGTTGAGTCGCCCCACCAACTGGATGCCCGCGATGTCTGGCGAGGTGAGGTAGACGTTGAACACGTCGTAGCCCTCGTAGGTGTGGACGTTGTCCTCGTCCAACCAGTACTCCCCGACGCTCTCCCACTCGAAGCTGACCGAGCTCCCGATCGTGGGCTCGACCGTGAGTCGGGTGTTCGCGATGTGCTTGGGCGCAGCGATCATCTCGTTGCCGCTGAAGTCCGACGAGGTCGACGTCACCCAGTCGACGTACTCGCTTCGGGGCAGCGCGTAAGCCGCCTCGATACGCACACGATCGAGCGGGACAACCGTCACGCCGGCCTCGATGCCACGGTGTCGCGTCTGCCCGGCGTTCGAAACCTCGCTCGTGAACGTGGCCGTGTTGAAGAAGGAGAGCACGTCGTCCTTCACTTCCATCGTATACGCCGACAGCTCATAGGAGAGGAACGACCCCACGCTCCCGCGCACGCCCGCCTCGAAACTGTCCGTCTTCGTGGGCTGCAGGTCGACGGTGTTCGGGGCCGAGTTCTGCACGAACAGCTGGCCCTGGGACGGGGCGCGGAACGCGTGCCTGTACGAGGCGAAGACGTTGAGGTCGTCCGTGACGCCATAAGTCAGTCCCACGCTCGGCGTGAGGTGGCTGAAGGAGACGTCCTGCGACACAGGACGCTTGTGCGCCTCGCTGGGGGCCTGCAGCTCGCCGAGACCGTTGTCGTACCGGTACCCGATCTGGTCGAAGCGGAGACCCGCACTGAGGTGGAGATCCTCGGCGAGGTCGGCCTCGAGCTGCGCATAAGGCGAGACCCCGTAGAACGTCACGTCGTAGTCGTAGTGGCGTGTACCGACGGTGTACGAGTCGAACACGTTGTCCGGAGTCGTGGTCGGAAGGATCTCGTCGCGGACCTCCGAGCCCGGGCTGTAATCGACATCGGTGCCCACGATGACCTCGGCGGGGCCCAGGTCGCGCCGGAACTTGGCCAGCACGCCGACGGACTTGTTACGGTTGTCCCAGACCTGCGGGTCGTAGGTGAGCTGCCAGTTGGGTAGCAGCTGGAGCCGGTTGTGGCGCGCGTAGGCGGTCAGGTCCAAAGACGACTGGTCCCACACGCTCTGAAGCGCCGTAGACACGCGAAGCGCTTCCACCTTCCGGAAGGCCACAGGGGTGTACGCGTTGGTCGGCTCGTCCAGGAAATCGGAGCGCGGGAGCTCGGACCCGCCGTCGCCGGGCGAGTCGATGTTGGTCCCCGTGACGATCATCTTCAGGCGGGTGGTCGGACTCAGCCCCCAGTCCCAGCGGACCGTTCCCGTTTGGCGGTCCTGCTCCGTCCCGTCCCGCCAACCGCCGAAGCTCATCACGTTCACGTCCGCGCGCACTCCGTGGGCTCCCCAGGAGTTGCTGGCCGAACCAAGGACCCGCTGGTAGTCGAAGCGCCCCCCTTCCAGGAAGAGCTCGAAGTCGGGCGAAGAGGCAGGGGCCCGCGTGATCGAGTTGAACACCCCGCCGATCGCGTCACTGCCGTAGAGCGCCGTCGCGGGTCCCTTGAAGACCTCCACGCGCTCGGCCCCGGGGATGTTCACCTCGTACAGCGCGTTGTGGTTGAAGAACCCTGTGGAGCGGATGGGCACGCCATCCTCGAGGTAGCCGTAGTTGGCCGAGTAGTTGATCGGCAGACGCATGGCCACCGTGCTCCCCTCCCCACCCAGACTGATGTTCAAGACGCCCGGCACCCGGTTGACGATCTCCGCGGAGTGGTGCGGGCGGGCCGCCCTGATGTCCCCCCCCCCCACGACGCCGATGTTCGCCGCCACGTCCGTTCGCTGTGCCGCGTCCCGCGTCGCGGTCACAACAACTTCAGCCATCTGAAGGGGGTCGTCGACGAGCTGAATGGTGACCGATGTCACCCCTCCCGACTGGACGCTGACCTCGCGCTCCAGGGTCCGGCGACCGATGAGCCCGGCGCGGAGCGTGTGCTGCCCGGCCGGCACGCCTCTGAGGCGGAAGACACCGCCCGCGTTCGTCGACGCTTGGAGCGCCGTCCCGACCACCGAGACCGCGACGCTCTCGAGTCCTTCACCGCCTTGCGCGGTCACGCTGCCTTCGATGGTACCCGTTTGCTGTGCCACCACCCAGTCTGGCCCGGTCCACATCCCAACTGCCAGAACCAGGGTGAACGCGCTCACGCGCCGGCCCCACATTCCTATGCTCACAAGGTTCCTCCATACGCGATGCGGCGGACGAGCCAACGCTCGTCCACCTGGAAGTCGAATCTCCGAGCCCCGGCGAGCCGGGGCGCTAGTCCGTCGGCTTCAGGCCGACAGCGGAGGTCCGAGCGCGTATGGAAGGAAGAAACGCGGCGGGACGGGCAGCGCGTCGTCCGCCGGCAGGTGAGGCGCCTCCGCCCGAACGGGCGGCACGGAAAGCTCAGTGCCGCCTGCGAGGGTCTTCGCGCCCTGCATCGTGGTGCCGACACCGCAGGCCCCGATGCAGATGCACGGGCCCGCGTGACCGGCACCGTGGGAGGAGTCCTGTGCATGCCCTTCGGCGTGCTGGTCGTGAGCGACGTGCTCGTCGACCGGCGCCGTGTGCGGCGCGGCCTCCTCCGGCAACGCGTCGTGCTGGGAACAACCGTGAAGCCCGGACGCGTCCACCGCGCTCGCGCCGAGAAAGGCGAGAGCGGACAGGAGCGCCGCATACCGCAATCTGAGCTTCGGGATCCTCAGCATGTCAGACAAAGTGTCCGTTACGCGTCAAGCCTTCAAGCATGAAGGGTACTGGATAGACCCGCCAAGCCGATCGAACGTTGGGCCAGGTGGGGCGCAGCCCGGACCGCCGCGACGGTCAGCGGTTCGGCAGATTCCGCGTGACGGTGATGTCGTCGAGGGTACCCCGCTCACCGTCTGGCCCCATCGAGCCCACCGTGTACGTCCGGCGTCCTGGCTCGATGAACCACGGGTTCTCCCACGGATCGAGCTCGGGCCCGGAGTAGTCACGGCGCAGCCACCCGTCAAAGGCGCCGGGAAGGCCCTCGCCGCGCCCGAGCCGGACGTCGAGCTGATCGGCCATGGCCTCGAGGCGCCCGGGTGCGAGTCGCTCGCCGATCGCGTCGAAGACCGGCGTGATCGCACGACGCTGGATCTCGGCCCGCGAGCTGGGGACGGCCATCCCGACCGCCAGCACCGCCAGTAACAGCAGCAAGAGCTTCTTGATCATGCCCTACAACCTGTCCGAAAGGGCGCGGTCGTGCCAGGAATTTCTCAGGTACCCTCCGGCACCACTCCAGGCTCCAGCGAAGCGCGGTCGTGCGTCGTCCGCAATGGGAGCTCGGGGATCCTGACCGCCAGGAGCGTGGCGATCGCGACGAGGACCACCGTGAGCCAGTAGATCCGGCTGGTCGCGAGCGAGAACGCCTGGCGCACCTCGCTCGCCACCCTCTCGGAGACCTGCGTGCCCTGGGCGATCAGCGCGTTGGCCTCCGCAGGATCGCCCGACTCGGACGCAAGTTCTGCGAACACGGTGTCGATCCTCGCCGGCAGGTCCGCCCCGCCCGTGGACACCAGCTCCTCGACCGACGACCCGGCCCGCTCGGCGAAGCGGGGCGGAAGCTCCATGGACGAGAACGCGAGCGCGAGGGTGGAGGCCAGCACGGTGCCCATGAGCGCCGCCCCCACCGTCGCACCCGTCTGCCGGAAGAACTGTGAGGCACTCGTCGCCTGGCCCACGAGACGCACGTCCACCGCGTTCTGGATCGCCAGGGTGAAGAGCGGCATGCCGGGCCCGACGCCGATGCCCGCCAGCACCATGTACAGCGTGACGAGCCCGTACGGCACGTCGGTCCCCATGCGCGCCAGCAACACCGCGACCACCCCGAACAGGCACGCTCCCAGCACGATCTGGCGTCGGTAGCCCACGCGGTCGACGATCTGACCGGCCAGCGTCGCGCTGAACACGATGCCCAGAGAGAACGGAATGAGCGCGGCGCCCGCGCGCGTCGCCGACACGCCGAGCACATTCACGAGATAGAGCGGCAGGAAGATCGTGACCGACATGAACGACGCGCCGAAGAAGAACGTCGATGCGTTCGCGGTCCTGAACACCCGGTCGGAGAAGAGCCGCATGTCGAGGATGGGGCTTGCCACCGTACGCGAGCGCCGCACGAACGCGGCCAGGAGCGCCGCTCCGAACAGGAAGAGCCCCCACGTGACGGGAGAGGTCCAAGGGTAGGCGCGCTTGTCGAGCTGCAGCGACAGGACGAGCGGAATCAAGCCACCCAACAGCAGTGCCCCTCCAGCGAGGTCGGGCAACACCCGCTCGCCGGGAGGCTCCAGCGCCGGCATCCGCCGGACGATGAACCACAGGGCCACCGCCCCGACGGGGATGTTCACGTAGAAGACCCAGCGCCAGCCCTCGACGCCCGGAATGAGACCGCCGGCGTTGTCGGTGAGCAGCCCACCCACGAGTGGACCGAGCACGGACGCGAGGCCGAAGACGGCCCCCACGTAGCCCTGGTACTTGCCGCGCTCGGCCGGAGTGAACAGATCGGCGATCACGATGAAGGTCATGGCGAAGAGCCCTCCGCCTCCGGCCCCCTGGATACCGCGGAAGATGACGAGCTGCGTCATGCCGTCGCCGAGCAACGGCAGATCGCCCAGCTCGCCCGAGAGCCCGCAGAGGACGGACCCCACCAGAAAGAGCCCGGTCGCGCCCAACGTGATCATTTTTCGGGAGTACGTGTCGGCGAGCTTGCCGTAGATGAGCGCGACACCCGTGGACGCCAAGAGGTACGCCGTGGCCACCCATGCGTACCGGTCGATGCCCTGCAGATCCTCGACCATCTGAGGAAGCGCGGTGGCGACGATCGTCTGATCCAACGCCGCCAGGAAGAGGGCCGCCAGGATCGACAGATAGATGACCGTGCGGTCACGATCGGTGACCGGGGCCTCGATCGGTCCGGGCGGCGTTCGGGTCATGAGCTCTCGTCAGGGGTGGACATACGACGGCCGACCGGCCCAGCCGGGTCGGACGGCCGTTGGACGCCTGCGAACCCCGCCGCCACCACATGACCTCGGCCGCGGGCTGCCAAGTCTAGCGGGGCCGCTCTGCTCCCTCCAGGATGATCGACACGCCAACCGCGCGAGTCGCTGATGAAGACCGGAGCCTCCATGATCGCCGAGCACTACGCCCTCGAATGCGCCACGCACGGAAACGATCACATCCTGGACGTGACCAGCCAGGTGCAGGCCGCCGTTGAAGCGTCCGGCGTGAGCACGGGACAGGCCGCGCTCCTGGTGCACGGGTCGACGGCCGCGGTGACCACCCTCGAGTACGAGCCCGGTTTGGTGAACCACGACGTGGCGGAGGCCATGGAGCGCATCGCACCTCGCTCTGCGCGTTACGAGCACGAAGAGACGTGGCACGACGACAACGGCCACAGCCACGTGCGGGCCTCGACGGTCGGGCCGTCGCTCGCCCTCCCGATCGCGAGCGGTCGGGTGCCGCTGGGCACATGGCAACAGATCGTGCTCATCGACTTCGACACCCGGCCGCGACGCCGGACCCTGCATCTCAGCGTGCTGGGCGTCTGATCCGGTCCGCTGGCCCGGCGAGCCCGCCGAGCTGGCCGCCGAGGAAGGAGGTCACCGCGGCCAGCCAGGCCGCCGGTCGCTCCAGATGGACGGTATGCCCGGCCTCCGGCACCACCACCAGGCGCGCGTCCGGCATGGCCGCCGTCATCCGCTTCGCGATGTCGACGAACTTGGTGTCGAGCTCCCCGACGACGAGCAGGGTCGGCACCGAGATCGTGGGCAGCCGATCCCACAGGCTGGGGAGCGCACCCGTTCCAAGCCCCCGAAGCGCCGCGGCAAGGGACTCGGGCTCGTTGAGCAGGCGCACGGCGCGCTGCCGAGCGAGCGTGTCCGACGGAAGCCGCGCCCTGGACTCGAAGAGGGGCCTCGCCTCCCAAGCGTCGACGAAGCGCTCGATCCCGTCGCGGACGATCTCGTCACCGAGCGCCTCGTCGGCTGCCCGCCTGGCGGCGCGCTCCGCTTCGGTCCCGAGCCCGGGCGATCCCGACTCCAACACGAGGCGCCTCACGCGATCGGGACGGCTGGCGGCAAAGTGGAGCGCGATGCGCGCGCCCATCGAATACCCGATGAGGTCTTCCGGCCAGCCCCCGGCCCTGTCGAGGGAATCCAGAGCCGCGTCCAGCGTGATCGAGGAGCCACCCCGCCCGCTGGCGTTGCGGCCGTGACCGGGCAGGTCGACGAGCACCGGCGCACACCCGGCTCCCGCGAGCCCGTCGAGAAGCGCGTCGCCCCACGATGCCGAGCTGCCCGTGAAGCCGTGCAGGAGGACGGGGTTGCCGGCCGGTCGCCTCGCTCCCGGCGTCACGCGTTGCCCGCGGCCGGGCCGGCCACGACCTTGGCGCGATGCGAATCCTGGTCGTGGGTGCCACGGGCACCATCGGAGCTCCCCTGAGCGACGCGCTGGAGGCGCGCGGGCACGAGGTGCTTCGTGCGGGCTCGTCGGGCGACGGGCTCACGGTAGACCTCGCCGATCCGGAGTCGATCGGAGCCCTGTACGAAGCCACCGGCTCGCTCGACGGGGTCGTCTGCGCCGCCGGTGTCGCTCGCTTCGGAGCCCTCGAAGACCTGGACGACGAGGGCTTCCAGGAGAGCCTCGACAACAAGCTCATGGGCCAGGTCAACCTGGTCCGCCGCGGCCTCGCCACCGTCGAAGAGGGCGGGTCCTTCACGCTCACGAGCGGAGGCCTCTCGCAAACGCCCGCTCCGGGGACGGTCGCCGTGAGCATGGTCGGGGCCGCTGTGGAGATGTTCGCGAGGGCGGCCGCCCTCGACCTCCAAGGCCGTTTCCGCGTCAACGTGGTCAGCCCGGGTTGGGTCGCCGAGTCGCGCGTAAAGGCCGGGCTCCAACCCATGCCGGGGATCTGGGCCAAGGACCTCGCCGAGTACTACGTCGACCTCATCGAGGGCGACGAGTCGGGGCTCGTGGTGAACGCCGAAGCCGCCAAGAGCTGACAATCGGCGTTACCCCGCCGACTCAGGGGCACTCTCGTTCTTGAGGAAGAGCGTCTGTGTGGGATAGGCGAAGTCCAGGCCCTCCTCCTCGAACCGGCGGTACAGCTCGAGGTTGATCGCCTGCTGTGTGTCCATGTAGGAGGCATAGTCGGGGACGGTCATGTAGTAGACCGTCTCATAGTCCAGCGACGACGCGCCGAAGGTCTTGAAGTGGCTCCTGTCGAAGCGCGCGTTGTCTCGGGACTCGACGGCCTGCCGGATGATGTCGGGGACGCGACCCAGCTTCTCGGCCGGCGTCCCGTAGACGACGCCTACATGGAAGACGATTCGCCGTTCCTCCATACGCTTGTAATTGCGAATCCGCGACGACAGCAGGTCCGAGTTCGAGATGACGAGCTGCTCGCCCGATAGTGCCCGGACGCGAGTCGTCTTGAGACCGACGTGCTCCACCGTGCCCTGTGACTCGCCCACGATGATGAAGTCTCCCACGACGAAAGGCTTGTCGAGGATGATCGCGAGCGACGCGAACAGGTCTCCGAGTACGTTCTGCACCGCCAGGGCGACCGCGATTCCACCGACTCCGAGTCCGGCGATGAGCGCCGTGATGTCGATGCCCATCGTGTCCAGCGCGATGAGCACGATGACGGCCCACACGGCCAGGCGGATGAGGAAGCCGACCGCACCCATCGCCGTGGCGACGCTGGGATCGTCGTCCTCTACCCTGGCCCGGTACCGCCCCAGGGCGTAGTTGACGATCGTCGTGGCCCAGAAGGCCGTCTGCAGCAGCAGGCCAAGGACCAGAGCCGACCGAACGATCAGGGCCGCTCTGTCCGACAGCGTCAACGCATTGGAGCCGGCCCAGAGGGCGACGATGACAATGAAAACGACCTTCGTGCGGTCGAGCAGGTCCGCTACGAGGTCGTCCACGTCGTTCTCGGTGGCCGAGGCGAACCGCTTGATCTGCCGCGCGATGACGGCCGCCACGATCCGCAAGACCAGCACGCCCCCGACGGTGATGCCGAGGGCGATGGCCCAGCGAATCAGCGTGTTGCCCCAGAAGACGGTGTCCCAGAAAGCCGCGTCCAAGCTGGATCTGCTCCTTCAGATGGTCCCTTGCGTGACCCGTGCGGTCAGATGCGCTGGTGGTCGGCGCGCCAGTTCTTGATCGCCTGCTTGATGGCCTTCCTGTCCGTCAGTCCCTCGTCGAGCACCCGCCGGGCCAGCTCGGGCAGCTCCTCGTTCGAGGCGAAACGGAGCCCGACGAGCTGCCCGGTCGTGAAATCGTGGATGCGGGCCTTCAGGTCGTCCGGAAGGATCCGCTCCATGCGAAGCCGCTCCTCCAGGCGGATCACACGGTCCTGGACACCGAGCGGGAAGAGCCTGGCATAGAGCGCCGTGATGATCACTCCCACGGCGAACAAGGCGTTCGCCAGCCGCTCCGGCGAATAGAAGTCCCGTACAGCCAGGAACAGGAAGTACAGCGTCGGGAGCACGATCAGCGCCGTGGCCCAGTAGTGGTAGCCCGGCACCATCTTGGCGTGATTCTCGAAGCTCTGTGGGGTGTCGCTCATGAGGCACCGTTCCGTTCTGGGGTCCGTGGGGTCCCGCTATTGGCGTGACCAACGTAGTCCGGCGAGGTATCGTGTCCAGTCCGCCCAGCCCGAATCCGATGGAGTCGACCATGCCCGAGCCTTCGCCGCAGGCGCGTCGGTACGGTGAAAAGGAGATCGGGAAGATCCTGGAGCGAGCCACGGAGCTGCAGCAGTCCGAGCCCATGAACCCAGGGGCGGCCGGGCTTACGCTCGCCGAACTGGAGGAGGTGGCGGCGGAGGCCGGCATCGACGTTCGTCATATCAGACGTGCAGCGTACGAGCTCGCCGCGCCACCCCGTGAGTCTACCGCTTGGTCCCGCTTCCTGGGCGCGGAGCGCAGGATCGTCCGAGAGACCGTACTCCCCGGCGAGGTCCCGGAGACGAGCTTCGAGGACCTTGTCGCGGTCCTGCAAAGCACCGTGCGTGACCCGGGTCACCCCTCCCTTCTTGGGCGGACCCTCACGTGGCAGGGCGGCAACGCAGACGCGTCCAGGAAGACGCGCGTCGTCGTGAGCTCGAGGGATGGAGCGACGACGATCCGCGTCGAGGAGAACCTCTCGCAGCTGGCGGGCGGTCTGTTCGGCGGGATCGGCGGTGGTGTGGGTGGAGGTGTGGGATTCGGCCTCGGCTTCCCCCTCGCTATCGCCCTGCAGTCCGAGATTGCCCTCGTCGGGCTGCCGCTCGCTTGGCTGGGCCTCACGTACTTCGGCGTTCGCACGCTCTACCGCAACATCGTCCGCGGTCGGCGCCGGGTGGTGGAGGAGCTGTTCAGCCGCCTGGCCGGTGCGGCAGAAGACGCCATCGCGACCGCGTCCCTGGAAGCCGACTGATACCCGTCTGTCACAAAACGTACGGGATCCTTGATACGATGGGGCGTTTGCCGGAGATTGAGGGTTACGCCGTTCAGCCCATGAAGCGGGAAAACCATGTCTGATAGCAAGAACGCCGGGGCCACCACCTCGGTTCGCCGTGTAGACGTCGAGGGTGAGGGATCTACGAATCCCACCATCCCGGCGGCGATGGAATACGACTACACCAATTTCTATTTCGGTGCGGGTGACGATCCGTTCGCGCTGCTGGAGCCGTTCGACGAGTGGTACTCCCAGGTCGAGCCGGCCGGATACTACCTCTACGAGCTTCCGCTCCACACAGCTCCGGGAACCCGTGTCGACATCAAGGACACGAAGACCGGCGAGATGCGCCGGGGGCTGATCAACTTCGCTTCCTATAATTACCTGGGCCTGTCCTACCGGCCCGAGGTCAAGGAAGCGATCAAGGAAGCGACCGACGTCTACGGTGGTGGCTCGTCCGGCTCGCCCATCCTCAGCGGCACCACGGCCCTCCATCGGGCGTTCGCGGAGGAGATGGCGGCCTTCAAGGGTACGGAAGCGGCGATCCTCTTCCCGACCGGGTACAGCGCCAACGTGGGCACGATCGCGGGGCTGATGCGCTCGGGTGACCTGATCGTTGCCGATCAGTTCGCGCACGCCAGCATCGTCGACGGCATGATCCTGTCGAAGGCCAAGTCTCGCTTCTTCAGGCACAACCGGGCCGATGACCTCGACCGCAAGCTCTCGGGATTCGACGGCAAGAAGCTGGTCATCGTCGAAGGTGTCTATTCGATGGACGGCGACGTCCCGCCGCTCGCCGAGCTCATCGAGGTGTGCCGGAAGCACGGCGCGCGCCTCATGATCGACGAGGCCCACTCCGCGTTCGTGTTCGGACCCACAGGAAAGGGCGTCGCCGAGGACCAGGGCGTCGAAGACGAGATCGACATCCACCTCGGGACCTTCTCCAAGAGTCTCGGGGGCCAGGGCGGATACGTCGCCGGGCCGCAGAGGCTGATCAACTACCTGCGCGGATTCTCCCGCTCACGCTTCTTCTCCTGCGCGCTTTCGCCCGTGGTCGTGGCCGGCCTGCGCAAGGCGCTCGAGCTGGCCAGCAAGGAGCCCGAGCTGCGCACGAAGCTGTGGGAGAACGTCGCCACCATGCAGAAGCTCCTCACCGACGCGGGCGTCCCGCAGGGCGACTCCACGTCACACGTCATCCCGATCATGGTGCGTGACGACGCCCGCATCTTCATGATCGGGGAGGAGCTGATGCGCGAGGGCATCTTCATCAACCCGGTACGATATCCGGCAGTCGGCAAGCACAAGTCGCGCTTCCGCATGTCGATCTCCGCCGCCCACACCCGGGCGGACCTCGAGGAGGGCGCGGAGAAGATTGCGAAGGTCCTGGGGAGGTACGGCCTGTGTCAGTAGTCGGAAGCTACCGCTTCCACACAGGGGTCAGCGCGTTCTTCGAGATGGCCACGGCCGACGCACGCGCTCTGCTCCCGGACCATCTGGAGCCCATCGAGGTGCGCCACCAACGCAGCGTGCTCTCCGTGAACGCTTTCCTGTTCGACGACAGCGTCGTGGGTCCGTATACGGAACTGATGTTCGCGGTCATCGTGCCTCCAGCGGTCGCCGCATGGGGCCAGCACGCCAAGGCCGGCCTGTACCCGTTCCTGGCCGCAACGTCGTCCGAGGAGGCCCGCCGCATCAAGGCGGAGCGGTTCCACTTCCCGTACCACGAGCAGAGCATCGATGCGCAGTTCATCGAGACGCACGAGCGAATCCGAGTGCGCATCTTCGGGAGCGGCGCGCCCATCCTCGACCTGAGCGTCACCCCGGGTGCCTGGGAAACGACGACCCATCTGCTGCAGGGTTACATGATGAACGGTTCGGAGCGCCTCCGGACCATCCTGCAGATCAGCGGTGACTACACGGTGCACGAGAACGAGGGAGGAGAGATGACCCTCTTCCCGCACCCGATCACGACGGATCTGCTACGCCAAGAGGTGTCGCCGTATCCGTTCCGCGAGCACTGGTTCAAGAACGGAACCGAGGTCTTCCACAAGCTGGAGACGTTCTAGGGACCTCCCGCCTGGGATCCCCGGGCGCGGTCTCGCCTGGTCATGAGATCTACGGCGTGGCTCCTCCTCACGGTTGCGGGCCTTGCAGCTTGCGTCCCGGATGCCGGGCGACCGATCCGCTCGGGCGACACCTATCAGCTTCTGCTGGACGCGGAGGATGCCCGTCCAGTGGACGGCGACGCGCTCGACCTTCTCCTCGAAGCCACGACCGCCGAGGATGCCCTGCAACGACGCCAGGCCGTTCGCGCGCTCGGAAGGCTGGAGCGGCCCTCCCTGTCGGAGCCTATCGCGAGGCACCTCGCGGACGTCGACGCGGGCGTGCGCTCTGCGGCCGCGGAAGCGCTGGCCCAGTCGGTCCACGGTGTCGACGGGCGGGCGGTCCTGGAGCCCCTCCTGGCTCGCGTGGAGTCCGAGGAGGACCCGGCGGTCCGTGGCCAGCTCGCTCGTTCTCTCGGCAGACTGAGGCTCGACGCCATCGGGAGACGTCGAGTCACCGAGGCCCTCGTGGTGCTGGGCGGCGACGGCGAGAATCAGCCTGAGGAGACCCTGCTCGGCGTGGCGCTCGGATTCGAGTCCCTCGTCCGGCTCTCAGAGGGCGACGGCTTGAGCCGACCGGCCGCCGACCTGCTCACCACGCTCCTCCGCCGCGGCTCGATCGAAGAGCCGCCGCCCCCAGGAGGCGACGCCGGGCGCATCCGTGCACTCGCGGCCATGGCGCTCGGGCCGCCGAGACGTCTGTCGCTGGATCTCATGGAAGCCGCGTTCGACGATATCGAGCCCGAGGTGAGGCGGGTGGTGCTCGACTACCTCGCCGCCGTCTCACCGGCGCGCAGGGAGGTCCTGGTCCGGCGCGCGCTCGCCGACCCGTCTCCGCGCGTCGCCATCGCCGCCGTTCGATACGTGGCCGCGCTGTCGCGGACCGCGGCGCGCTGCGACCAGCTCATCGCCGCGGCCGACCCAGCGCGACCCGCGCCCGTGCGGATCGTCGCGCTCGAGGCCCTCGGTCGCGGCTGCCCCAACTTCAGCGCCCAGAGGTTGGCGCTCGTAGCGGCCGCCTCGTCACTGGGCACCGGAGCATGGCAGCCGGCCGCCCAGGCACTGCTGTCGCTCGCAGCCGTGGACGCGTCCGCCGCCGCCCGCTATCTGCCGCAGTTCGTCGAGCATCCGAGCCCCTTCGTACGAGCCTGGGCCGCTCGGGCGGCCGGGGTGATGCGGGACGGCGATGCGTTGGCCACGCTGGCGAGTGACGACGCTCCCAACGTGCGGACCGCGGCCCTGCCAGGGCTCTTCAGCCTCGAGGGGCACGCGATCGACGACCTGCTGTTCGAGCAGCTGAGCTCGAACGACCCTCAGCTCCTCATGACGGTGTCCGGCCTCCTCGAAGGCGCTCCGAACCGTGCGCTCGCGAGTCTCTCCCTAATGTCGGCCCTCGAGCGGATCTCCGAGGAGCAGCGCGAGACGTGGCGCGACGCCCGCTTGGCCCTGCTCGCACGCATCGCCGACCTCGGCGACGCGTCGCTGACTGGCCGGCTCACGCCGCTCCTCTCGGACTACGATGTCGTGGTCGCGGAGCGAGCCGCCGACATCTTTACGATCTGGACGGGAGGCTCGCCCACCATCGACCCCCGCCCCCTGCCCCGCGCTCCAGTGCCGACGCTGACCGAACTGCGCTCACTCGAGGACGCGAGGCTCACGCTGCACATGGCGGGGGGGGACTCCCTCGTCATCGAGCTGTACGCCGAGCAGGCCCCCACCAACGTGGCCCGCCTCGTGCGCCTGGCAGAGGATGGCTACTACGACGGGCTCACCTTCCATCGATGGGCGCCCAACTTCGTCATCCAGGGAGGAAGCCCGGGCGCGAACGAGTACGAGGGTGACGGACCGTACACGCGCGACGAGGTCGGCGGCGTAGCCCACTGGCGCGGGACGGTCGGGCTCTCCACGCGTGGCCGGGACACGGGCGACGGCCAGATCTTCGTGAACCTGGTCCACAACCCGCGGCTGAACCACGACTACACGGTGATGGGCCGGGTCGTCGTGGGCGAAGATGTCCTGGACCGGATACTCGAGGGCGCCGTCATCGAGCGTGCCGTCGTGAGCAGACCGAGCTGAGCATAGCCACGCGCCTTCTCCTTGCAGCCGCGACCTCCGACTCCTAAGGTCGCCGCCATGGAAGACCGCCCGGACCTCCCTTGGTACCGTCGCCTGCATTGGCAGGTGCTCATCGCGATGTTGCTCGGTGCCGTGGTCGGCTTCGTCTTCGGCGCACCCGCCGCGGATCGCGTCGGATGGATCGGCGATCTCTTCATGCGGCTCCTCCGCATGATCATCGTGCCGCTGGTGCTCACGTCCATCATCTCCGGGGTCGCTTCGGTCGGGGGAGGCCGCGCACTCGGACGGCTTTTCTCCAAGACGCTCGGCTACTACCTGCTGTCGAGTCTGCTGGCGACCATGGTGGCGCTCTTCATGGTCAACCTGATCCGACCGGGCATCGGCGCGAACATGACGGACACGACCCAGGCCGAGTTGCCCACGCTCGAGACGCCCTCGTCGCCGGTCGAGCTCTTGCTCGACGTCGTGCCGGACAACGTGTTCCAGGCCGCCGCCTCGGCCGACATGCTGGCGTTGATCTTCTTCTCCATCGTCTTCGGCATCGCCATCACCACGCTGCCCGGGAAGAGCCAGACGGTCGTGACCGAGCTGTTCGACGCGCTCTTCGAGGTGATGATGAGGCTCACGTCGGGCATCATCCGCTTCCTACCCATCGGGGTCTTCGCGCTCATCACGCGCATGGTGGGCACGACCGGCTTCGATGCGTTCCGGCCACTGGCCCTGTACGCGCTGACCATCTTCTCGGGCCTGACGGTCCACCTGTTCGTCACGCTACCCTTGCTGCTGATCGTGCTGGGCCGTATCTCGCCGCGCATCCATTTCGGTAACATGCGCGACCCGATGCTCATCGCGTTCTCCACGAGCTCGTCGGGTGCCACGCTGCCCGTCTCCCTGCAGACCGTGGAGCACAAGGTCGGGGTCTCGAACCAGGTCGCGTCGTTCGTGCTGCCCATGGGCGCGACCGTGAACATGGACGGCACGGCGATCTTCGAGTGCGCCGGGGCTCTCTTCATCGCTCAGGCTCTCGGGTTCGATCTCACCATCGCGCAGCAGGCCATCGTCGTCCTGACGGCTCTGCTGGCCTCCATCGGCGCCGCCGCCGTCCCCTCGGCCGGGCTCGTCGTGATCTTCATCGTGCTGGAGGCGATCGGCCTCACGGGGCCCGACGTCAACGTCATCGTCGGCTCCATGCTCGCCATCGACAGGCCGCTGGACATGTACCGAACCGTCGTCAACATCTTCAGCGACTCCTGCGGTGCCGCTATCATCGCCCGTTCAGAGGGCGAAACGGACGTGGATACGTCCATCAGATAGGGCCTGCAAACCTCACAGGGGTCGCAACTTGAAGATCGGTCTGGTCGGCTTCGGCGGATCCGGGAAGACGACCGTGTTCAACACCATGACCGGGCTGGACGCACCGGTCGGCTACGGGGGCGAGGTCCGCCTGGGCACGGTGCGTGTGCCGGACGAGCGCATCGATGCGCTGTCTGAAGTGTTCTCGCCGAAGAAGACGACGTACGCGGAGATGTCGTTCTGCGACGTGCCCGGAGAGCACGGCTCGGACAAGAAGGGCTTGTCGCCACGCGGCCTTCAACAGATCCGCGAACAGGAAGCACTGTGCCTCGTGCTGCGCGATTTCGACAACCCGGCGCTCGAGGGCGAACCGGACCCGGCCGGCGATCTCGAGGCCTTTCACGCGGAGTGCATCTTCGCCGACCTGGAAATCGTGGAGAAGCGGCTCGAGCGGGCCCTGAAGGAGCGAGCCAGTGGGCAGGAAATCGCAGCGTTCGAGCTCGCGAAGGCTACGCTCGAGGCCGAGCGCCCCCTCAGGCTCGTGCCCGAGGCGGACCTCGATCGAAGCCTCCTGCGCGGCTTCGGCCTGCTCTCCGATCGACCGCTGCTGGTGGCCGTCAACCGTGCAGAGAACCGGGCGGCCGACCCCATGCCCGCCGAGTTGGAGGCGCGCATCTCTGCACTGGGTGCAGCCGGTCTCACGCTCTCGGCGAGCGTCGAGGCCGACATCGCGAGCCTCGATCCGGGTGAGCAAGAGGAGTTCCTCCGTGAGCTGGGCCTCACGGAGTCCGCGCTGAGCCGCTTCATTCGCACGGCCTATGCCCTACTCGACCTCATTTCCTTCTTCACGGTCGGGCCGGACGAGGTGCGCGCCTGGACGATCCGGAGGGGAACGAAGGCGAAGCGAGCTGCCGGGAAGATCCACTCGGACCTGGAGCGGGGCTTCATCCGAGCGGAGGTGACGCCGTACGAGGTCTTCATGGAGTTCGGGTCGGAGGCCGGGGTGAAGTCCGCCGGGAGGCTGCAGGTCGAGGGTCAGGACTACGTTGTGCAAGACGGCGACATCATGCACGTCCGATTCAATGTGTAGCACCGTACTCCGCTTGACCCCGACGAAGCGCGACCGCATGATGCGCGCAACCCTGCACCTCAGCCACGCACTGCCATGAACAACCATTCTCGGTCCGGCTTCCTCGCCTTCGTTGCGATGCTCGCCGTCGCGTTCACCACAGGCTGTGCCAGCTCGGGCGGCGGGGAGGCAGGCGGTCCCGTCGGCAACGATTCCGGGGAGGGCGCGCTCGAGATGCAGATCTGGAATCGCTCGGATCAGACCCTGACGGTGTTCGCGCGCTGGGGCAACGCGCCCCGTCTCCGGCTCGGAAACCTCTCGGGGGGTCGGCGCGGCAGCTTCGTCGCGTACATACAGGGACCGCGGGTCGCGATCTCCTGGGATGTGCTCTCGGGGCGGCCGCCCGCCGGCACGGGCGCGGGCTTCTTCCCGGCCGTGGCCGACGGACCGGGCGAGCCACAATGCGGCGTCGACGTCCAGGCCGGGGACCGCATCGAGTGGACGATCGCGATCAACAGCCGCTCGTGCAGCTACGTCAGGATGGAGCCGGCGGGGTTCAACTAGACGCAACGCGTCGGCGGCCGTGGCGGCCGTCAGCGCATCAACGCCTCGATCTCGGCAACCGTCCTGGGCGCCCGAGCGGACAGGACCTGCGGGCCGGCGTTCGTGACCAGGATGTCGTCTTCGATGCGGACGCCGATGTTCCACCAGCGGGGGTCGATGTCCTCGTCGGCGGCGATATAGATCCCGGGCTCCACGGTGATCACCGTCCCCGGTGTGAGCTGCCCGTTGGTGCCGACGTCGTGCACGTCCAGTCCCAGATAGTGGCTCGTGCCGTGCATGAAGAAGCGCCTCAGCCCGGCTTGGTCGTTCGCGCTACGAATGAGCCCGAGCCGGGCCAGGCCGGTCGCCAGCACCTGGGCCGCGGCCTGGTGCGGCGCGTAGAACATGTTGCCGACTCGCGTGGCCTCGATCCCAGCCCGCTGAGCCTCGAGCACGATCTCGTAGATGGCGCGCTGATCCGGCGAGAACGTCCCGTTCACCGGAATGGTCCGGGTAATGTCGGCGGAATAGCCGTGGTACTCGGCCCCGATGTCGATGACGACGACGTCGCCCGGTCGGGTGGTTCGACGGTTGGTCTCATAGTGGAGGATCACCGAGTTCTCGCCGCTGCCGACGATGCTCTGAAAGCCCGGTGCCTCCGATCCACTCCGCTTGAAGACGTATTCGAGCAGTGCCTCGATCTCGTACTCGGCCCAGCCGGGCTCGACCTGACTCATGACCTCCCGGTGAGCCTCCGCGGTAATGTCGATGGCCCGCTGGAGCAGCACCATCTCCTCGGGCGTCTTCTCCATGCGAAGCCGATTCAACGTCCGGCGAAGGAGCGACGAGTCCACGTCAGCACCGCCGCGCGCCCTCAGGGCCCCTCCGGTCGCGCTCAATTGCGGCGCCAGGTGGCCGTCGGACTCCACGGCGTCGAACGGCTGTAGCAGAAAGACCGGCCGGTCCGCTTCTCGGAGCAATGGAGGGACGATGCCGGCGAAGCGAGTGGACTCCACCGCGAGCTGGACACCCAGCTGCTCCATCGCCCGTTCGGTTCCGTAGCGCCGCCCGTCCCACACCTCACTAGCCGGATCGCGCGGTGGGACGAACAGGATCTCGGTTACGCGGCGTCCGTCGACAACGACTCCACCGGGGGCCAGCAACAACACCGTCCCCGGCTCTTCACTTCCGGTGAGATAGAGGAGGTCGCTCGACTGACGATACTGGTAGTCGACGTCGTTCGACCGCGTCCGCGTGGGCGCGGCGAAGAAGAGCGCGACCCCGTCGGGCGGCAGTGTGCTCGCGACCGCCTCTCGGCGACTCTGGTGGAACTCCGAGCTGAGGAAGTCGTCCTCGTATCGGACCGGGGCTTCGGCGAGTTGCGCTCCGACGGCGGCCGGGCCGAGAAGCACCGCCAATACGAGGGTGGCCGCCAAACTTCGTCGCATGGAAAGTCCCCCGCGTCTGGGGTGGTCGGTGAGGCGTCAGGTCGTACCGAGGACGGCGACCAAGGGATCCACCTACGGCGTGGCCCCGTCCGGTGGGTTAGACTGTCGACCCATTCCACGGTTCTCGAACCCTTCTGCAACCCACAGCGTTTCATGAGCCATCCGACCCTGGTCGCCCGCTGCGTCCTTCCTCTGATGGTCGCACTCCCGGGCTGCGCCGCGGAGAACGGCGCGCCACCTGCCGAGGCCGTACCCTTCCAGGTCGCCCAGCCCGGAACGGAGTTGGGCGTATACTCGCCCCGCCAACATCCACTCTACGATGGGCGGTTCGTGCTGAGCGGCTCCCGTGTCTACCACGTAGGCACGCTTTCCGACGCCTCTCCATGGGACCACATGGGTGACGACGGAACGAATCTGCGCGCCGTGGAAGGCACCATCGAAGTCGACGTGAACGAGCTCTCCAACACGGGTACCTTCCGCGCCGCACTCGAGCTTCCCGAGGGTACCTACGTGGTGGCCCTGGAGCGCTTCGAGGAGTTCTCTCCCTGTCAGGACGGAGGGATCGCGGCTTGGCTCTACGAGCATGGTGACGCGGGTTGCGGTGACGCCAACTGGCCGAAGAGCCTACTCTACGTGGCCGGCTGGGGATGGGGCGACGCCACGCTGGAAGGCGAGCCTCTTCACGAGGACTACCAGATCCACTTCATGGTGACCCAGGGAATGCGCGACAGGGAGACGCTCGCGGTACGCCCGGACGTGATCGGTCCCACGGGGGCCGGGGCCGTACATCCCGGACAGGTGCAACTGGACTTCTACATCCGCAGCCCCGAAGCCAACGAGGCCAATCACCCGACCCGAGAGGTCTTCGATCACTTCTTCGCCATGGAGGTTACATGGCGTTGACCAACGACAGGAAGGCGACGTGAACAAGAGTTCCCTCACCGCCATCTGGGATCAGATGCGCCAGAAGTACGGCGTGTACCTCCGCGTGTTGGAGGCTCTTCCCGACGACAAGGTGAACGCGACCCTGATCGACGGCATGCGCACACCTGCCGAGCTGGTGGCGCACACCTCCGAAGGCATCGTCCGCGACTTCGCCCAGGGCGTCGCCCGAGGCGAGATCGCCGAGCCGCGGCCGGAGTCGGAGGCAGCCGCGGGGATCGACTCTAAGGACGACTTGATCGCCTTCGCCAAGCAGTCCTGGCAGGAGGCGGATGCGGCCATTGCCGAGGTCGGAGACGACGAGTTGAGTCGAATGGTGAAGACGCCGTGGAACTTCGAACTTCCGGGTCGTACCGCCATTCACGTGCTCAACGACGAGTTCATGCACCATCGCGGTCAGCTGTACGTCTACCTCCGCGCCTGCGGTGCCGAGCCGCCCTTCATTTGGAGCTACGAGGAGAACGGGCCCGGCTTCGCGCCGAACGCCTGATCGCCCCGAACACGACCTCGAGGAGGTACGCATGATCGAACATGTCGAGACACTGGTCCGGGACTTCGAGGAGCGGCGCATCTCGCGCCGGCAGCTCGTCGCTACGTTGGTGGCGCTGGCGGCAACTCCTCGCCCTGCCGCCGCCCGGCAGCAAGTCAGCCAGGTCGCCCAGGCACGGACCATCAACCACGTCTCCATCGGGGTCTCGAACGTGGAGCGCTCCGCCGACTTCTACCAACGGCTGCTGGGCCTCGAGGTCGTGAGCCGTCCGGGCAACGGCGGCATCAACCTCGGTCTCGGAGACGGATTCCTGGGGGTCTACTCCATTGCAGGCTCCGTCGGCCAGGCGCACCACTTCTGCCTGGGCGTCGACGACTACGACCCCGACGCCATCGCGGAGCGGCTCGACGGCGTGGGGCTGGAGGCTCGCGTCGATCGTAACCCCGCGAACCGGACGACGGGGGGCGACCAGCTCTACTTCAACGACCCGGACGGCACCGTCGTGCAGCTCAGCGCCAACGGCTACCAGGGGTAGCCCGCCGAGCTACTCCGCGGTCGCGGCGTCGACGAGCCCGCGCTCTCGCTCCGGTAGACCCATCGCGAGAGCGCGGGCCGCGTTATGCCCGGCCGGCGACATCTTGGCCCAAGTCTTCCTGAGGATGTCGACCATCTTCTCGTCGTCGTGCTTGGACGCGAGCTCGACGTACTCGTTCTCGAAGAAGACCATGCAGATGGCGTCTTCGAAGAGCTGCACCTCAGGATCGCGAGCCAGCCCCTGCTTCCGAAGAAGCGTCTCGACACGGGCGATCGTCTCCGCGTCGTAGCCGACCTCCTCGAGCACGCCGCGCGCGATGTCGGCGTGGCGCCGGGCGAGCTCGCTCCGCCAACGCTTGTAGCCGGCGCGCCCCTCGTCGTACTGCGCCCTCGGTACCTCCCAGCGCCGAATGTGCTGGCATGCCGCAGCCAGCCGAAGCGCCTCCGACGCGTCCGCGTCCAGCTCCAGCAGCCAGTGATGTAGTCGGGCGTGATAGTGCACCGACCAAGGCACCTCCCCACCGTCGATCTCGACGGAGCGAGGGTCCTCCTGGTGCGCGGCGTGGAAGCGGGCGAGCGCAGCCTCGAGGCGACCTTCCCCCGGTGACCCTTCGCTCATCCGCCGGTCGCTCTGGTCAGCCGGCGGGCGCCAAGCGCCCGAGGAGCTCCCCGAGACTGGGCGACGAGGCGTTCTCGATCGCCACCGCGAACGGTTCCTTCGGCACGGAAACGAGCCCGAGGCTCCTGGGCGCCTCCCCATACAACTCGGCGATCGCCGCCTCGACGTCCACGCGAATCGCCTCGAGCGTAGCCTCCTCGCTCGGAGCGCGTAGTCGGTCGTAGATCACGAGCTCGACCTGGTCTGTGCGGAAGGTGTAACGCCCCTCGAGCGCCGGATCGTTCTCGAGCAGCGCCGCTGCCTTCAACGCCCTGGTCAGGGCATCCGTGACCGCGTCCTTGCCAGTCGCGCGAGCCTCCCGACGCCCACGGTACCTCAGGCCCCAACGGTTGTGGCGGACGTCGAAGTAGTAGTGGGACTTGTCACAGATCAGCGCGATACCAGGTCCCTGCGGCACGTGCTCGTAGTTGGCGACGTCGATCGTCAGCTCGTCCTCGAGAAGCCCTTCGCTGATCCAGCGATGGAAGACCGCGATCAGCTCATGCGGCCGGACCACCGCGTGGTCGTCGACGAAGAGCTTGATGCTGACCTCCGCCGACTCGAGCGGACCCAGTCCCTCGGCGCTCACGCGGGCGCCCCCTGCGTGCCGATGCGCTCGTACACCTTGTACGCCGCCTCGATGAAGAGCTGCGCCTCCTGCACCTGGTCACGAGCCTGCTCCGGCCGGCCACCATTCCCGCCGCTCTCGTGGGTCTGGAAGAGGTAGTTGGCGAACTTGGCACCCGCGAACTTGTCGTGGAAACGTTTGGTTTCGTGGAAGCGAGTCCGAAACTCGGTGACGATGTGGTCCGGATCGTCGGTGACATCCAGGTACTCCGTCTTCACCAGCGCCTGTGCGGCCGTCAGCATCGCCTTGTACGCCATCGCCTTTGCCCTGTCCATGTCACCGGCGTCCAGGTAGAGCTGCGCCTCGAAGACCTCGCGCTCGCTCGACTGAAGGCCGAACTCGACCAGCGGCACGATTTCCCCGGCGCACTCCCCCTCTCCGTAGTCCTCCATGGTGAACACGCGCGGGTCACCCCAGTCGGAGTAGAAGGAGGGGTCCTCTTCAAAGGCCGGAACCTCGGTCAGGTCCTGCAGGAAGGCCTTCACCTCGACCTTGCCCCACCGGTCGATGAACTCGTGGAACGTCTCGTTCTCGTTGCGCTCCTGCAGGAAACGGTCGGTGACGCGCTTCACGACTTCCGGAATGTTCTTCGAGGGAATCGCGAGAGTCGGCAGGCCGAACGATCCGCCGTTCTCCATCCACTTGCCGCCGAGCACCACCTGGAAGTGCGGCACGAGTCGGCCGCCCTTCTTGCGGCTGATGCCGTAGAAGCCGAGGTCGGAGACATGGTGCTGTCCGCACGAGTTGAAGCAGCCACTCGCCTTGATGCGGAGACCCTTCAACGCCGGATCCGTGCCGCCGTTCAAGTGGCCCACGTGGTTCGTCAGCTCGGCCACCAGGCCTCGCGACGCCGCAATGCCCAGCTTGCACGTGTCCGTGCCCGGGCACGACGTGAGGTCCGCGATGGTTTCGGCCCCCGGCGCCGCCAAGTCCACGGCGGCAAGGGCCTCGAACAGCGCCGGCAGATCGGCCTCGCTGACCCATCTCAGAACGATGTTCTGTTCGACGGTCAACCGGATGGCGTCGCCGACGAACTCCCTCGCGATGTCCGCGATGGCGCGCATCTGATCCCCCGTCGCGTCGCCGAGCGGCAGCTTGATCGTCGCGACCGCGTAGCCCTCCTGACGCTGCGCCCGGACGTTGGTCTCGTACCAGGCCTTGAACTCGGGCGTGTGTTCGCCGTTCACCTGGAGCGGCACCGGCGGGCGAAGCGGCTTCTCGTCGTAGTCGGGGAGCTCGTCGATGTACGCCGTCCAGCGCGGGTCGTGAGGCAACTGCTCCCGCTCCTCGAAGACGAGCTTCTTGAACTCCTCGATGCCGAGCTTGGCCACCAGGAACTTGATGCGGGCGCGGCCGCGGTTCTCCTTCTCGCCCAGGCGAGCGAACACCCGGCAGACGGCCTGCGTGAGCGGAAGGAGCTCTTCCTCGGTCACGAACTCCGTCAGGACCTTGGCGTCGTGCGGAATCGCTCCGAGTCCGCCCCCCACGTAGAACTCGAAGCCGCGCTGCACCTGTCCGTCGACCTCACGCGTCTTCGCGATGTAGCCGACATCGTGCATGTTCACGAGACCGCATGCCTCGTGCGCGCAGCCCGAGAACGCCGGCTTCATCTTGCGGCCGAAGTCCTGGACGTCCGGGTGGCCGAGCAAGAACTCCTTGAGCGCCTCGGCGTACGGCGTGACGTCGAACTCCTCGGTCTTGCAGACGCCCGAGAGGTGGCACGCGGTGATGTTGCGGACGGAGTTCCCGCATGCCTCGCGCGTGGTGATTCCGACGGCCGCGAGACGACGCTGGATGTCCGGTGTGTCGTCGATGTGCACGAAGTGCAGCTGGATGTCCTGCCGCGTCGTCACGTGCGAGATGTGATCCGCGTAGTCCTCGGAGAGCTCCGCGAGCACGTCCGTCTGATCCGCCGTCAGCTTCCCATACGGGATCTTGATACGGAGCATGCCCGGGGCGTCCCACACGGTCTCCGGCCCCTTGGTCGGGTGGTCGCGATACGCGAGCTCGCGGTTCTGCGTCCCGTCGTGTCGGTGGCCGTTGTCGTAGCGCTGGCCGTACACCCCGCGGCGCAGGCGCGTCTCGGCGAAGAGGCGCTCGTCCACCTCACCTCGCCTTCGCAGCTTCATCTGCGTCTCGAAGATGTCGATCTCCCGCCCCAGCTCTTCGGGGATCCGGTCCTTCAGCTTGTCCTGCCAGGAGCCAACGGCTTCCATGTCCTCTCTCTCCCTATCGAGTCAAACCGCCACGACGGTGGCCCTGGGGCCACGCTTCGCAGCGGCGCGATTGCGATCCTGCTCGTTCAGAGCCCTGCGCGCTACCTCGCCGATCATGAGCGTCGCGGGCGCGGGCAGCTCCGCTTCCTGAATCCGGTCGGCCAGCGTCGCGAGCGTACCCACCACGACCCGCTCACCCGGGCGCGAGGCGCCGCTGACCGCGAGCGCCGGTGTATCCGGCGAACGCCCCTCGGCCACCAGGCCCGCCAGCACGTCCCGGGCGGCTCCGAGTCCCATGAGCACGACGACCGTCTCCTCGTCGGGCGGCAGCTCGCCCCGCGTGGGACCGGCTGTGTCGTGCCCGGTCCGAACCGTGAAGCCCTTGGCCACGTCTCGTTGCGTGAGGGGGACTCCCGCGGAAGCACCGGAGGCGATGACTGAGCTCACCCCTGGGACCACCTCCCAAACGATGCCAGCCTCGGCGAGCGCATCGACCTCCTCGCCACCGCGGCCGAACACGAAGGGGTCACCCCCGTGTAGCCGCACCACTCGCTTGCCGGCGCGCGCGTGCTCGATCATCAGCGGAATCCGCTCGGCGTCGGCGGGCTCGGCCTTCGGCTCCATGGCCCGCGAGCGGCGGCCCACGTCCACGATCTCCGTCGCCGGAAGGGCGAGTCGCAGCACCTCCTCCTCCACCAGCGCGTCATGGAGGATCACATCGGCGCGCTGGAGGCGGTCGAGCGCCCGCAGCGTGAGGAGGTGCCTACTTCCGGGACCGGCTCCGACGATCGCCACCGTCCCCGGCTCGAACGGCTCCTCGTCCTCGTCGAACAGCTCCATGAGCCGGTCGGCGGCCGCGTCGGTATCCCCCGTATCGACGAGGCGCGTGATGGTCGGGTCGAACAGAGCCCTGAGCATTCTCCCGCGGTTGGCGAGGCCCTTCATGCCGCGCTCGCGCAGCTGAACGAGGAGCTCGGCGACATCCGTCAGGCTGCGCGGCACCGCGGCCTCGAGGGCACGCCGGAGCTGGCCGGCCAGCATGGGCGAGCCGCCGTCCGTGCTGATCGTCATCACCACCGGCCCCCGTCGAACGACGGCCGGCGAATAGAAGTCGCAGTTGGGCTTGTCGTCGGCCGCCTGGGCCAGAATGCCGTGCTCACGGGCGACCGCCACCAGTCGTGCGTTCACGTCCCCGTCGTCGGTCGCGCCCACAACCACCTTGGCCCCCGGTACGTCGTCGTCCGTGACCTCCCGCCGGTCGAAGCGCCACACCTTGGGTAGCCACTCCTCCATCTCCGCGGACACGTCGGGCGTCACCAGGTGCACGTGCGCTCCCGCGTGAATGAGGGGCACGATCTTCTCCGCGGCGACGGGTCCACCGCCGGCGAGAAGCACGCGCTTACCCTCGAGTCCAACGAGCTGGATCGGATAACCCATGAATCCCTAATGCATCGGAGCCCAGAAAAGCTCCATCTCCCGAAACAGAAAAACCCCGACTTCCTGTGGGAAGTCGGGGCCCGGAAATCACGCCGCGTCCGCTAAGCGCAGCCGTCTCCGACCCGACCCTCCCTGGGGCGGTTCGTCGCATAACAGCAACAGGCGCAGACTTCCGAGCGATTCCTCATGTGGGGATGACAGTAAACGTAGCTTCGGGGGACCGTCAACGGGACGCCGCTCCTGGCGCCGGAGCCCCTTCCTACCGGGTCAGATTCAGCAGCCGGGTGTACTTGACCACGAGCTGACGCTGCCGGGGGCCCGCCGGGACGCCCGTGCGCGCGAATCGCCCGAGATGCTCGGTGTCGTTGTAGACGATGAACAGCCCGGTGCCAGCCGTATCCAGCCAGCCGAGGCGGACGTTGGTGCCCAGGTCCTCGGAATCGTCGTTGTACTGGATGTTCGCCTGCAAGTAGAGCCGAGGCGTGAAGGCGTAGGACCCGTTGAAGCCGACGATCGCCGTCGTGAAGTCGCCCTCGTCCAACCGTATGTCGAAGTAGTTCATGCGTAGGGACGCGGTGAACTGGTCTCGGAAGCGGTACGACACCTGCGCGTTGGGCGAGAACTGCGTCCCGGAGTAGAAGCCTCCCCACGTCCACCCGCCGGACACCGAAAGCGGCGCGCTGCGGTCCGTGTTCGCCCTCATCTGCCACTCGATGTTGTGATACATGCCGGCCGGCAGAACGATGCCCTCCCGGATCTCGAACGGCTCTTGCAGCCCTTCGCCGGTCAGGTTGATGCCCGGCAGCTGGAACAGAGCGCCGTTTTCGAACTGGAAGTGATTGTCGATGTGGATGAAGTAGGACTCGTTGAAGCCGTCGAGCGTCCAGTACTGCTCCCAGGAGGCGTGGGGACGGAACTCCCGGAACCACGGGACGCTCTCGGTGCGCCAGTGGTACAGGACGCGGGCGTTGGTCCGGCGGTAGTCCCATCGATTGACGAAGCCGACCTCCGGGTTGAACTCGTTTCCGACCTGGCGGTAGCCGGCGGCGAGTTCCCAGTCACTCGAGCGGTAGTCGGCTCCGCCGGAGAACCCGTACTCCCCGTTGTTGAAGCCACTTCTCGTATCAGGCGTGCCGTCGGGCACGGGGGTGGTGGTCAGCCCTGCCCAGCCGTCGAAGGTGAGGTCCTGACCGATGCCCAGGCGCCCGTCCACGCCGTAGGTCAGATTGTAGTCGTCGGGCGATCCCGTGTTGATGCGCGATACCACGATCGCGCCGATCCGTGTCCGGTTGTCGAACTCCCGGAAGGCCCTCACGACGCCGAAGTTGTTGTCGGGCGCGATCGTCTGGCTCGCGCCGCTCACGGGGTCCACCTCCCTGACGTCACCCGTCTGGATGTTGAGCAGCCCCACCTGGAAGTCCCCGACACGGCCGGTCAGACGCGCTCCCCCGTGAATCGGCACCTCGCGCCCTCCCGAGAGGCCGATGCGCCGGCTGAAGAACAGCTCGGCTGACTGACCCGCGCCGACCGAGAAGATGCCAGCGTTTTCCAGGAAGAACTGGCGCTTCTCCGGGAAGAAGAGGGAGAAGCGCGTCAGGTTGACCTGCTGATCGTCGACCTCGGCCTGCGCGAAGTCGGTGTTCACCGTGAGGTCGAGCGTCAGGCTCTGGGTCAGGCCCAGCTTCGCGTCGCCACCGACCTTGATCCCGTAGTCCACCTCAGGAGAGGTGACCTCGTAGTCCTTGAAGGCGTCGGTGAGCACGTACGGGCTCACCGTGGCGATGCGACTCGACGGGACCTCGAGTTGCAGTGAGCCAGCCAGCGAAACCCGGTAAATGGGATACTGCCGCGGGAGTGGCGCCCACACGGACAGCTCGTTGTTGCGCCGGATACTGCGCTCGATGTTGAGCCCCCAGACCTGCTCGTCACCCCCGCCGTAGCGGAGCGTCGTAAAGGGGATGCGCATCTCGGCGTACCACCCCTCGTCGTCGGTCGAGGTCGCGACCTCCCAGCTTCCGTCCCAGTTCAGGTTGAACCCGCCACCCGACCCCGACTGCTGTCGCCCGAGTGCGCCGCCGCCCCGCCCGCCTCCGCCGGAGCCTTCGTTGGTGAACTGGCCGTCGTACTCGATGCCCGCCGGCGTCGTACCGAAGACGAAGCCGTTCTGTCCGTCGCGGTACGTGTCGAGCGCGACGAGAAAGGCATCCGCCTCGTCGAGCGACGCGTCGCGCAACGTCTGCCCGAAGACGAGTCCGGCGGTCTGGCTGTCGAAAAGCCACGCGCCGATGTAGATCGCCTCTGAATCGTAGAGGATCCTGACCTCGGTCCGCTGACTCACCGGCGTGCCCTCGTACGGCTCTCGCTGCACGAGCCCCGAGAGCACCTGTGCTCCGCTCCAGGCCGCGTCGGTGAGCCGTCCGTCGATGCTCGGCGCGCCGTCGACGCGGGCCGCCAAAGCGGCCGGCCGCGGCCGGGCGGCGACGCCACCGGGCCCGGACTGCTCCTGGCCGCTCAGCTCGGCTGGAGCGGTGAAGCAAGCGAGAAGGCCGAGGAAGAGGACCGCGCGGCCGGAGATCGGCGCGCGCGCCTGGCGAACTTGGTGCATGGGTATCCACGTGGCGTGGGCAACAGAGCGCGATCTTGATAAGGCGACGCGACGTGTGCGGCAAGAGCGTCGTCGCGTGCGCCGGCCCAGCCCGGGGGCTAGTTGGCCTCGTTGAACTCCTGGCCCCGCCCGTAGTTCGCCGGAATGGGGTCACCGACCACGAGGTCGGTCTCCCGCAGTCGGCGGAACTGCATGTAGCCCTGCGACATCTCGGCGTGGGTCGGAAGGCCCCACGTGATGTCCTGGGTCGGATCCGGGTTGTACCGGTTTTCCGGCGAGTTGTCCCACCAGAGCGTGAAGCGAAGCACCGAGCCCGCAGGCACGATGGGCCGCTCGGCGAACTCGTACGTGTGCTGCCAGTTGAAGTCGTACTTCGGCACGTGGAGCAGCGTCCGGTGCCGTCCGTCCGGATACGTCAGCTCGTAGAGCGCCGCCTTGCCGCGGAGGTGCATGTGCGGCATGAAGCTCATGAGCTCGACCTCTTCCTCGAATGTGTACTCCATGGAAGCGGAGTAGCTGGACTCACCGGCCGGAATCTCGAAGCCGCGAATGCGGAGGTCCTCCCCGCCGGTGACGTAGCGGATGACCTCGCCGTCGTCCTTGAAGCGGATACCGGCCTCGATGTTCGTGCAGAGCGCGGTGCCCGGGCCGGGCTCCTTGTTGAAGTGCATGTTGAAGACCACCTGCCGCGGTCCGGCCCTGAAGACGCGACCGTAACCCTCCGGCCACACATGCGGCTCCATGCCGGGCACGAGCCCGCCCACCGCGGAGATGATGTGGTGCACGGCCGGACCGTTCCGATACTCGACCGACTCGATCCACTGGTCCTCGGGCAACATGTCCTCGGTGATCTGCACCGGAATGTTGATGTAGACGTCGTTCGCGTCGTCGTCCAAGCAGAAGGGCTCGGCGAAGGAGAGGATCATGTCGGGCTCACCCATCGACCAGCCACCGGTCGCGGCGGCGGTGGAGACGAAGTCCGGGGTGGTAGGCGCATCGGCGGGGTCGCCTGCTGGACTCCCGTTTTCGATCCAGGCCAAGAGTGTGGCCTTGTCCGCGGCCTCGAGCACGCGCTCGTTGCGGAAGTCGCCTCCGTGGAGCTCCGAAGCCGACCAGGGGGGCATGTAGCCGCTGGTGACGGCTCCCGCGATCCTCCGGGAGTACCGACGCACGTCCTCGTACGTGACGAGGGCGAAGGGGGCCACCATCCCACCCATGTTCAGACCCGCGTCCTGGTGGCAGGACTGGCAGTTCTGCTGCAAGATCGGCAGTACGTCCGCGTAGAAGGTCGGCGCCCCGGCCGTCGAGCCCGCCGCGTTCGCGGCGAAGGTCGCCGGCGCCTGGGCCACGGCCGGCTGAGCCGGGGCGAGCGCGAAGAGGACTAGGACCGGCAGGGCTACGGCGCGCATCTGGAGTACCTCCGACGCAAGTTGATTCAGCCGATCCGACCCGATGAGGAGCCGGTCTCGACATCGGATGAGTAGCACCCCAGAGGAGTAGGCGGCAAGGCTGCGCGGAGCGGTCGCCGTCCCACCCCTCACATCCACTCGGGGCCGTGCTAGCTTTTTCCCCCAACCACCCGACCGGCCGACGCCGGCGACAATCAGCCCATGAACGACAGCAACAGGGTCAGGCTCCTCGACACCACGCTCCGCGACGGCGAGCAGACGCGTCACGTCTCCTTCTCCACGTCGGAGAAGGTGGGTATCGCCGAAGCGCTGCTCGGGGTGCTGAAGGTCGACCGGATCGAGGTCGCATCCGCGGGCGTCTCCAAGGGCGAGCGGGACGCGGTCCGACGCATCTGCGACTGGGCTACCGCTTCGGGGCACGGAGACCAGGTGGAAGTTCTCGGCTTCGTCGACGACGCCCGCAGTGCAGACTGGATCGTCGAAAGCGGCGCCCGCGTCATGAACCTTCTGACGAAGGGGAGCGAGAAGCACTGCCGGACGCAGCTCCGGAAGGCGCCCGAAGAGCACCTCGCCGACGTCCGTCGCACCGTCGCATGCGCCCTCGAGAGGAAGCTGACGGTCAACGTGTACCTGGAGGACTGGTCGAACGGGTACCGGGACAATCGCGACTACGTGTACGCGCACGTCGCCGGTCTCCAGGGCACGGGCGTGTCCCATGTCATGCTACCCGACACCCTGGGCGTCCTCTCGCCCGAGGAGGTCGAGGCCGCCTTGTCCGACATGGTCGCCCGTTTCTCCGACCTCACGTTCGACTTCCACCCCCATAACGACTACGGGCTTGCGACCGCCAACGCGATGGCCGCCATACGGGCGGGCGTGCGCGACATCCACTGCACCGTGAACTGCCTGGGGGAACGAGCCGGGAACGTCTCACTGGCCGAGGTGGCGGTGGCCCTTCGAGACAAGATGGGAATGCAGCTCTCCATCGACGAGACGAAGCTGGTCGCCGTCAGTCGCATGGTCGAGAACTTCTCGGGCAAGCGGGTTGCCGACAACGCTCCCGTGGTGGGCACGGACGTGTTCACGCAGACCAGTGGCATCCACGCGGACGGAGACCAGAAGGGCGACCTCTACCAGTCGCCCCTCGGCCCGGAGCGCTTCGGTCGCAAGCGTAGCTACGCGCTCGGCAAGATGAGCGGCAAAGCATCGCTCAAAAAGAACCTGGAAGAGATCGGGATTCATCTCTCTCCCGAGGATCACGCCCAAGTCCTCGAGCGCATCGTAAAGATGGGCGATCAGAAGGCCACCATCACGGTGGAGGACCTCCCGTTCATCATCGCCGACGTCCTGGAGAGCAAGGACTACCGTCATATCGAGCTGTTGAGCTGTTCGGTGACGAGCGGCCTGGACCTCGAGTCGACGGTGAGCATTCGTGTATCCATCGACGGCGACGTGAGACGCGCGTCCGGCGCGGGGAACGGCGGCTTCGACGCCTTCATCGACGCCGTACGCAAAGTCCTGCCCGACACGCTCGCCTTTCCCGAGCTGGTGGACTACGAGCTGAGGATTCCCCAAGGGGGGAGTACGAGCGCCCTGACCGAGGTGCTGATCACCTGGCAGGGTCCGGAACGGACGTTCCGCACCCGTGGGGTGCACGCCAACCAGGTCTTCGCGGGTATCAACGCGACGCTGAGGATGCTCAACGTGATGCTCCACCAGGAGCCGGCCGAGTCCTGAGAATGGGCACGGCGGTCCGCCCGACCGCCGTGCCCCCGCCACCACCCGTTACGAGCCTAGGTGATGTCGTGTAGCCCGCACTCGGTGCGCTCCTCGCCCCGCCAGCGGCCCGCGCGCTCGTCCTCGCCCAGGTGGATCGGCGTGGTCAGGGGCTCGTCGCCAATGCTCGCGTAGCCCATGTCGTGCAGCGGGTTGTAGGGGATGTCGTGCTCGAGAATGAAGCGCCACACGTCGCCCCGCCCCCAGGCCGCGACGGGATTGACCTTGATGTGCTCGCCGACCTCGATGACGGGCATCTCGGCCCTCGTCGCGGACTGATCGCGCCGCCGGCCCGTAACCCACCCCTTCACTCCCTCGAGCGCGCGCTCCATGGGCTCGACCTTGGTCAGGTAGTGAAAACGGTCGATGTCTCGCTCCCACAGCCGCTCGCCGTGCTCACGTTCGAAGACCTCGCGCGAGTCCGCGGGGCGGTAGACGCGGAGGTCGAGTCCGTAGTGGCGCCGCACCTGGTCCGCCAGCTCGAGCGTCTCCTGGAAGTGGTACAGCGTGTCGATGAAGACCACCGGCACCTGCGGCGCGACCTCGGAGAGCAGATGGAGGTTCACCAGGCCGCTCGGCCCGAACGACGTGGAGACGATCAGCCCATCGGGCTCGACCGCTCGTACGGCCCACTCGATGATACCGCGCGCGTCTGTCTCCTCGATGCCCTCGGGGAGCGATAGCTGCTTCATCGGCGTCGGGTCCTTTGTGGCGATCACCTGTGTCTCCGGCATGGTCTAGGCACCAAGAAAGAAGCGGCCCCGGTTTCCCGGGGCCGCTTGGGCGTTCTGGTTCGCGTGACGCTTGTCGTCAGCCGCTGAGCAGGACGCTCCAGTCCCCGGTCGCCAAAGGGCGACAGCAACAGCAACAGGTGGCGCTGCAGAGCTGGGCGTAGGTCAGTGGGCTGTTCATCACGGTTCTGGGGCGGGTGTCTCTACCACCGAGTGCAAGGTACGAAGCTCGCTGGCCGCGTGTTTTGTTGTCAACAAGATCCTCGGGGCACGGGCGCTCCGAGCGGACCCGGACCGACTGGCTCACCGCAGCCACGCCCCGCATATTGTCCCTGTTCCCGCGTATGGAGGACGTGCATGAGCAACACGCATCGACTGCAGGAGGTTTCCGGCCAGGTGGCCGCACTCGCGCTTGTTCTGTTGCTCGTGCCCACGTCGGCCGACGCTCAAGTCGCGCCCCGGAACCAACCCTGGGACCCCGGCTTCGAGCCACGTCGCACCGCGACCGGGCACCCGGACCTCAGCGGGAATTGGACCAACGTCACCATCACGCCCTTCCAGCGGGAGGAGGGGATGGAGCCGGTGTACATGTGGGCCGAGGTCGACCGGCTCGAGGGTCGGGCCGAGGCGATCATCGAGCAGCGCGCTCAGCCCAGCGATCCGGATCGTCCGCCGCCTTCGGCCGGCGGATCGACCGGGGGGTACAACAACGTCTATATCGATCGCGGGACGAACATCGCCGTCGTGAACGGCGAGCCGAGGACGTCGCTCGTCACACACCCGCCCGACGGCCGCATCCCCGACCTGACGCCGCTGGGGCAGAGGCGCAGGGCGGCTCGGGCACGAGCGCGGGCCGGCTTCGATTCCTACGACCATCCGGAGCTCCGGCCGCTGGGCGAGCGCTGCATCGTGTCGTTCGGAACGAGCATGGGCCCGCCCATGATCCCGAACACCTTCTACAACAACAACTACACCATCGTGCAGAGCGAGGACCACGTGCTGATCCTCGCCGAGATGGTGCACGACTACCGGGTGATCCGGTTGGGCGAGCGACACCATCCCCTGCCAGATCATTTCACCCCGTGGTTCGGAGACTCCTGGGGTCACTGGGAGGGCAACACCCTCGTCGTGGAAACGACGAACCTGAACCCTGACCACCCGTTCCGGGGCATGCCTCCGGGCCCGGAGACCAGGGTGCACGAACGCTTCACGCGCGTGGACGACGATACCATCCTCTATGAGTTCACCATCGAGGATCCCGCCTATACGCAGCCGTGGGGCGGAGAGATACCTTTCGAGAGATTCGACGACCTGGTGTACGAATACGCGTGCCACGAGGGCAACTACGCGCTCATGAACATCTTGAGCGGTGCCCGGTACCAGGAATCTCAGCAGGCGTCGGACCGTCAGTAAGCCAGAGGAGGAGCAAGCATGTCGAAATCCAGATCACTTTGGGTGTGGGGTGTCATCGCCGCCGGGACGGTGGCCTTGTCGCACGCGCCCGCAGACGCCCACCACGCGTTCGGTGCCGAGTTCGACGCCGATGCCCCGATCCAGTTCGAGGGGACGGTCGTCCGACTCGAGTGGGTGAATCCCCATTCGTGGATCCACCTCGCAGTCGAGCGGATGGTCATCGGCGGTCAGGAAGTGACTCCGCCCAATTCCCAAGAGGAAGTGTGGATGGTCGAGGGCGGGACGCCGAATGTCCTGGTCCGGCGAGGTCTCCGTAGGGAGTGCCTCCCCATCGGCTCGCGCCTCGTCGTGGACGGGTATCAGGCGAAGGACCACACACTCAAGCGCGCGAACGGCCGCGACGTCACGTTCCCGGACGGACGCAAGTTCTTCATGGGCTCGTCCGGTACGGGAGCGCCCGAGGACGGCGCCGAGCGAGCCTCGTTGCAGTCCGGCCCGGGTAGGTGCTGAGGCACACGACACCTTCCACGACATCCGACTGCGTGCGCGCGCCGGCATCCCTCCTCGTCGCGGGCGTGCTCCTCGCAGCGTGTGCGACCCAGCCGGCCCCGGAGTCCGCTCCGGAGCCGGCTTCGTCGTCCCTGGCCCGTCGCGTCGGCACCATGAGCGAGCTCATGGTCGACATTCTCTACCCGGCCGGGGATGCCGTCTTCTACATCGAGACGCGCACTCCGACCAACAGCGAGGAATGGGCGCTGGTGCAGATGCAGACGCTCATGATCGCCGAGGTCGCCAATCTGCTCATGATGCCTGGTCGCGCGCGCGATCAGGATCAATGGATGCGGGACGCCGAGCTGATGCTCGACGCCGGCGAAGCCGCGTACCGGGCCGCGAAGGATCGGGACGTGGCCGCGATGGTCGCGCTCAACGACCAGCTTTACGTGTCGTGCCTCACGTGTCACGAGCACTACCGGCCGGGTTACGGGCGTTGAGGACCTGGGCGCCCCGAGCTAGACGACTCGGCGAGCGAGGTGTCTGGCCAGGACGATGACCACGTCGGCTCGCGTTCGGGCGGGCTCTTACTCGTAGATGATCTCGAACGAGCCGTTGGTGACGGACACGGTGTCGGGCATCTGGCCCGATTGGGCGACCAGCTGCCCGGCGAAGGTGCCCGCCACACGAATCGAGGTGACCCGGGAGACGTTCACCGATCCGGTGCCACCGGATCCGAATGCGGCCTCCCACTCGTCGGTGCCGACCGTATACGTGATGGCCGTCGCGCTCGAAGCCCCGACCTCGTAGGTGCCGGTTCCAAAGTTGTCGAAGGCCAGCACGACTTCCGTATCCGTCCCCGGATCGGTACCCGTCACGAAGAGCACGGGGCCCGCGATGACCAGCGTGGGGGACACGGCTGTGAACGGCGCGCCGTCCACGGTCATCGTCAGGAAGCTGTCTTCCGGACTGGTCGAGTCCCCGCAGGCCGCAACCGCGACTGCGAAGAGTGCGGCTGTCAGGTAACGCATGAACGTACAGCTCCTGTGGCAAATCGGACTCTCGCACCTGAGACGAGGATAAAACGATCGGTGGGGTAAGGACCAGACGACGCCTCGGGCCGGACAACCCCGCGTTGACACCGGCTCGCGCGCACTCCTACCCTGGTTCCGACGACCGTACTCAACCGCAAAGCCTGTAGGATCGACGTGATACGCTTCTGGCTCGTGAGCGTGGCCTTCCTGCTCGCGGCCCCGACAGCCGCGACAGCCCAGTCGAACCTGGCCGGGGAGTGGCGCTACTGGGGCGCGGACGCGGCGAGCACCCGCTACGCTCCGCTCGATCAGATCGACGCGACCAACTTCGCGGACCTCGAGGTCGCCTGGCTCTGGAAGGCGGACAACTACGGTCCTTCCGTCGAGACGATCTACCGTGCAACCCCGATCTATGCGGAGGGAAAGCTCTTCACGGTGGCGGGTCGCAGGCGCGCCGTCGTCGCCATCGATCCGGCCACGGGCGAGACGCTGTGGACGTACCGGGAGCCGCACACGACCCGGTGGGAGCGGTCGTGGCGGCAGAATCACGGGAAGGGCGTGGCCTACGCCGAAGTGGACGGGCGCGGCGTGGTCTATCTGGTCTCCCCGGCTTTCTTCCTGCACGCCCTGGACGCGGAGTCGGGCCTCCCGCTCGCCGGGTTCGGCGGCAGCGTGGACCTGCGCGGGTTCCCCGAGCAGGGAGTGGTCGACCTTCTGGAAGGCCTGGGCCACCCGTACGACCCCGATGAGGGCATCGACCCGCGCGTCGGCAGCATCACCAACTCGTCTCCCCCGATCGTGGTGGACGGGGTCGTGGTGATCGGCAATTCGAACCTCACGGGTCGGTTCGAAACCCGCACGGAGAACGTACCGGGCGACATTCTCGGCTACGACGCCCGGACCGGTGAGCACCTCTGGACCTTCAACGTCATTCCGGGTCCGGGCGAGGTCGGCCACGACACGTGGGAGAACGACGCGTGGTCCTTCAGCGGCAACGCCAACGCGTGGCCTCCTCTATCGGCCGATGTCGAGCGAGGCATCGTCTACATCCCGACAGACGCACCGACCAACGACTACTACGGGGGCTTCCGCCCCGGCGACAACCTGTTCGCGAACAGCATCGTCGCGCTCGACGCGCGGACCGGAGAGCGGGTGTGGCACTTCCAGACCGTGCACCACGACATCTGGGACTACGACAACCCTCTCCCGCCCACGCTCCTGGACGTGGTCGTCGACGGCCGGCCCGTGCCCGCGCTCGTGCAGACCACGAAGCAGGCTTTCGCCTACGCGCTGAACCGGGAGACGGGTGAGCCCATCTGGCCCATCGAGGAGCTGCCGGTTCCGCCGGGTGACGTCCCGAACGAGTCGTACTCGCCCACTCAGCCTTTCCCGACCCGACCCGCGGCCTTCGAGATGCAGGGCCTGACTGTCGACGACCTCATCGACTACACGCCCGAGCTCCGCCGCATGGCGCTCGACATCGTGGCCGGGTACCAGATCGGGCCGCTCTACAGCCCTCTGCTCCACTCGGAGAACGAGCTGGGGCTCCGCGGCTCGGTCATGTGCCCAGGCGCAGGCGGTGGGGCCAACATCCCGGGTGGACCGGTCGCGGACCCCGAGACAGGCATCCTCTACGTGGTGTCGGTGAAGTCGTGCATGGGCCGGGTGCTCATTCCGGGCCAGGAAGCCGACGACGGGTCCGACGACTCCCGCTCCGGCTCCACGGTGGTGGAATGGCACTACGGAGGCACCGCCGGGTTCGCCGGCCCCGAGGGGCTGCCCATCTTCAAGCCGCCCTACGGGCGCGTCACCGCCATCGATATGAACACCGGCGAGACGCTCTGGTGGATCCCGAACGGGGACACGCCCAGCCGCATCGCGGAGCACCCGCTTCTGCAGAGCGTCGACCTGCCCAATACGGGCCAGCCGTCACACGCCACGGCGCTCGTAACTCGTACGCTGCTCATGTACGGCGAGGGGCGTGAGGGCGAGCCACGCTTCCATGCGGTGGACAAACGCACCGGCGAGCGTATCGCGACGGTCGACGTGCCCGCGCCGACGCAGACGGCTCCCATGACGTACCTGCACGACGGCCGACAGTACGTCGTCATGGCGATCGGTGGCGACGGGGTTTCGGCGTCGTTGGTGGCGCTCCGGCTACCTTGACCGACCTCGGTCCCGACCTCGCCTCGAAGCTCGCTCAGGCCGAGCGCGACGAAGAATGGGCCCTCGTCCGGCTCGTTGTCTGGCTCGCGCTACTGCTCTTCATCGGCGCGGTGCTGCTGATGTCGCCCTGGCCCTGGGGCGCGGCCATCGGCCTCGTCTTCTGGCTTCTGGGAGCCAGGGGCGTCTACACCTCGTTCACGGAAGCGACCGCGCGCACGGCGGCGCTCAGGCAGCAGCTGGGGAAGCCCTCGGACGGACCCTGAGGGCGCTAGTCGAGCTCCTTCACACGCTCGCGCAGCACGAACTTCTGGATCTTGCCCGTCGAGGTCTTGGGCAGCTCGCCGAAGACGACCGTCTTGGGAGCCTTGAAGTGCGCGAGGTTTTCGCGGCAGAAGTCGATGATGTCGTCGGCGGCCACCCCCGCCCCTTCGCGGAGCTCCACGAAGGCGCACGGCGTCTCACCCCAGTGGTCGTCCGGACGGGCCACGACGGCCGCCGCCGATACCGCGGGATGCCGGTAGAGCACACCCTCGACCTCGATGGACGAGATGTTCTCACCACCGGAGATGATGATGTCCTTCGAGCGGTCCCGGATCTCGATGTAGCCGTCCGGATGCATGACTGCGAGGTCGCCCGTATGGAAGTAGCCACCTTCGAAGGCGGCCTCGGTCGCGGAGGGGTTCTTGAGGTAGCCCTTCATGAGGATGTTGCCCCTCATCATGACCTCGCCGATGGTCTCGCCGTCGGCCGACACCGGCTCCATGGTCTCGGGATCGAGGACGGTCAGCTCTTCCTGGACCACATAGGGAACACCCTGTCGGGCCTTGAGCGTCGCCTGCTCGGACTCCGGCAGCTCGTTCCACTCCGAGTGCCACGCGCACACCGTGTTCGGCCCGTAGCACTCGGTCAGCCCGTACACGTGCGTGACGTCGAAGCCGATTCTGCCCGAGCGTTCCAGAACGGCGGCAGGCGGGGCGGCACCCGCGGTCATCAGCCGAACGGTCCGACCAAGGCCCTCGCCGCGACGCTCGGCCTCCGTGGTGACCATGTTCAGCACGATCGGCGCGCCGCACATGTGCGTGACACCCTCGTCCTGGATCGCGCCCAGGATGTCCGGCGCGTCGACACCGCGAAGGCAGACGTTCGTGCCGGCTACGGCTGCCACAGTCCAGGGGAAGCACCAGCCGTTGCAGTGGAAGAGAGGCAGCGTCCACAGGTAGACCGGATGGTGCGGGAGCGCCCACTCCAAGGCGTTGCCCAGCGCGTTGAGGTACGCCCCGCGATGGTGGTAGACCACGCCCTTCGGGTTCCCGGTCGTACCCGAGGTGTAGTTGAGCGCGATGGCGTCCCACTCGTCCTCGGGCAGCGACCACCCGGCCGTCGCGTCTCCCTCGGCCACGAGCGCCTCGTACGTGAGTTCGCCGTAAGCGTCGGCGCTCCCCAGCGTCGCGTCCTCCATGGCCACGACGGTCGGCGAGACCTCGGCTCTCCCCAAGGCGTCGAGGCCGACGCCGGCCAGCCCCTGGTCGATCATGAACACGCGGGCTTCGGCGTGGTCCAGCATGAACGCGATCGCCGAGGGATCGAGTCTCGTGTTGATCATGTGCAGAACCGCGCCCGACATCGGAACGCCGAAGGCGACCTCGGCCGCCGGCGGCGTATTCGGGCACAGCACGGAGACGGTGTCGCCCGGGCCGATGCCGCGTCGGCGCAGGGCGTCCGCGAGTCGGACGCACCGCTCGTACGTCGTGGCCCAGCTCCGCTCCTCGCCCGCATATCGGATGGCTGCGCGGTCGGGAAAGACCTGCGCCGTGCGGCGCAGGAAGCTCAGTGGTGAGAGCGGTACGTGGTTCGCTTCCCGCTTCCCGAGTCCCGTGTCGTACTTGCCGGTCATGCGTCGTGCGCGATGCGCTGCCACAGATCCGAGAGCTGACCGGACACCTCGTCCATCGCATCCATGGCCATGCCGTCCAGCCGCTGCGACACCTTGCCGCCGACGAGGCGCTGAAGGAAGCGGATGGGGTAGTCGAGATCCCAATCCAGGAAGCGGTGTGGACCTCTCTCGAGGTTCTGCAGCATGCGGATGACGAGGTAGGAGTCGTCGAGCAGGCCCACCAGGCCCTGAGTCATCTCGGGGATGAGGTCGACCGGCTGCAGATAGTACCGCTCCGCATGGTCGAGCAAGGGAGTCACCACCGAGTCGAGTCCCCGCTCCGAGGCTTCCTGTCTCGCCCTGGCGAGAAAGATCGGTATCGACTCGATGACCTCGGTCGCGACCTCGGCGGCCTCGCGCACCTCGTCGGCCGTCGCCTCGGGGAGGGCCTTGGTGATGTGCTTCTCCAGCACGTCCCGACCGCCCCGGACCTTGGCGCTCTCTATGATGGCCACGATGTCGGCCAGGGTGCCGGTTGTGCCGACATCGTACTCCTGGCTGTGCTCTTCGGTAGTCATGCGGAAAGGATGAGCCTCAGGCCCGCTTCGGACCAGCCCCCCCTGGAAGTCCGGCGACCCGCCTTGCCGCTCGCCCCGCGGAGCCTGACCTTGCGCCCGGAATCCGTCGCCCCCCCGGTGTGCGTCCCTCCGCAGGAGCAGGAAGACCTCGGTGCCTTTGAGCGAACGAGTCTCGCGCGCCCTCCATCTCCGCGTGGGGGAAGGGCGGACGTTGGCCGTCATGGGCGGCTTCCTCCTGCTCAACACCGCCAACACGACCGTCTTGTCGGCGGCCAAGAACGGACTCTTCCTGTCCGTATATCCTGGCGCGCGCATTCCCCATGCGGTCATCGGGGCGTCGCTGCTCACGGCGCTCGTCGCCATCGTCTTCACCGGCTACGTGGCTGCGACGGCGCGGCGCAGCCTCGCGCTGGGCCTCACCGGTGCTCTGGTCATATCCGTGCTCGCCTGTCGGGCTCTCTTCGCGGTCAACCCGGATACGTCTTTCGCGATCTACCTGTGGCTGTCGGCGGTGCAGGTGCTGATGCTCACCCACGCGTGGGACTACGCCGGAGACCTGCTCACCGGCCGCCAGGCCAAGCGCCTCCTGCCGCTCATCGGCGTGGGCGCTTCTCTCGGCGCCATCGTGGGCGGAACGGGCGTCGCCCCCGCGGCCCTCGGGCTCGGCACCGACAACCTGTTGTGGATCTCCGCCGCCCTCCTCCTCCTGGCGGTGCCCCTTCTGTGGGCGGTGCCCGAACCGGTGCGAGAGCCAGACGAGCCTCCCGCGCAGGCCGGCGCGGCCAAGCTCTTCCTGCAGCGGGCCAGCCGCGGCGTGCGGTCGGTCGGGTCCAACAAGCTGCTTCGTCTGCTCGCAGTCGGACTCGTGGCGCTCACCCTCACGGGTACGCTCATCGACCTGCAGCTCAAGTTCCTCCTCCAGGAGACGTATCCGCGGGACCGCATCACCGCGATCTACGGGCTGCTCTCGGCCACGGTCGGTGTCGGAACGCTGGTTCTGCAGCTGTGGGCGTCCCGCGTGCTGTTCCCCAAGTTCGGCGTGTCCTTCGCAGCGATGCTGCAGAGCACGGTCCTGGCCTTCGCCGCCGCCGGGACCGCCGTCGTCGGCGGGCTCTACATGCTCGTGGCGGCGCAGGCGCTTGATGACATCCTTCAGTTCAGTCTCCAGAAGCCGGTCGAGCAGGTGTCCCTGCTGCCGTTCCCCAACCGCGTGAAGAGCGTCGCGCTGGCCACGCTCGGTGGCGTGCTGCGGCCGCTCTCGAAGGCTTCGGCCGGTGGTGTGGCGCTCGCGCTGGCCTCGAGGCCGCAACTACTCCCCTACGCCACCGTCGCCGCCGCGCTCACCGCGGCCGTCACCTACTCGAGGCATCGAAAGCGGTACATCACCGCGCTCGACAGCGCGCTTGCGCGTCACGCGGTCGACCTGTCCGACCTCGAGCACGTGCCCTTGGTCGCCGACAAGAGCGCCCTCGCCAGCATCGACAAGGCCCTCGCCGACACGGATCCGACGATCGTCGTGTTCGCGACGGCCCTCCTCGAACAGCTACCCGAAGAGGATGCAGCTCCTCGGATCCGCTCCCTCCTGAGCCACCCCGTGGTGGAGGTGCGAGCCGAAGCCGCCCGGGTGTTCCGCGCCATCGAAGCTCTGCCGGATTTCTCGGCAGGCTTGGCGATCGCCGGTCAGCTGGCCAAGGAGGAATCGCCCTTCGTGATGGCCGAGCTCCTCGAGACCATCGGATCCTTGGGCGGTGTCGATCCGACCATGGTCCTCGAGTTCGTGGACCACCAGGATCCCGCGGTCCGCCGCGCAGCGCTCGTGGCGCTGGGACGACTCGGTTGGGAGGAGACCGAGGACCGCATCCGCCACCTCCTGGCCTCGGACGACTCCGTGGACCGGACGGTCGGAGCTGGGGCGGTGGGCGAGTTGGGTGCCGTCGGACTCCTGGATGCCCTCACACCGGTCCTGGCCGATGTCCAGGCACGTTCCGCGGCGCTCGACTCACTGGCGTCGCTGGGTCCGGCGGCGGTTCCCGTCATGGCCGAGCTGCTCGAGCGCAGGGAGCTACCGCTGCCCCTCCGCCGAAGCGTCATCACCGCGCTCGAGCGCGTCCCGGGCAGTGACGCCCGCAACGCTCTCGTGCGACTCCTCGAGGAGCCCGTACTGGGACCGGCCGCTCTCACTTCGCTCAGCCGCATGCGCCAGGCGGGCGCAGCCGATGCCATCGAAGCGCGGAGACTGCGCCCCGTGCTTCGGGCCGAGATCCAGCGCGGGCTGAAGTACGCCGCTACGTCGACCGCCATCCGGAGGGCCGCCGACGGACCCAAAGCGTCCTTCGTCGCGAGCGAGCTCCACGGGCTCCGGGAGCGCTCCGTGGAGCGCGTGCTCAAGCTCCTGAGCTTGTCGCACGACGTCGCCCGAATGGCCGCGATCGGTGAGGCGCTCCGGAGCGACCACGCGGGCCACCGCAGCAACGCGCTGGAGCTCCTCGAGGGCACGATATCCAGGCCGACGGCCATCGCCGCGATGCCGTTCCTCGAAGCCGTGGCCGAAGAGATTCCCGAATCGCGCGTCACGGAGCTGCTCGAGGACGTCTCCGCCATAAGGAGGTCCCCGGCCGAGGCGCTCGCCGAGGACGACGACTGGTGGCCGCGGGCCCTCGGCCTGCACCTGCTGGGCCGCGACGACGAAGTGGCGCAACCCGGACAATCCAAGACAGACGCACCGGAGACCGATTCCATGATTCCGCTCATCGAGAAAGTCATGATTCTGAAGGGCTCGGAGTTCTTCAGAAACTTCCCTGGCTCGGACCTGGCAGGCATCGCCGCGCTGGCCGACGTCGTCTACGCCGAGCCCGGCGAGGTGATCTTCGAGCAGGGCGCAGAGGGCAGCGCCTTCTACGTAGTCGTGGAGGGCGCCATCCGGATCTCTCGCGGTCAGACCGACCTGGCCACGCTCGGTGCGCGCGAGGGCTTCGGTGAGATGGCTATACTGGACCGTGAGACCCGCTCCGCCACCGCGACCGCCAACGTCGCTACCACGCTTCTCAGACTCGATCGGGACTCTTTCGACCGGGCGGTGGAATCCAATCCCGTGGTTGCGCGGGGCATCTACCGAGTGCTCACAGAGCGACTCAGGAACACCCTGGCACAGGTGGCGGCGGGGTAGGCCGCTAGATCTTGTCCACGATCCAGCTCAGGACCAGCTTCACCACGCGCCTCAGTATCGTAAGCATGTCGGGTTCTACGGATAGCGTCCGGAAGAGGTTTCCGCGAGCGCCGCGTGCGACTGCCGGCTACGGGGACAGCCGACGCGCTAGCGAAGAGGCGCGCGCCTGAGCCGCAAGCTGTTGCCGACCACGGTCACCGAGCTCAGTGCCATGGCGAGCGCCGCCAGGATGGGGTGCAGCTCCCGCAGCATCATGGGCAGGAAGGTCAGGGCGTAGAACGCGCCGGCCGCCACGGGAATCAGCGCCACGTTGTAGAAGAACGCCCAGAAGAGGTTCTGCTGAATCGAGCGCATGGTGGCTCTGCTGAGCGCCAGAGCCTCCGGAACCGATCGCAGGTCGCCCCGCATGAGCGTGACGTCCGCGGCCTCCATCGCCACGTCGGTGCCCGTTCCCAGCGCGATCCCCACGTCGGCCTGTGCGAGCGCCGGGGCGTCGTTGATGCCGTCCCCGACCATGGCTACGACACGACCGTCCTTCTGCAGCTCCCGCACCACCTCTGCTTTGTCACCGGGCAGTACTTCGGCGCGGACGCGCTCGATGCCGACCTCGGCGGCGATCGCGCGTGCGACCCGGTCGTTGTCTCCGGTCAGCATGACGACCTCGAGTCCCGCGGCTCGCAACTGGGCGATGGCCTCGGTCGAACCCTCCTTCACCGCGTCCGCGACGCCGATCAGTCCGGTGGCCGTCCCGTCCACCGCGACCCAGAGAGGGGTCCGCGCTGCGTCTTCGATCGAGCTCGCGTGTCCCTCGAGTTCGACGGTCGAAACGCTCCACTCCCGCAATAGACCTGCGGTGCCGACGATGACGGGCGTTCCGTCCACCATGGCCACGACACCCTTCCCGGGCACCGCCTCGAAGTTGGTCGGCTCGGCGAGGTCGACGCTCCTCGCGGTGGCTTCACTCACCACCGCGCGTGCGAGCGGGTGCTCGCTCCTCCGTTCCGCGGAAGCCGCCCACCGCAGGAGCCCTGCGTCGTCCCCGTCTCGCGCGACCACGTCGAGAACCGCGGGCTCGCCCCTCGTGATGGTACCGGTCTTGTCCAGCACGACAACCCCCGTCGCCTTCGCCCGCTCCAGGGCGGCCGAGCTCCGGAACAGGACGCCCATGCTCGCGCCACGCCCGGTGCCGACCATGACCGCCGTGGGTGTCGCCAGGCCGAGCGCACATGGGCACGCGATGACGAGGACCGCGACCAGGCGGATCAGCGCCGGCGTGAAGCCCGCGCCGACCCACAGCCACCACACGAGCAGGGTCCCGACGGCGATCACGATCACCGCGGGCACGAAGACAGCAGCGACCTGGTCCGCCAGCCGTTGGATGGGCGCCTTGCTGCCCTGCGCCTCTTCGACGAGGCGCACCACCTGTGCCAGTGCCGTGTCGGAGCCGACCTTGGTGGCGCGGAAGCGGAACGTCCCGGTCTTGTTGATCGTGGCGCCGACGACCTCGTCGCCAGGACGCTTCTCGATGGGCATGCTCTCGCCGGTGAGCATGCTCTCGTCGATGGTAGACATGCCGTCGATGACCGTGCCGTCCACGGGAATGCGCTCTCCGGGCCGAACGATGATCTCGTCGCCCACCCGCACGTCCGCGAGGGTCACGACCTGCTCCACGCCCTCGCGCACCACAGTGGCGCGGGCGGGCTGCAGCGCCATCAACTCCCGGATCGCCTGGCCGGCCTGACCCTTCGCCCTCACCTCGAGCAACTTGCCGAGCTTGATGAGGGTGATGATGAGAGCCGCCGTCTCGAAGTAGACGTGCTCACCCGCGCCGGTGCTACCCAGCGTGAGCGCCGCCGCGACCACGACCGAGTACACGTAGGCGACGGAGGACCCGAGCGCGACGAGCACGTCCATGTTCGCCGAGCCGTTGCGGACGGACTTCCACCCACCGACGTAGTAGTCCCAACCCACGTAGAACTGGACTGGCGTGGCGAGGGCGAACATGAGCCAGTTGACCCAGGGCTCGTGCGCCCAGGCGCCCACGAGCCCGAAGTCGCGGGCCATGCTGAGCACGAAGAGCGGTCCGGCGAAGACAACGCCGGTCCAGAACTTCCGGCTCTGGTCGCGGATCTCCTCGGAGCGCGCGGCGGCCTCGGCGTCGTCGAGCTCACCCTCTTCGGCGATGATCGCCCCGTAGCCGACCCGCTCGACGGCGGCGCCGAGCTGCTCGAGCGTGACCTCCTCCGGGTCGAAATGGATGGTCGCGCGCTCGGTGGCATAGTTCACCGTCGCGTCGGCCACCCCGGCGGTCTTGCGCAGCGTGCGCTCGACCGTGGCCGCGCAGTTGGCGCACGTCATCCCCGTGATGGGGAGAATCGTTTCACGCTCCTGTGTCGCGGTTCCGGGCATGGTAGGTCGGCTCTCGGCTCGTTCGTCGCGGACCGCGTCAGTCCGCCGGTGCGTAGTTGATCTCCTTCATGAGATCCTCGATCGCGGCCCATTCCGTCGCGTCGGGATCCCAGGAGATCGTCACGTTCTTCTTCATGTGATCGGCCTTCACCTCCGCCACACCGGCCAGCTCACCCACTTCCCTCTCGATGGTCATCACGCAGTGCCCGCAGCTGATGTTGGGAACCTTCACCGTCTTCGTCGTCATTGATCGTCCTCCGTAGGAAACATCATGCCTTGCCCGTAGCCTCGAAGAACTCGAGCAGCTCCCCGAGCACCTGCTCACGCGCCGCGGCGTCCGGCCCACGCATGGCGTCCGTCACGCACGAGTGAAGATGCTGGTCCAGCACGAGGCCGCTGATCTTCTTCAGCGCACGCTGTACGGCGGTGATCTGGTTCACGATGTCGATACAATACGCGCCTTCGTCCACCATGCGCTGCACGCCCCTCACGTGGCCCTCCACGCTCTTGAGGCGCCGCTGGATGTCGTCCGTCCCGTGTCCGGCCATCTGCTTCCTCGCTGCCGTTATCCCACCCCCCCTGGGGGGGGTATACCATGAAGTCTCGCAACATGGTCCCAGGCCGTCAACGGGCCTTGTGACGGCCGAGCCGTCGCTCCACCTTGCCTGCCCCGCTGCACGAAGACGCCAGGAGTCTGTCGGAGCATGTCCCTCAAGTCGTCCCTCAAGACCGTGCTCACGCTGGGCAAGGGCCTCGCCAAGGGCCTGCCTGAGGCGGCGGACGATGCGGACCCGATCGAGCTGTTTCAGCTCTGGTTCGAGGCGGCCTCCGAGGCGGGCATCCTGCTACCGGAAGCGATGACGCTGGCGACCGCGACACCGGACGGTATGCCGTCCGCTCGCATGGTGCTGCTCAAGCAGGTCGATCAGGACGGCTTCGTCTTCTTCACCAACTTCGGCAGCCAGAAGGCGGCCGAGCTCGATGCCAACCCCAGGGCGGCGCTCTGCTTTCACTGGGCGGTTCTTCAGCGCCAGGTGCGCGTGGCTGGACCGGTGGTGCGCGTGGGCGACGAGGAGAGCGCCGCCTACTTC
>JAHEKM010000153.1 GCA_024638325.1 Gemmatimonadota bacterium | reverse complement strand
TAACTGGTTGTGGTGGGTGGTAAAAGGCTTGGCCGCGGCGCCACCATACATCGGCTCCGAGATGGCAGCGCGTGCACTCCATCTCCTCGTCCTGCACATGCACCTGGTGGCTGTACGCGATAGGTTGTTCCGGCGTCGGCCTCGGGCCCGGCTCGCAGCCCGCGAGCACGAGGCCCAGCACCGCCACACCCAGTCCCATCAGGTGTCGCAGACCCCGCCCGCTCCTCGTCCCACGGTTCCTCCACGGCGCATGAGTCAGGACCTCGCCAGGCGACTCCACGGTCTCTACTCGGGAGAGTTCGGAGAGACCTGGTCCCGAATCGAGCGGGAATCCCCCTCGACCTACTGGGAAGAGAATGCCATCCTGGGCCGACGAGACACCCACGAGCTCCTGCTCGATTGGCTCCAGCCGGTTGTCGGACGAAGAGTCCTCGATGCGGGATGCGGTCACGGCCTGCTCTCCAGGCGATTGGCGGGCGAGGGTGCCCGGGTCACGGGCGTCGATCTTGTCAGCCATCGGGTCTTAAAGGCTCGAGGCGGTCAGGGCAGGGCCGCGCCAACCTTCGCCGTGGCCGACTTCAAGGACGTCCTCGTAGGGAGCGACGCGTTCGATGACGTCGTCATCCAGGAGGTGATGGAGGACTATACGTCCGACGAGCGCCTGGACGCGATCCTCGCCATGGGCGAATGCCGGGTACCCCGGATCCACCTGATCTTCAGGCAACCAGGTAAATGGGGCGGACTGATCGGCCCCATGATGCCCGAGGCTCTCCTGCCCACCCTCGACCCGGTGTCGCTGTTGCGGTCGGTCCACCTTCATACGCCCTACAGGCTCGCTCGAAAGGAGTCCATTCGACGTCGGAGCTACAGCGTGCAGGTGGTGCAGTTCACGCTGGAGGCCGAGTGACAGGCGCGCCTCCGTAACACGCAACCTGACCTTGGGGCAGCAATCAGTATCAGTCGAAATGCGGGAGGTCAACCTACGCGCCCACCCGGCTGGACGCAGGTAGTGGCCAGGCATACCGGGGCGGGCTAGGTTCGCCCGCTCCGGCATCCAATTTCTTGTTGAAAGGCTCCGATGCGGCGCTCGATCACTTTGGCCATAGCGGGTTTGGCGCTCGTTTCGACCGGGCTCTCGGCGCAGCTGAGCCCCGCGGTCACTGGGCAGGCGGTTTCGACCGGCCCGACGATCCAGGGATTCCTGTTCGGGGACGCCCGGTACGTGACGACGGAAGGGACCGATCCCGGCTTCGGCCTCGGACAGGTCGTCGCCCACGCGAATGGGTCGCTCTCCGAGCACGTCGTCTTCTTCGGCGAGTTGTCTCTCTCCTACCGCGGGTCGTCGTACGTGACGACAGTGGAGCGCGCGATTCTGCGCTACGACTTCAACGATGCCGTGAAGGTTTCGGTCGGGCGGTACCACACGCCGATCTCCTATTGGAATACGGCGTACCACCACGGCCTGTGGCTTCAGGGCTCCGTGGATCGCCCACGCGCGGTGACGTTCGGCACAAACTTCATTCCGGTGCACTTCGTGGGCGCGATGGTCGAGGGACACGTGCCGGGCACGCCGCTGCACTACATGGGCGGGGTCGGCAACGGACGGAACAGCAGCGGGGTCGGGGCCCAGGACGGCGGTGACGCCAACGGGAACCGGGCCGTGATCCTGTCGGGTTCGGTGCAGCCGATCGACCTCGGTGGCTTCCGCGTCGGAGGCGGCATGTACCTGGACAGGGTACCCGACTCCGGAGCGGGAGAGACCGACGAGCGCATTCTGTCGGCGCATGCGGTTTGGAACCGGGGCATGCTGGAAGTGGTTGCCGAGTACATCGACGTGTCGCACGAGCCAGCGTCGGGCGGGGCGTCTTTGGGCTCCTCCGCCTACTACGTACATGCCGGCGTGCGACTGCCCTCCGGCCCACTCGAGGACGTCACGCCGTACGCGCGGTGGGAGGACACCGACATCGACGCGGCCGACCCCGTCTTCGGAGCGACGCTGTCGAACTACGAGGCGCTGGTGGCGGGCGTGCGGTACGACTTCGACGGTCTGGCTGCGTTGAAGTCCGAGTACCGGAGCGAGACGTTTGGTACGGGCTCCGCCGTGAGCTCTCTCGTTGTGCAGGCGAGCTTCGCCATTCCCGTCGGAGGACAGTCATGACTCGGCTCCCGGTTGGCTTCCGATGGACGGTGCTCATGGGCACACTCGCCGCGCTCGGCTGGGGCGCACCTGTCGACGCCCAGAGCGAGGGTGGGGAGGCCGTGGCCATCGTGGTGCATCCGGACACGGACGCCGCGAATCTCACCTTCAACGAGCTCCGCAGGATCTTCCGCGGCGAGCGTCAGTTCTGGGAGGACGGACGGCGAGTGACGCTACTCATGCGGGCGCCCGCCGCGGCGGAGCGGGCCCTCGTGCTCGACCGAATCTATGAGATGGACGAGGACGAGTTCCGCGAGTACTGGATCGGGAAGATGTTCAGAGCCGAGGTCGCGGCTGGCCCCAAGCTCGTATACAGCGCGGATATGGCGCGCGATCTCGTCACCGTGATCCCGGGTGCGATCACCTTCGTGCCGGTCGCGGATGTGAGTTCGGAGTCGAAGGTCGTGCGCATCGACGGCCTACTACCGAGCGACGCGGACTACATCCTGAGGTAGCCGCCGCCCGGCTGCCGGCTCAGTTGTTGTCGGCGGCGGTCTCGGCCCGCTCCGGTGGCGCGGTTCCGTGGTACCGGCCCACCAGCTGCAGCGCCTGCTGGTATACCGTGAGCAATTCCGCCTCGTCCCGGGTCAGCGCGGCGACGTAGTCGTACGCTTGTTGGACCTGCGCGGTGAAGTCCGCGGGGCTCATTTCTTCCCCTGTTCCGATACGGGGTCGGTCCGAGCGGCTGCGGCTCGTAAAACCTTCCTGGATGCTGTACGTGAGGGAGAGCGCCCGCACGACATCGAAGTCCATGTGCGTCAGGGCGCCGGTCGCGAGGGCGGTCTCCCAGGCCGTGTTCAGCAGCACGGGCGTCTCGAGGCCCTCCATGATGCGCCTCAGGTCGATCACCGGGGGAGGCGTTGCAACCATCTGGCCGAGGATGTCGCGAATGCCCTGGTGGTAGGGCAGCCCGTCTTCTACGCGGTCGCGGTTCTGTACGAGCTCCTGCTCGAAGATGCCCAGTGATTGGTCCGCCAGCTCGGCGAAATCACGGTTCTCGGCCCACTCGTCCACTGCCAACGCCAGGAGGATGCTGCCCACGACGAAGACGGATTCCACCGCCCCGCGGACGAGCCATTCGGTCTTGACGACCATGCGCCGGCGCTGCCGTCAGCCTAGCAGTGCTCCTCGTACGCCGCCTTGAGGTCGGCGGCGATGTCCTCCGGATAGCGCCCCTCGATCTGGTGGCGCTCCATGAAATACGCCAGCTCGCCGTCCTTGAAGAGGGCGATGCTGGGGGACGACGGCGGGAAGCCGGTGATGTACTCGCGGGCCTTGTCGGTCGCGTCCATGTCCTGGCCGGCGAAGACCGTGGTGAGCACCTCGGGCTTACGCTCACCCTGAAGGGAGAGGTAGACCGCGGGCCGCATCATGGCGGCGGCGCAGCCGCAGACCGAATTGACCGCGAGCAGCGTCGTGCGGGTCTCCTTACCGAGCACTTCGTCGACGTCCGTGGGGGTCTTCAACTCGGTGAATCCAATGCGAACCAGGTCCTGCCGCATCGGGGCGACCATCATCTCGGGGTAGGGCATCCATCGTTCCTTGCCGCGGGCAGTGCGGCACTTGCTTGAATCTTGGGGTAGTTGGACTTCTAAGCTCATCGACCGGGCCGGGGCTGTCCACGGTTACATTCGCGGTGAAGCAACCCCCAGACCCGACACACCGCTTACGACGGTCAAGATGGAGATACCCGACGTTCTCGTCCGCTACCGGGCCCTGTTCGGGCCGGTCGCCGTCGCGCTGATTGTCGTCGCGGCGATGCTTTGGTCGCCCTTCGAGCCGCACGGGCCGCCGGTAGGCGTGCTCGGCGAGCCGACGTGGGTGGACGAGGACTGGGAGATCTTCCGCGAGAAGGTGGGTTGGGCTGCGTCCGAGCGCCTGGACACGCTACCGCTCGGTGACGCGATGGCCCGCTTGGGCCGCACGTTCGTGGGCACGGCCTACGTCCCGCAGACGCTCGAGGTCGAGGGGCCCGAGGGGCTCGTCATCAACTTCAGGGGTCTCGACTGCGTCACCTTCGTCGAGAACGTTCTGGCGCTGAGCCGCTTCGTGCGAGAGTACCCGCCGGCGCTGCTCGGGGACCGTGCCGCGGCCGAGGCAGCGTACGCCGCCTTGCTCACCGAGATCCGCTATCGGGACGGGGTCTTGAGCGGCTATCCAAGCCGGCTCCACTACTTCACGGACTGGATCGCCGACAACGACCGCCGAGGTCTGGTGCGTGACATAACCGCGGAGCTTGGCGGCGTGCGCGACCGGGAACCGATCGATTTCATGACGACGCACACCGATGCGTACAGACAGCTCGCGGACTCGGCGAACGTGACGCGGGTGCGGCAGGCCGAACGAAGGCTCAGCGCCGCCGGGCGCGACTTCATTCCGCAGGACGCGATTGAAGCCGCGGCCGCCGGGATCCGGGACGGCGACGTCATCGCGGCGACCAGCACGGTGCCGGGCCTGGACGTCGCCCACACGGGTCTGGCCCTGTGGGTCGACGGTACGCTCCGCCTGATGCACGCACCCCTCGTGGGCGACTCGGTTCAGATCAGCGAGATCACCCTCGCAGAGCGTATCCGAGGCATCGGCGGTCAGGACGGTATCATCGTCGCGCGGCCCGTCGGCGAGTGACGGAGGCGCACCCCGCTTGATCGGCTACGTCGCCGTGGGCGTGGTAAGCGCAGGGGGGCTCGTTGCCCTCGATCGGCTGGCCAATCGGCTGGTGCGGCCAGTCCCGGTCACTCCAGAGCGCTCCGTACCGGACCTCGGATTGGTGCACGAGGACCTCATGATCCCGTCGGGCGGTTACGAGCTCGCTGCCTGGCTACTGCAGTCGTCTGCCGGGAGTGAGCGCCGCCCCCTGATCCTGATGGCCCACGGATGGGGCGCGAGCTACGGGACCGTGCTGCAGCTCGCCGAGCCACTCGTCCGGGGCGGCTACGACGTTCTGCTCTTCGACGTACGCGGGCATGGTCGAAACCGACCCGCTCCCTACGTCACCGTTCGACACTTCCGCGACGACGTGATGGCCGCGGTCCACTACGCCGAGGCCCGCTTCCCGGGGAGGCGGCGCGTGTTGATCGGGCACTCATTGGGCGGTGCCGCGTCGGTGCTCGCCGTCGCCGAGGGAGCAACCGTCGAGGCGCTGGTGCTCATCGCGGCACCCGCTGACGTCCTCGGCATCACCTCCGAGTACCTCTCGGACCATGGCATGCCCGGGCCCCTCATGGTCACGCTGCTGCGCCCGTTCTGGTGGCGGCGGCTTGGGGGCTCCTTCCGGCCGCACGTTCCGGCGAGGCGCATCCGAGAGCTGCGCCAGCCGCTGCTGATCATCCAGCCCGAGCATGACCGGCGCGTCGCCCGCTATCACGCCGAGCGACTGTCGGCCGCGGCGGGTGTCCCGTACTCGCTCGTGCCGGATCGGGAGCACACGGACGTGCTCTCCGCGCCAATGACGGTGGGTTTGGTCGAGGACTTTCTGGCCGCGCTCTGAGGGGAGCCCGGTCGGCTGCCCGCCTACCTTCCCAACACCGCCCAGTCGGGCATGACGCCCGATTCGATTCCGTAGATGGCCGTGCCCAGTACCATGAAGATCAACGTGATCACCAACGCCCCTACCAGGTTCAGGACGAGTCCGATCCTGGCCATTTCCGGAATTCGCACGCGATCGCTTCCGAAGACGATCGCGTTGGGCGGTGTGGCCACCGGCATCATGAACGCGCACGACGCGGACAACGTCGCGGGGACCATCAGGAGCAGCGGGTGCACGTCCGTTGCGACCGCCACGGAGGCCAGAATCGGGAGAATCATCTCGGTCGTAGCGGTGTTGGAGGTCAGCTCCGTGAGGAAGGTGATCGACAGGCAAACCATGAGGATCAGAACGAAGGGCGGTACTCCCGCGAGACCGGCGAACGCGTCACCGATGAGGATGGACAGCCCCGTGACCTGGAAGCCGTGAGCCAGAGCGAAGCCCCCGCCGAAGAGGAGGACGATGTTCCATGGCAGGCGAGGGATGATGTCCTTGCCGGCCAGGGTCGGAGCTGGGGCGTCAGGCGAGCGCGTGGGGATGAGGAACAGAAGGGAGGCCATGGTGATCGCGACGGTCCCGTCGTCGATCAGTTCCGGAAAGGGGAGCAGCTGAGACCAACCCGGGATCGTGAAAACGCCGAGTTGGAGCGGCAGGCGGAACACCCAAAGAAGCGCGGTCAGCCCGAAGACGACGAGCACGGCTCGCTCCTCGTACGCCGCCGGGCCGAGTGCCTTGGCCTGCTCCTCGACCACGGTCTGGTCCACAGTGACGTGATCGGGCACACGGAAGAAGACCTTCGTGATCAGCAGCCACGCGATCGTAATCAGCACGAGCGAGATCGGTAACGCCATCACCATCCATTGGCCGAAGACCAGAGGAGGCGCCTCGGGGAAGGTGATCTCGAAGATCCTGGCCAAAGATAGGTTCGGTGGCGTCCCGACCAGCGTCGCGATACCCCCGAGCGAGCACGCGTAGGCGATGCCGAGCATGACGCCCACCGAGAACGCGTGCGTGTCCTCTT
>JAHEKM010000202.1 GCA_024638325.1 Gemmatimonadota bacterium | reverse complement strand
CGTTACCGGGAGATGGATCTGCTGCTGGTCGACGACGTCCATTTCCTGGAGGGCAAGGAGAGCACCCAGGAGGAGTTCTTCCACACGTTCAACGCCCTTTACGACGCTCAGCGCCAGATCGTTCTTACGAGCGACCGGCCGCCGAAAGAGATGGCCCGCCTCGAGGAGCGCCTCGTCTCCCGCTTCGAGTGGGGACTCGTCGTCGACATACGCCCGCCCGACTACGAGACGCGCATGGCGATTCTGAGAAAGAAGGCGGACGACGACGGCCTGCGCATCGACGACGAGGTCATCGAGTTCATCGCCCACTCGTGCACCGCGTCGGTGAGAGAGCTCGAGGGCGCGGTCATCAAGCTGCTCGCGTACTCCTCGCTCACCAACCAGGAGATGAACATCGGTCTTGCGCGCACCGCGCTGCGGGGGATGCTCGGTCGCAAGTCCCAGACCTCCGGCCCCGTTCTGGCCCCGGAGCGTATCCGCGAGCTCGTTGCTCGTCGCTGGCGCGTGCGTGCGGACGCCCTCGAGTCGAAACGCCGTACCAAGGACGTGACAGTGCCCAGGCAGGTCGCCATGTACCTCATCAAAGAGACGCTCGGGATCTCACTGGTCCGCATCGGCGAGCTGTTCGGCGGTCGTGACCACTCCACCGTCATCCACTCCATCCGTAAGGTCGAGGAGGATATGGCCAAGGACGAGGGGTTCCGGCGTCAGGTCGAGGAAGCGCTCGCCGAGGTACGCGGCCCCGGTGCCGGCGACGACCTCGGCGGGGCGTGGGCAAGCCGTGGATAACAGCGATTCTTCCACGACGCTCGCTCACCGCTTCTCCCGCAGTGTTCACAGGAGCTGTTCTCTCCACTTTTTTTCCCTGCCCCGCCGTGCCGCTGAAAGCACCGTGGGCACTGCACGCTGAGCCTCCGGAGTGCGATCCTTCCACAGATCCACAGCCCCTACTACGACTATGTTTTTAAATAAGAAAGACAGCTAGTATGCGGCCCTGTGGATAGAACCCGATCCGGCGTCCAGTCAGGAGCCTCCGTCCGATGAACTTCACGATTACCCGGCAGAACCTTCACACCGGACTCGCAGCCGTGTCGGCGAGCATCCCGTCGAAGACCACTCTCCCGGTGCTCTCCAACATCCTCTTCGAAGCCAAAGAAGACGGAGTCTGGATGAGCGGCACGGACCTCGATGTCGCCGTGCGCGTGAAGGTCCTGGCCGACGTGAAGGAGGGTGGTAGCCTCACCGCCCCGGGCAAGAAGCTGCAGGAGATCGCACGCGAGCTTCCTGATGAGCCCGTGGAGGTCGCCACGCGCGGAGACCAGATCGAGTTGAGCTGCGGACGCAGCCGTTTCAAGCTGAATGGTCTTCCCGCCGACGAGTTCCCGACTCTGGCCGAGGTGGACTTCGAGTCGGGACTGTCTGTGTCGGGCAAAGATCTGCAGTCGCTGATCCACCATACGTCCTTCGCCGTCTCCACCGAGGAGAGCCGGCCCATTCTGAACGGCGTACTCTGGGAGCTCCGCGACGGCGAGATGAAGATGGTCGCCACGAACGGTCACCGGCTCGCCCGCATGGGCGTGAAAGTCGAGTCGACCGGGACGCCGTCGGCCGACTTCATCGTTCCTCCGGCTGCGCTCGGCCAGGTTCAGAGGCTCTTCAAGGACGACGATCAGATCCAGGTCGCACGCAGCGACAACCACCTCGGCTTCCGGGCGTCTGCGACCGAGGTGTACACGCGCCTCATCGAAGGCTCATACCCGAACTACGACCAGGTCATCCCGCGCGACAATGACAAGGTCGCGACCATCGAGAAGAAATCTCTCGAGTCCGCGGTGCGGCGGATGGCGGTGGTCGCGTCGGATCAGACGCACCGCATTCGCCTCAAGTTCGAGCAGAATCGGGTGCACCTGAATGTGCTGACGCCCGACCTCGGAGAGGGTCACGACGAGCTCGAGATCGGGTACGACGGTGAGGAGCTGGAGATCGGCTTCAACGCCAACTACCTCCTCGAGGTGTTGCGTTACATGCCGTCCGACGAGGTGAAGGTCGCCTTCAAGGCACCTGAGCGGGCCGCTACGCTCGAGCCGGTCGGCGACGACGTGGACGACTACCTGTGCCTGGTGATGCCGCTCAGGCTGCTGGACTGATCACTCTTCGTCCGGAGCCCGCGCCCGCGCCGCTTCGAGTAGCTCCGCGCCCGTGAAGAGCGAGATCAGCTTCAGGCCCTGACCCGCGTAGAAGCCCGCTGCGCCGTCCGAGCGATTCACCAGGCAGAGCACCCCCAGGATCTGGGCGCCGTGCTCCTTGAGTGCGCCGACGGCCTCCATGGAGCTCTTCCCGGTGGTGATGGTGTCCTCGACTATGACGCATTTGCACTTCGCCGGTAGGCCGCCCTCGATGCGCTGGCCCGTGCCGTGGTCCTTCGCTCGCTTCCGCACGGTGAACGCGTCGATGGGACTGCCCTCGAGAAAGCTGCGGTGTGCTATGGCGTACGAGACCGGGTCGGCGCCCAGGGTCAGCCCACCGACGTGGGTCGGTGCCAGGCCGGCGTCACGGATCGCCTGGTAGGCCACCTGCCCGACCAGCACCTGGCCCTCGGCACACATCGTCGTCGTCCGGGCGTCGATGTAGTAGTCCGACTTGGCGCCGCTGGCGAGGGTGAAGTCACCCAGGCGCACGGAGCGCTCCACGAGGAGAGCCTTCAGCCGATCGCGTTCCGTCATGTCGTCTCCGTTTCGGGGTCCCACCAAAGTACCCAAGCGATCCAGCGTCCGTCGTGTGAGAGCGAAACGTCGGCCGGAGCGGGACTGCCGTCGAGGAGGACACGGGGTGGTCTCTGACTCGTCGGTCCGGGATCACACACGATCTCCAGGCGACTCTCGTCGACACCCATGGCGCCCGCGAGCTCGGCTCGGGCACCCAGCCGTACCGCGGCCGAGTGACGCGAGTATACCGCGTCGAGCTCCTGCGGGGTGAAGCGCTGTCGCAGCTCCTCGAGCTCGCCCGACCAGGGGCGTGCGGTCGCATCCAGCGGCTCGACGCTCGGGTGGAGCGGAACGGTCTCGGGCAGAGCGTCCGGGGCGCCGAAGCCCACCGCGTGCACCCCGCCGGGGTGAAGCGTCACGGTCACGTGGGCTCTCTGGTCCTCGTACGTGACGGCACCCCTGCGCACGACCTCGCCCACCGTGGGTGAGCCAGAAAGGACTTCGGTCCAGGTGACCTTGAAGGCTCGGTGCACGAACGCCGGGGGCGCACCGAGGAGCTTCGAGATGACCTTGAAGCCGGCTTCCTTCGCTGCCCAGTGCGCCCACACCTCCAGGTCCGGGTCCGCGGCCTCCCGAATGGTGGCCCGTTCGTCTACGTCGTAGACGCGGGCGACGAAGCGCTCGTCCTCGGAGCGGCCGCGGGTGCGCGGCTGCCCCAGATCGACGACGTCGTTGCCGACGACGAGCCTGCTCACGTCCTGGGCCCGCTGAGGCCGGCGCGCACGTGGTCGGGGACGCGCGTCGGCTTGCCGGTCGGCCCGATCCAGACGGCGGTGACTTTGGCTCGGGCCACGGTCGCGTCCGGCGCGTCCTCGCGCACGATCTCCTGCCTCAGCACCATGGTCGTGCGCCGAAACGACTCGGCCCTCGTGCGGACCAGCAGTCGGTGTCCGCGCGTCGCCTCCGAGACGTAGTCGACCTCGATACGCACGACGAAGATCTGCTGGCCGAGCGCGTCGAGGCTGGCCCAGTCGAAGCCGGCCTCCTCGAGCGCCAGGTAGCGAGCGTGCTCGAGGTAGTTCAGGAAGACGGCGTGGTTCACGTGCCCGAACGAGTCGAGCTCGGGGGAACGGACCGTGATGACGGTCTCGGCGACGGGCGCTTCGCCGGGTGCGGTCATGGCGGGAAAGATCGCCCCGGCCGCAGGGGTGGCAACCCGACGGCGGCCGACCCTCGGGGTCGGGACCGCCCTACGCCGTCGTCAGCTTCCGGACAGGTCCACGCCCCGTATCAGGTCCGCCAGCTCGCCACGGGAGCCGATGCCGAGCTTCTGGTAGATGTTCGACAGGTGGGTGCTCGCGGTTCGCGTCGCCATCCCGAGCTCCTTGCCGATCGCCTTGTTGGACATCCTGCGTGCGACCAGTCGGGCGACCTCCACCTCTCGCGGCGTGAGCCCCGCCAGCCCCTCGCCCACACCCTTGGGTGGGGGGCGTTGCCCGATCTCCCGGAATTGTATGCGCGCCTTCTCGAGCTCGAGCTCGGCGCCCAGCTCCACGAAGATGTCGTGGACCCGCTTGAGCTCGGCCACTGCGCCGTCGAAGTCGCCGACGTCGGCCATCCGTCCGGCCATCTGACGGCGGATGCGGGCGGCGTCCCACAGCATGGGGATCTCGTCCAGCGACTCGGCCGCCCTCTGCATGAGCGCGATGGCACCCTTCGGGTCGCCGCGCTTCCACATGACCAGGGCGTCCCCCGCGTCGGCCCAGGCGTGACCCAAGCGGTGGTCCAGCCTGTCCGAGTGCGCCCGAATGCGTGCGCTGATCTGCTGTGCCCGTTCGATCTCGCCCGCCCACAGGTACGCCTCGGCCAGGATCGGCAACAGCCGATGCATCGCCCACAACGTGTACCCGGTCCCCTCGGCGATCTCGACCCCCTTCTCGGCCATCGCGATGGCCTCGTCGAAGTCACCGAGGGCCACCAGGTAGTACGCGCGGCCGATGTAGACCGGCACGACCTGATGGACGTCCATGTTCGACCCCGGCCGGTCGACGCCCGAGATCTCGACGGCCTCGTCGAGAAGCCGTTTGGCGTCGTCCAGCTGGCCACGCCCCAGGTGAATGTGCGAGGTCCACACCAACAGGCGGGGCAGCAGCGTACGCTGATTCAGGCTGCGGGCCAGCGCGATGGCCTTGTTGCCGATGCTGATGCCACGATCCCATTCGCCCCGGAAGTAGGCCAATTCCATGGACATGTCGGCCGTCCAGAGCCTCAGCACCGGCGAGCGCGCCGCGTTGGCGAGCTCGTTCACCTGATCGATGGCGACGCCCATCTCCACGGTGTCGCCGCGCATGCCCACGAGAACCGCCAGCGCCCAACGCGCCCAGAACTCGATGGAGGTGTCGCCGATCTGTCGGGCCAGCGACACGGCCTGCTCGGCGTGCTCGCGCGCCACGTCGGGCGGTCCGATCCAGAGTCGCAGAAGCGCCAAACCGCGGTGCGCGCGAGCCAGCAGGCCTGCGTCACCGAGCTGCTCGGCCAGCGGGAGTGCGGGCGCAAGCGTGTCCATCGCCTCCGTGCCGCGTCCCAGCTCCTGCAACACGTGCGCCTTCGCGATGCGCAGCCGGATCTCCCCCGCCTGGTCGGCGGCGTCCTCCGCGGTGCGGAGCCCGGCGTCGAGCTGCTCGAGAGCCGCGACGTGACGCCCGCACCAGAAGTGCGCCATGCCGAGTGCGCGCCGGAGCGCAGCCTGCTGGGGGGCGTCCTCGCCGACGTGCTCGAGCGCGGTCGCCCAGAGCGTACCCGCTTCCTCGAAGTTCCCCAGGTGCTGATAGGCTCGGGCCAGCTGAGGGATCAGCTCGGCCATGGCGGACCGGCCGCCCTCGTCTCTCGGGTCGGCGCGGTCGAGCGCGGCGCGCAGATAGGTCACCGCCTCGTGGTCCGCGCGCCGCTCGAGGGCGGACCGACCGGCCTGGGCCAGGTACACGGCGGCCTTCGACTTGAGCTGCTCCACATCGGTGCGTTGGAAGTGGAACGCGAGCTCGTCGGCGTGCTCGAGGGCGCGTGAGCCGTAGAATTCCTCCATGGCCTCTGCGACCACTCCGTGCAGCACGCGTGCGCGCTGCAGCCCGAACTCGTTGTACAGCGTCTGGCGGACGAGGGGGTGCGAGAAGTCGTAGACGACCGTGCCGGCCTCGGTACGCTCGTCCAGGATGCGCGACCCACACAACTCCTCGAGTGCCGTAAGGAGCTCCCGCTCGCCGAGGCCGCTCACGGAAGCCAACAGCGGGTAGCGCGCACGCGCGCCGATGATCGCCGTCAGCTCGGCCACCGTCTGCGCCGCCTCGGACGTCGCGCCCACGCGCGTCAGCACGGCGTCGCGGATGGATCCCGGGAGGCTGAAGTCGTCCGCGTCCCAGCCCACCCAGGTACCCGCATGGCGGGTCAGCCGGCCGCTGGCGATGAGTGACTTGAGGATCTCCTCCAGGAAGAAGGGATTGCCGCGCGTCCATCCATAGAGCAACGCGGAAAACTCCCGGACCACGTCCGCGTCGACGCTGAAGGTCAGGCGCACGAGCTCCGACACCTGCTCCAAGGTCAGCGGCTCAAGGCGACGGATCTCGCCGACGCCCAGCGAGACGAGCGACCGCTCCGTGCGCACCAGCTCGAGGCTCTGGTCCCGCTGCGTGTCGTTGTACGTGCACACGATCAGGATCGGGTGCGCGGCAGACTGCCGACCGAGAAAGTGGAGGAGCTGGAGCGACGACTCGTCGGCCCACTGCAGGTCCTCGAGCACGCAGAGCAATGGCTCGCGGGCGGCGTAGCTCTTGAGGAACTCGGCGAAGTTCCACATCAGGCGCGTGCGGAACTCGTCCGGATCGCCCCCCATGTCGGCGGGCCCCTCGCCGTGGCCGAGTGCCGGGAAGAGATAGCGCAGCTCGCTTTCACCGCCGCGGCTGAGCACCGTCAGCGTGTCGGGATCCATGTCCCGCAGAATCGGAAGGAACGCGTCGGAGAACAGCGCGTAGGGGACGCCCGCCTCGACGGGGAAGGCTCGGCCGTACGTCACCCTCCAGCCGCGCCGCTCCGCACGGTCCCCCAGCTCCAGCGCGAGACGCGATTTCCCCACGCCCCCCTCGCCCGCGATGATCACGACGGACGTGTCGTGGGTCGGTCCCTCCATGAGCGCCTCGAGCGACGCCAGCTCCCGTGTGCGCCCGACCAGCGGCAGAGGCCCCAGGAGGCGACTCCCGTCGGGAGCCGCCGGCACGCGTGACGGACCGTTCGCGCTCATTCGGCTCGTTCCTCGTTGGGCACTCGGGCTGGGCCGAGAACCTATGAAGGCCAGGGGCTCGTGGACAGCGCCGAACCTCGGCGTCGGGGGGGAAGGCCACGACGGCGCAGACCCCCACTCCTGCCGGCGGCTGGGCGTGTGATGCTGGCCCGCGGAAGGTTCGCTGGACACTGGACCGCTCCTTTTCGTGAGATCCTGAGCCTGAATCTGTGCTTCACCCTTGGTACGTGGCGTACGTAGGTTGACGTAGACGGCGCATTTCGATGGACTAGTGGCTACGTTGTCCCGCCCCTGAATTCGGTGTCCGGAATTCGGTTGAGCGCCGCCGGGGACCCGCCCAGATTGCCCGTCATGGATACCACGACCGAGCTTCCGACCCCGGATGTCATGCTGGAGGCCTTCCTCGGGCGCGACACCACCTTCGACGGCGTCTTCGTGACCGGCGTGAGCACGACCGGCATCTTCTGCCGCCCCTCGTGTCCGGCCAAAAAGCCCAAACCAGAACACACATTCTTTTTTCGTGGGCCCCAAGAGGCACTCCATGCGGGATTCCGCCCCTGCAAGCGGTGCAAGCCACTCGAGCAGGCCGGGACCGCACCCGATTGGCTCCAGCCCCTGCTGGACGCCGTCGAGGAGGACCCCACGCGCCGCTGGAAGGACGCCGACGTACGCGCGCGCGGCCTCAGCCCAGAGCGGGTGCGGCGTTGGTTCAAGCAGCACCACGGCATGACGTTCCAGGCGTACCACCGCGCCAGACGGCTCGGCTCCGCTCTGGGCCAGGTCCGGGGCGGGCAATCGGTCGGTCGGGCGGCGTTCGAGGCTGGATACGACTCGCTCTCGGGCTTCCAAGATGCGTTCCGACTTTACTTTGGAGCGGCGCCGACCGATCTGGACGGGGCCACCGTCATCGAGGTGTCCCGCCTACCGACGCCGCTGGGGCCGATGCTGGCGGGCGCCACCGAGGACGCCTTGGTTCTGCTCGAGTTCGTGGACCGACGCGCCCTTCCCACGCAGGTACGTAGGATCCGAAAGGGCCTGGCGGCGGTCTTCGTACCCGGACGGAACCGGATCATCGAGGAGATCGAGGCCGACTTGGCCGAGTACTTCGAGGGCAGGCGGCAGCACTTCAGGGCCCCGCTCGAGATGCCGGGCACACCCTTCCAACGTGAAGTCTGGCAGGCACTTGGAGAGATTCCGTACGGCGAGACCCGGAGTTACGGTGACGTGGCCCGCGCGCTCGGCCGTCCCTCGGCGGTGCGCGCGGTGGGACGGGCGAACGGACTCAACGCCCTGGCCATCGTCGTGCCTTGTCACCGGGTCGTCGGCGCCGATGGCAAGCTCGTCGGGTACGGCGGTGGGCTCTGGCGCAAGCAGCGCCTCCTGGACGTCGAAAGACGCTAACCGACGGTCGGACTGCGCTTTAGCCCGCCAGCTGTACGTTCCCGAAGCGCCGATCGCGGGTTGCGAAGTCCTGGAGCGCGGATGCCAGGTGCTCGCCCGAGAAGTCGGGCCACATGACCGGAGTGAAGAGCATCTCCGCGTAGGCGCATTCCCATAAGAGAAAGTCGCTCAAGCGTTTCTCGCCCCCGGTACGGATGAGGAGGTCGACGTCGCGCGAGGGCCCGTCGGCGTGCATGACGCGGCCGAGCTCGGCGGCCAGGTCCGGTCGATCGGCGGCCAGTCCCTCCCGGGAGGCCGCCTCGCGCACGGCCTGAAGGAGCGCGTGACGGCTGGAGTAGTCCACGGCGATGCGGAGGTCCAGGCGGTCGCCGGACTCGGTGGTGGCTTCCGCTTCGGCGATCGCGTCGACAATGCGGGCGTCCAGGCGGTCCCGGCGGCCGACCACACGAAGGCGTACGCCGTTGTCGCGCAGCTCGGCGGCCTCGCGGCGCATGTAGCGCTCCAGCAGTCGCATGAGGAGGCCGACTTCGGCTGCCGGCCGGCTCCAGTTGTCCGACGAGAACGCGTACAGCGTCAGCGTCCCGACCCCGAGGTCCGGGGCCGCGCGGACCACGCTGCGCACCGATTCCGCGCCGCGCCGGTGGCCCCATTCGCGTCTGCGGCCGCGGGCCTGCGCCCACCGCCCGTTGCCGTCCATGATGATGGCCACGTGAACGCCCGCGTCCGGCGTCTCGGCGGCGCCTCCCGGTCTGGAGGAGTGCTCGGTCATCCGCTATTCCCTCGTGGCCTCGATGATGGCCTCCATGTGATTCAGATAGGCGTTGAGCTCCCGCCGACCGACGTCCGTGAGTCCGTACTCGGTCCTCGGCGTGCGGCCCTCGAACGATTTCATGCACACGACGTATCCCGCGTCCTCGAGGCGCCGCGCGTGAGCGCTGAGGTTACCGTCCGTCGTGCCGAGCAGGTCGCGCAGGTCGGTGAAGGACAGCGAGCCGTTCACGGCAAGCGCGCTGACGATGCCGAGTCGCACACGCTCGTGAATGAGCCGGTCGAGCTCGAGCGGACCGGCCTCGGCCGAGCGGCCTGCCACCGCGCCCAGCGCCGGGGAGCCCTCGTCGTCTTTGCGGCGTCTCACCGCGCCTCCATCAGCCGCCATGCTTCCTCCAGATCACGATGCCGAAGACGATGTGGAGCCCGCCGAACCCTGCCGCCATGTACGCGTTACCCCAGCCCGGAGGCGACACGAACGCGGCCGTGCCGGCGGCCATGAACAAAAGCCCCATCAGCGGGACCGGACGCACGGAGTACGAGCCTCCCGTCACGACACTGGTGCCGTAGAGCAGCAGCCACGTACCGGGTAGCAGGTGCGTCAGGCCCGCATACGCCAGCGCGAGCGTCAGGACCGCACCCGCGGCCAGGGGTGGAGTGACGTTCCACACGAACCGCCGCCCTGGTCCGGACAGGAGCGGAATTCCCTCCGCACGCGATTTCCTGGCCATAGTCAGGATCGCCACCGAGAACGACAGCGCAGCCGCTACGAGCCAGACAACCAGCCAGCCGACGGGGTCGTCGTAGCCGGACGCGAAGACGCTGGCCGCGAGGGCGATCGCGCCCATCCCGACGCCCCCGATACCCGAGACGTGGGTGAAGGACGCGGAGCGCTCCATCGTCTCGCGAATGAAGCGCAGGTTGTCGATCGCGCGATCACGGAGGGCCACCGGCTCCCGGACCTCGGGGCGCAGCTTCTTCGCGGGAAGGTTCATTGGGGAATGGTTGGCCTTGAAGTCGGTCGCGTCAAGCACTTTGTTTGGCAAAGTCCGGGCCAGGCCAGGTATTTCGGGGCTATCAGGCCACCGGGGCCACCACATGGAGCGCTCTGGGTAGCATCTGAAGCTCGACCGTCGCGTCACGCGCCTGACGGACATCGCCATCCACCTCGAAGCGGGGCGGGGCGTCGAACGTCAGCCGAAACCCGGCATCGCCCAGGATCTCGACCTTGTCGGACGTCACGTGGCGGCCCCGCTCGGCCATGTTGAACAGCTTGAAGCGCCCGAACGGGGTCGCGTCCTGGATGCGGCACGCGTGCAGGAGTCCGTCGTCGACCCCCGCTCCGGGAGCGATGGGGAAGCCGCCACCGAAGTACTTCCCGTTCGAGACGGTCAGGAGCAGGTGCGTGCCCTCGCGCGCCTCGCCGCTTCCCGGCTCGATGCGGGCTCGAAAGCCCTCGAAGCGCGACAACTGCTGCAGCGCCGTCACCTTGTAGAGCAGCTCGCCCTTCAGGAAACGGGCCTCGGCCGCCGCGTCGATCACCGCGATGTCGAAGCCGAACCCGACCACGTTCAGGAAGTGCCGCGCACCCAACGCTTGCGGGTCTCGGTCGGGGGCGCTCGGCGTCGCCACCCTACCGACATCCACCGCGCGCGTGCGGCCCTCGACCAGTACGCGCACCCCGGCCTCCGGGCTGCGCGGGTCGTAGCCGAAGTTGCGGCCGAAGTCGTTGCCCGTCCCACTCGGGAGGATGCCGAGCGCCACGTCTGTCCGCCCGCTGGCCAGGATCCGGTCGGCGACGGCGCTCCACGTCCCGTCCCCGCCCACGGCGACCAACACGTCGTACCCGTCGGCGAGGGCACGGTCGGCGAATTCGTCCTCCTCACCCGGCCGGCTCGTCGCGGCGAGCGTGGCCCCGGGCAGGTGCTCGCGGAGGAGCCGCTCGTACGTTTGGAGCCTGCGTCTGCCCCTGCGTCGTCCTGCGGCGGGATTGAGGATGACGAAGTGTCGCCGATCCTCGGTCAGAAGCTCTCCAGCCGCTCGAACGTCTGTAGCCCGCTCCGGTACCACTCCTCTCGGAACGGATACGTCTCGACCTCGTCCAGGGTGAGCCCCGCCGTCATCGGGTGCTCGTGTAACGTGAGCGAGCCCCGTTCCTCTTCGTGCTCCGTGTGCGGCGCTTCCATGAAAATGTTCACCTTGAAGCGCGACGAGTCGTTGGTGGTGAAGCAGCTGTAGACGTTGCGGGCGGCCTCGTAGTCGAAGTTCGTGACCGAGAGCTCGAGGACGGGCTCTCCGTCGTCCTCGACCTTCACGGTCACCTCGGTGTCGCTGTCGTCGAACGTGATGTCGACGTCCTTCATGTAGTGCGGCAGATGCCAGCGCTCGATGGCGTGCTGACGGGACGCCTCCGTCGTGGTGCCCACCATGAACGGGAAGAACGCCGCCTTGGGCAGCGGTTTGCCGGGCTCGACGATGGGCGGCACGACGACGGCCAACACGACCTCGTAGTACTCGCCCACCATGCTCTCGGTGAAATGGAACGCCGTGATGGCCAGGATGCTCCGGTCGTGGCGCACCTCGAGCGGCTCCAGGTGGTCCGGGAGCAGCCCTCGGGCATCGGCTGTCGGCATCTCGAAATAGGCTCCCACGCACATCCGGTACGTGTAGTACGTGTACTCGGCGTCGGTCATCTCGGGTGGGGTCTTCATTTCCGTGTCGGTCATGTCACGTTTGCCTTGATGATGGCGGTCAGGGGCGGTTAGCGTTCGCCGCCGCCCCGGGATGGCACTGCTCCTTCCAACCCCACGTCCGCAGAGGTCCGCAGTTGCAGCTTCGAGGTTGGTTGGCCATGGCGATCGCGTCGCTCATGCTGCTCGTGAGCGACGTGGTGCAGAGGCTGATCGTCGCCCCCTGGGTATCGCTCTTTCCGTCGAGCCGAAAAGCGGTCCTCGGCCGGTGGATACGCGTCATGGCGTGGGTGGTGACCCGGCCGGTGCAATTCTTCGGCGGCTGCCACATTCCGAAGCCCGAGCGCATCGTGCCGTCTGGGCCCGGCGTGTTGATCATCATGAACCACCAGTCGCTGTTCGATATTCCGCTGGTGATCCAGACGGTCACGCACGACTATCCGCGCATCGTGACGAGGAAGCGGTACGTCGCGCGCTGGATCCCGGTGATATCGCACATGATTCGGCTGTACAAATACCCGGTCGTGGACCCCACGGCAAACTCCGACGACATCCGCGCCGCGTTGGACGAGCTGTCCGCGGCCGGCGCCGAGACCGATGTCCCCATCGCAGTCTTTCCGGAGGGCACCCGCACGAGGAACGGCGAGATCGGCCGATTCAAGAAAGGCGCGCTCTCGCGGCTCCTCGAGGCGCGTAGCTGGACGATCTACGTCTTCGTGGTCGACGGCTTCTGGCAGGCCGCCAAGTTCAAGCAGACCGTCTGGACACTGGCCCGCGTGCGGGGAAAGATGGAACATGTCGCAACGTTGGAGTGGACCGATCCGTCCGAGGACCCGACGGCGTTCATCGAAGAGGTGCGGAATATGATGAAGGAGCACCTTTCGGCAATGCGACAGCAAGTGCCCGCCGCATGACCCGCGCCGAGGCGCTGGCGGCCTCTTTGGTGGAAGCGTCGGGCGACAACGTTCGAGCCGTCGTGCTCTACGGCTCGCAGCTCCTTCGGACCAAGCCGGACGAGCACAGCGCGTTCGACCTGGTGGTCGTGGTGAGCGACTACCGCGCGTTCTACGCGGGCCTCAAGGCCTCGGGTGAGCTGCACCGGCCCGTGTGGGTCATGACGAGCCTGGCCGGGGTGCTGGCCCCCAACGCCATCGCGTTCGCTCCTGGGGAGGGCGAGGCAGGCATCGCCAAGTGCCAGATCGTAAGCCGCGAGCACGTGGAGCGGGCGCTCGGCCCGGACCCGCCGGACCACTTCCTGCTGGGTCGGCTGGTGCAGAAGGTGGCCACCCTGTGGGCGGCCACACCCGAGGACGCCGGCTGGGTCGCCGAGCAGCTCGCGGGGGCCCGGGCGCGCGTGCTGGACTGGATGCTTCCCTATCTGGACGAGCCCGTCGACGCGCGCGGGCTGGGCCGCAGGCTGCTCGAAGTCTGCTACGCCGGGGAGCTCAGGCCGGAGGCCAAGGACCGCTCACACCGCACCTTCGAAGCCCAGGCCGACCACTTTGCCGAGATCTTCCACGACGTGCTCGAGCGAGGAGCGGCCAACGGGCTCCTCGTCCGTGAGGGCGACGCCTACCGGCCCGCGGAGCCCGCGCCGCCGGCCGAGGCCAGGCGATGGCGTTGGCACTTCCGGCGCTCCAAGGCCCGCGCGACGGCGCGCTGGTTCAAGCACATGGTCACCTTCGCCAACTGGCTGCCCTACATCCAGAAGAAGGTCGAGCGGCACACCGGCCGTACGATTCGGCTCACCCGCATCGAGCGCGCCCTGCCGATCGTCTTCCTGTGGCCTCGCGCCATCTGGATCCTGCTGACCCGTCCTCGACGGGAGGTGCGCTCGTGAGAACCGACCTGGCGTTCCTGCTGGGGCTGCTGGGCCTTGCGTTCGCCTCCATGCCCGTCTTCGCCGCGACCGCGGCCGGGCGTCGTGATCCACTCGACGTCGATCAGCGCGGGAGCTTTGTGCTCGGCGACTTCGTCCGGAGCTGGTTCTACTGGTTCGTGCGGCCCGTGGAGCGGCTGTCGCTGGCCGTCGGCGCGTCGCCCACGGCGTTCAACCTCCTGGGGGTCGCGTTCGGCGTCGCCGCGGGCGCGCTCTTCGCGACCGATCGACTCAACCTCGGTGGGTGGGCGGTCCTGCTCGGCGGTGTCGCCGACGTGCTGGACGGTCGCATCGCCCGGGCGCAGGGCATGGCCGGCACGCGGGGCGCGTTCCTGGACTCCACGCTCGACCGCTTCGCGGAGGTGGGAGCCTTCGTCGGCCTGGCTGTCTACTTCCAGACGTCCGCGCTCGCGCTCGTCGCCGTGACCACCGCGCTCGGCGGTTCGCTCTTGGTGAGCTACGCCCGGGCGCGCGGCGAGAGCCAGGGTGTCGTCTGCAAGGTCGGCGTCATGCAGCGGGCCGAGCGACTGCTCATGGTCGGCTTCGGCGGCATCCTGGACCCGATGGTCACGTCGGCGGCCGGCTGGGCGCCCGGAACGCTGCTCCTGGGCCTGGTGGCGATCGTCGCCGTGGGGACCGTCGGAACGGCCGCGTACCGGACGGTGTGGATCGCCAGACGCCTCGACTGAGTAGAGATCACTCACCCCGACACGCCTGCGACGTCTGCCCATGCGCTCTATGACACCCGTTCCGCACCGACTGCCTGCCCTGGCCGCCGTCCTCGCCCTGGTGGCGAGCGCACACGCCGCGCCCCTGTTCGCTCAGTCGGCCGCGTCCATCGACGTCGCCGAGGTCGAGCGCCTGGTCTCCACGCTGGCCTCGGACGAGATGCGCGGCCGCGAAGCGTTCTCGGAAGACGCGCTGCGGGCGGCCGAGTTCATCGCGGGCGAGTTCGCCGACGCCGGCCTCGAGAGCTTCGACGGCGCCGAGGACTACCTGCAGCGGTTCGGCGTGTTGGCCTACTCGATGGCGCCTGCGCGCGTCATCGTCGACGGCCAGCCCCTCTCACCGGACCGCTACCAGGTCCGGTACGGGGTGCCCTCCATCGAGTGGTCGACCGGTGACGTGCAGGTCGTCGTCGCCGGGCCGGACGACGACCCCAACGGCGTGGCCCTGGGCGTGGCGCAAGCCGGCATCGACGCGCTCGTGCTCATCGATCCGATGCACGAGGAGCCGTACCGCACCATCTCGCAGATCTACCGCCGGCCCACGCAGCACGTGGCAGGGACCAGCGCGGGCACACAGGTCGCCGTGCTGGCCCCGGGCACGCCCGGATCGACGTACGACATCAGGGCCTCGGCCGACGTGCTCGAGCGGCCCGCGGTGAACGTGGTCGGCCAGATCCCCGGGCGTCGGAGTGACGAGTTCGTCCTGTTCAGCGCGCACTACGACCACCTCGGCATCCAGCGTGCGCTCCAGGGTGACTCCATCGCCAACGGCGCCAACGACAACGCTTCGGGCGTGTCGGCCGTCATCTCGCTCGCCAAGCACTTCGCGGCCCAGGGCACTCCCGAGCGCACGCTGCTCTTCGTCGCGTTCACGGCCGAGGAAGCCGGCGGCTTCGGTTCACGGTACTTCTCGAGTCGGCTCGATCCCGAACAGATCGTGGCGATGTTCAACATCGAGATGATCGGCAAGCCGGCGGTCAGCGGACCGAACACCGCGTGGGTCACCGGTTGGGATCGCTCCGATTTCGGGTCCATCCTGCAGACGGCGGTGGAAGGCACCGAATACGAGTTCTACGAGGACCCGTACCCGCAACTGGGCCTCTTCTACCGCTCGGACAACGCGACGCTCGCCGCGCTCGGGGTGCCCGCGCACTCGATTTCGACGACGCCCATCGACGTGGACCGCAACTACCACCAGGTGACGGACCACGTGGAGACGCTCGACATCGAGCATCTCACGAACACGATCGGCGCCATCGCCGCCGGGGCCGAGACGATCGTGTCGGGCGCGGCGACGCCGACGAGGGTCGAGCCGCTGAACTGAGGGCTAGCCCTCGATGCGGTACCTCACGACGGACGCAGCGTTCGGGTCGGCGAAGTCGACGCCCCACACGGCGTTAGCGCCGATGGCCATGACCCGGAGGTCTTCGGGTAGCGTCGTCTCGGCCGTCGTCTCGCCGCTCTCGTCCAGGATCAGCCAGCGCTGGGGCTGGTCACGAATCGCCTCCCGCTGCAGCCAGAGCGTGCCGTCGTGGGAGAAGAGCGCCGTCGCCACGGGCGGGTAGCTGACCGGCAGGAACATCGAGCTGCGCACGAACGTGTACGCGTCGGCCTCGTCCGGGAACGCGCCGTTCAGGCGCTGCACGCCGAGCGTCACCGCCTGCTCGATCACGTCGTCGTCGATCTCGATCGGCTCGTAGTCGTAGCGACGGGTCCAGATCGTGTCGCCCCAGCCGTCGGATACCGTCACCCCGAACGTGGCCGGTCCGCTGCCGGTCGGCAGCCGCCGGTCGATCTCGACCAGCCGCGAACCGTCCGCGGCGAAGATCACGAACGCGTCGTCGGTCAGGGGGCTCCCCACCATGAGCGGACGCTGCTGCGCGTCCGCGACGCGGCGCGCCGTGCGCTCGTAGGAGAGCCAGCCGACCGTGTCGGCGTTCTGGCTGGTGGCGTCCACCCTCAACTGCGGTACCCTCTCGAGCGCCTCCATCGGGACCGTGGCGGGCCACGAGTGACCCGGTGCCATCGACCCGTCGGCGAAGACCGCGAACGGCATCGCCGGCCGGAACGGCTCCGCGGCCGGCGGCGGAGAGACCTGGTGCGTCCGGATCAGGTCTCCCTCCTTGGAGAAGTACGTGACCCGTCGCAGCCCGAAGTCGATGACGTACACGGTGTCCGCGACCAGCCCCATACCGAACGCGCGATCGAACTGCCCCGGTTCGTTGCCGCGCTGGCCGATGTCGCGGATCTCGTTGCCGTCCGCGTCGAAGACCCGGACGCGTCCCTCCATCGACTGCAGCACGAACATCGTGCCCTCGTCGTCCACGACCACCTGGTCGACACGGCTCAGCTGCGTCGCGTCGCCCGGCCCGCCGATGCGTAGGTCCTCGACCGCCTGCCACTGCGGCAGCGCCGCGGCGTCGGCCGAGTCCGGCGCGCAACCCGCCAGCACCGAGCCACACGCGACGAGGGCGAGGAGGCCGCGCGCGCCCGCGCGGTGTCGGGTGGTGCGGGTCGAGCGGACAAACGGGGCCATCGGATCTCCGGCGGAGGTGGGCCGGAACCTTAATGGAGTCCGGCCCGAGGTGCTATGCGCGGGCCGACCTGCCAGGGCCCTGCCCCGCGGAGCCCCTACTTCGCCCGGCGCCGCACCTGGTGGATGGTCTTGTCGAGCTCCTGCAGGAAGCTCGAGCGGTCCGACTTGCTGAAGCCGCTCGGCCCACCGGTGACCTCGCCGGCCTCGCGCAGGTTGGCCATGAGCTCGCGGGTCGCGAGCGCTCCGCCGATGGAGTCGGGCGTGAACGCTTTTCCGCGGGTGCTGAGCGCGCTGGCGCCGTTCTCGAGACACCGGGAGGCGAGGATGATGTCGTCCGTCACCACGATGTCTTCCGGGCCAGCCCGCTCGGCGATCCAGTCGTCGGCGACGTCCAGCTCGCCGGTCTCCTTCACGACTTCCAGGTGGATCCACGGCTCGTTGGGTGTCCGGAGCCAGGTCGCCGACACCAGCGTGACCTCGAGCTCGTAGCGCTTGGCCACGCGGTACACCTCGTCCTTCACGGGGCACGAGTCGGCGTCGACGTAGATCTTCACTCGGGGCTCCTAGTCCTCGAAGAAAGCTTCGACGAATTCGGTGGCGGGAGCAGCGCGCAGGGCGTCGGGCGTGCCGCGCTGCACGATCTTCCCATCCTCGATGACGCAGACGGGTCCGCCGAGCGCCCGCACGTCACGGAGATCGTGGCTCACCACCAGGGCCGGTCCCTTCCGCTCGGTGAGATACTCCGCCAGGTACGTGCGCACGTTGCGCCGTGCACGGGCGTCGAGCGCGGCGAGGGGCTCGTCGAGCAGGAGCATGGCCGGCCGGGTCGCGAGCGCCCGTGCGAGCGCGACGCGCTGCTGCTCGCCCCCCGAGAGTGACGTGGGCGAGCGAGACGCCAGGTGGCCGCACCCGACTTCGTCGAGCAGGCGCTCCGCCCGCGCACGTCGCTCGGCCCGCGACGGCGCGCCCTCCCCGTAGCGGAGGAGCCCGAACGTGACGTTGTCCGCCACGCTCAGGTGCGGGAAGAGCCCGTAGCCCTGCGGTACGTATCCGACCCGTCGCTCCTCGGGCGCGGTGTCGAGTCCGGCCGCCGAGTCGAAGAGCGCGGCACCGCGGATCTCGATCCGCCCCGCGTCGGGCCGGTACGCACCGGCGATGGTCCGGAGCAGCGTGGTCTTGCCCGAGCCGTTCGGGCCGATGAGGGCCAGGGGCTCCTCGCCGCCCTCCAGCTGGACGTCGAGGTCCAGGTCACCCAGGCGCATGCGCACGTCCACGCGCCAGGTCACGGCCGGGCCTCCCCGGCCGAGCGGACGCCCCGCGCGAGCGTCGACGAGTGGAGCAGACCCCAGGCCCTGGGCGCGGCCCGCAGCGCCACGAGAAGCAGCACCGAGACCGCCGCGAGCACCAGCGAGAGCGCGACCGCCACGCGCACGTCCGACTCGAGCGCTTGGTAGATCGCGAGCGGCATCGTCTGGGTCGTGCCGGTCAGGTTGCCCGCGAAGAGCAGCGTCGCGCCGAACTCACCCAGCGCGCGTGCCCACGCGAGCGCCGCGCCACCGACGAGTCCCGGAAGCGCGAGCGGCACCGCGATCCGCAGGAACGCGCCCCTCGACGACTGTCCAAGCGTGCGTCCCACGATGAGCAGGTCCGGCTCGACGCGGCGGAACGCGGCCGCGGCCGCCTGGACGTAGAACGGCGCTGAGACCACGACCTGGGCGAGCACCACCGCCGTGGCCGTGAACGGGACCTGGACGCCCATCGACTCGAGAAGCGGGCCGAAGACGCCCCCGCGCCCGAACGTCTGGAGCAGCGCGATGCCCACGACGGCCGGCGGCATGACGATGGGCAGGTCAACCAGGACCTCCACCACGCGGGTGCGGCTCGGGACCCCCACGGCCAGCCACCAGGCGAGCGGCGTCCCGGCGAGCACGACGATCACCAGGCTGACGAGCGTGGTCCGTACGCTGAGCCAGAGCGCCGGCCCGAAGATCGGGTCGGCGATGCCGGCCGAGACGTCGGCGGGCGAGGACGAGAACCCCAGCGCCAGGAACGGCACGGCCAGGAGCAACACCATCGGTGCGCCGAGAATCAGGAGCGGCCATCGCGAGCCGACCCCGGCCACGATGCGGGAGGTCGGCGGCGTCATCGGGGGACCACGAACCCGTGGGCGGAGACGATGCGCCGCCCGGCGTCCGACAGCAGCAGGTCGATCCAGCTCTCGGCCGTGACCCGCACGAGGTCCGGCTCGCGCCCCTGCGACCGGCCGACCACCAGCCCGACCCGGTACTCGGCCAGCACGTCGGCTTCCGGTGGCGGCGGGATCATGAGCAGGTCGTGCCGGCCGAGCGCGTCGGTGCGGTACACGACCGCGGCGTCGGCCTCACCGAGCTCCACCTTCGAGCGCACCAGGCGGACATTGGTCTCCTCGGAGACGACGCGCGCCATCACGCGCTCGTCGAAGCGCGCCTCGCCGGGGCCCGGCGGCCGCGCTGCCGCCGCCTGGGCCAGCATGAGCCGGGTGTAGCGCCCGATGGGGACTTCCGGCGTGCCGATCACGAGCCGCTCGGCCCGGGGCAGATCCCAGAACGACTCGATGCCCGCCGGGTTGTCGGCCGGCACGACCACGGCGAGGCCGTTGTAGGCGAACGTGCGCACGTCCCGCACCAGACCCGCCTCCTCGAGCGCCGCGATGTGCTCGGGGTCCGCCGAGATGAACACATCGGCCGGGGCGCCGCCTTCGATCTGGATCCGCAGTGTCTGGCTACCGGCCGAGGACTGATAGACGGGAATCGGCTCGGTCTTGCGCACGCGCAGGAACTCGGCGGTCACCGCGTCGGTCAGGTCGGCCATCGACGACGGCACGAACAGATAGAGGCGCGGCCCGCCCGCGCCCCCGGTCGGATCGCACCCCCCGAGCAGCAGGAGTGAGGCGAGGAAGGCGACCAGCCCTGCCCTCAAGCCGCGGCCTCCAGCGTGGTGACGTGGCCCGTGAGCTCGGCGTCGTAGCCCGGCAGCTCGGCCATCTCCGCCCGGAACGCCCGCTCGGACAACGTGTCCAGGAACCGCGAGACCGGTGCGGCTTCGGCGAGCCGAGCCGGCACGACCAGGTCGAAGCGCTCCTCGCTCAGCGGCACGAAGTCGAGCCCGGCGGCGAGCGCCACGGACTCGATCGCCACACCCACGTCGGCCGCGCCGCACGAGACCAGGCGGGCCACGTCTGCGTGCCCCGTGGCGAGCGGGCCCCGGAGTCGCGCCTCGACGACCCCGTCCTGGGCCAGCAGCCGGGTCAGGAGCTCGTGCGCCCCCGCGCCCTCCTCACGACGGGCCAGACGGAGCCCGGACCGCACCAGGTCCGAGGCCGAGCGGATCGCCAGCGGGTTGCCCTGGGGAAGCACCAGACCCTGACGCCAGCGCGTGAGGTTGATCAGTAGCATGCGTTGGTCGGGGAAGCGGCTGCGGATCGCGGCCTCGTTGCCGGCACCGGGCGTGCCCGGCTCCCCCGTCCGGTGCAGGCCCGCGACTTGGACCAGCTCGTCCGCGAGCAGGTCGAGCGCGCGGCTGCTTCCCGCGGCGAGCCAGGTGGCGCGTGCGTCGCCGTGGAGCGAGCCGACCCGTTGAACCAGGGAGCCCAGCACCGGCGCGCACCCGGCGACCAGGACGTTCCGGCGCAGCGCGGCCGGGTCCGTGAGCGGCTCCACCAGGCCGCTCCGCGCGCTGACCGAGGCCGTCAGGAGCCCATCGGCCGCGAGCGTGGCGTCCGGCGCCAGCCGGTGCGCTACCCAGCGCCCGTCGATCTCGGCCAGGGCGACCCGCGAGGCCCGCGCCTCGGGCCCGTCGGACGGGGCGACCCGGACGGCGAGCCCCGAACCCGAACTCAGGCTGAACAGGTCCTCCACCGCGCAGCGAAGCGAGCGAGCCAGACGCAGGCTCAGCGCGGTCGACGGCACCTGCCTGCCCGCCTCGATGGCGATGATCGCCTGGCGGCTCACCCCGGCCGCCTCGGCGAGCGCCTGCTGGGAGAGGCCCATCCGCTCCCGGTGCTCGCGCACCGCGCTTTTCAGCCCGGAATCACTCATGTTTCGGCCGTATGTAAGGTCTGCATTACATGAAGTAATATCAGCCTGACGCGGGCGGCGCCAGTATGCCGATGGCGGGCCCACAAGTGCAGCATTGGCAAGGGTTTCCATGGCTGCGGGCGCGCCCCCCCACCCGGCGCACCGACATCACGCCAGCCGACGACGAAGCCCCCGCCGACCGGACGGCCGACGGGGGCTCTCGTGCCCTGACCTTCGTGCTGAGCTCCGGCGACAGGACTCGAACCTGTGACCCGGTGGTTAACAGCCACCTGCTCTACCAACTGAGCTACGCCGGACCGGACCGCATCCTGGGATGCGACGGGGCCTAAATCAACGACCGGCCTCGGGGAGTGTCAACCAGCCGCGGCGCTCGAGGGCGCTGCCGTGCGGCGGGCCTTCGACAGGATGTTCCAGATGGCGGGCCCCACGTCGTGGGCGCGCTCCCAGATCTGGGCGTGTCGCCGGGCTCCGAGGCGGGCGGCGTCACCCCCGTGGACCGCGGCGAACGCGGGTCCCCGGTGCGGATACGGCCGTTCGAAGCGGTGGAGCCCCACCAACACGGCCGTGGGCCCCTCCGAATCCGAAAAGACCGTGAAATCGGGCATCCAGCCGGCCAGAGGCGACGAACGAACCTCGAGGCGGCCGGCCTCGAGCATGCGGCGGAGCAGCTCGGCGTTGGGCGCCCTGCGGGGGTCCAGTTGGAGGTTACGGGCCTCGGCGTCGAGCCTGAGGGCGTTGATCTCCGCCACCAGCACGCGGAAGTGCTCGACACGAGCCAACTCGCCCGCGGACAGGTCCACCGTGCTCAGGCGCACGCGCTGCACCGCGGTGGCGATGTCGACCGACCGCTGGGTGAGCGCGCCGAAGACGTCGCGGAAGTCCGGCCGGCCGCGCTCGTCGAAGAACGTGGCCGGCTCCGCGGCGAGCCCGGGCAGAATCGGATCCATGCGTGCCTCCCTGAGGGACGCACGCAAGCTCGCCGCCGGGCCGGGACGCCGGCATGGCGGGGCGGGACCGAACCGGGGCCTGCTACGGACTCGTGTGGAAGAGCTCGGCTCCCAGGTCGTACGGATCGGCGGTGCTCGCGGCCGCTCCGCGGCGCTCGGCGTCCCGGATGGTGGTCCGGATGCTGTGCGCGGCCTCGGTCACGGCCGGGTCGCTCATGCCCATCTCACTCAGCACGCCGGCTACGCTCATGTCCGAGAGCTGATCCGAGGCGATGAGGAACTCGAGCCCCTCGATCACCCGCTGGATCCGGCGCGGACTCAGGTTCCACGCGTCGCAGCACAGGTTCGTGACGTAGAGCTTCCAGGATCGGTTCATCGGTGCGGTCCCCCAGAGGACTGGCCTGCCATGTGCCTCTTTTCAGCTGGCCTGGGGGGCTGCCCCGACACCGACTCCCGGCGCCGGTCCTGCGCGAATCGCATTCCTTCTGGTGCAAAGGGGGTGCCAGGAGCGGAAAGGCCCAAGCGACGCCGCTCCTGCGCCCCAGGGACCGCACCAATTGCCCCGGCCGAGCACTTTCTGCGGCGCTGCGGGGCCCTCGCCGGCTACGGTGCGCAGCCTTCGCGCCGCCCGGTGGCCCTAACCCCTTCTGCCCCATGCACGTAAACATCTGATCTGGCGCGCCCGCCGAGCCGGGGCTATCATGGGTCATGCCCCCCCGGCTTCTGTGCCGGAGGGGTATTTTGCATACAGCGTACTTGAACCTTGACACAGTGGGACCGGGGCTCGTATCCATAGCCCCGGTTTGTAAACATCTGTGTACTCGACCCCTCTGTGGGTGCCGACAGCCGACCGCGAGGTCGGCTTCTTGCGCCTCCCCCCGGCAGAGGAATTCGGCGCGCTCGGCGCGTCCGCAGGACATGAGCGGATGGTTGGGCGCGGGGCACCATCCCCCGGGACTGAGGAACTTGGCGTTGGGTGGAGGCCCGAACACATGAATGCCCAGTACGAAGAACGGGCAGGCTGGACCATTCAGGAGGCTGAAAGGCTCCTGCAGTCCCTTGCAGGCGTCGTATCCGTACGGATCGTCGCCCGTCCCGGTGGCACCATCGAGGAGATCCATCTCCTCACCACGACAGACGTAAAACCGAAGCAGACCGTACGGAACGTCGAGTCCGCGTTGCTTGCGCACCTCGACCTGTCCGTCGATCACAGAAAAATCTCGGTAGCACAGACGCAGGACGAGGTCGCCGAGCTCCCCGAGCCCGAGCTCCCCATCCACATCGTGCCCGAGCCGGAGGCGCACGAGGGGCGCTTGCTCTTCTACGGTCACTCCGTGGAGACCGAGCGCTCCAACAGGGTGAAGCACAGAGTCGAGATCGAATGGAACGGAGACCGATTCGTCGGAGAAGCGAGCGCCGCGGACCTGCCACGGCCCAAGCTGGAGGCCGTCGCCACGGCGACGCTCCGCGCCGTCGAGTCCGCCGTGACGCAGAACATGGAGGAGGGCCGGCAGCAGCCGAGCCTCGAGCTCGACGGGGTGAAGACCCTGGACGCGTTCGACCGGAGGTTCGTGCTCGTGGCCGTGCACGCCATCACGGGCCGCGACCACTCGCGACTGGCCGGCACCAACATTGCAGACGAATCGACAGATCGCGCAGCGATCCTCGCAACGTTACAGGCCACGGACCGCTGGGTCCGCGGCAATTTTTATCCGTGACGGGCAGAATCCCGTCGCCTGCGACCAGCAACTAGGAGAAAAAAGACCCCCTCGGTCTGCCGAAGCGAAGAAGAGCGGTCGAGCGAAGCGCTAGCGGCGCCCACAGCGGATACCGGGTTGCCGACTCTTTCTATTAAAGGAGGCGCGCAATGTTCAGCTCACTGTTCGACTATTTCGGAGCAGTCCTGGCCCTCTTGGGAAATGGGCTAATCACTTGGTAAGGGAGGCCGAGGGGGCTTTCCGCCATGAATGACCTGAGAGTCCGCGTCTACGTGGCATCGATGTGCCTGGCGGCCGTCGCTTGCCTGGCTTACACCGATTGGGCATCGCTCGGCCAGTTGCCGGCGGACAGCCTGTTCGGACTCGCGGGCCTCGTGGCGATCGCCCTGCTTTCAGAGACACTGGCGATCGGGATCGGGACGTCGGACGGGGGCAACTCCTCAATCACGTTCCTCCCGCTTCTAGCCAGTGTGCAGCTTTTTGGGCCGCCGGCCGGCGTCGTACTGGCATTGTGCTCGATGTCGTTCGTCGAGTTCGTCGTGCGACGAAAGCCACCCGACCGCGCCATCTTCAATGTTGCGCAGACGGTCGTGGCAACCAGCGTCGCCGGGGTTGCATTCGTTCTTCTGGGTGGGGCACCCATCGAGGGTACCTCCGACCCAGACCTAGCGGGACAGCTCTGGCCGTTCGTCTCGTTTGGCCTGCTGTTCTTGGCCATGAACCATGCGGCTGTGGCCTTGGCAATAGCGATCAGCCACGGTATGCCCTTTAGGCGGGTGTGGCAGCGGGCGCTCGACAGTACTGCGAGCCTCAACGACATCCTCATCAGCCCCATCGCTCTAGCTATCGCGTTCCTCTATGTCCAGTTCGGGCTGGCCGGAATTGTAGTCGTGCTGCTCCCCATGCTGTTCATTAGATACTCGTATCTGACCACGTCCAAGCTCCGTGAATCGAACTCAGATCTCCTGACAGCCCTCGTCAAGGCGATCGAGATTCGCGATCCCTATACTTCCGGCCACTCTGTTCGGGTGTCGGCGCTAGCTCGTCAGATCGCTGAGGAGCTGGGGTTGAATCGCATCGCTGTCGACCGAGTTGCCAACGCGGCCCTGCTACACGACATCGGCAAGATCGAAGAGGTCTACACGGACATCCTTCGAAAGCCCGACGCGCTCTCAGTGGAAGAGCGAGCCATCATCGAGTCGCACGTTACCCGGGGCGAACAGCTGCTCCGTGACCTGTCATCCGTCCCCGAAGAGGTGGTTAGAATCGTGCGCCACCATCACGAACGCGAGGACGGAACGGGCTACCCTGATGGACTCCTGGGCGATGAGATTCCGATAGGGTCCAAGATCATCGTCGCCTGTGACGCAGTGGACGCCATGCTATCTGACAGGCCCTACCGACGTGCTCTACCCCTCAGCGTTGTGGTCGAGCAACTCCAAGAACATGCGGGCCGACAGTTTGACCACCGGGTAGTTCGGGCATTGGTGAACTCTAGAGTTCTTGAGGGCTATGCGAACTCCATGAAGGCGGAGCGTGAGGAGGCGGCCGGTAGAAGTGGGGCGCGCATCAAGCCCGTCTCGGCTACGCGTCGCCGCACAGTCCCGATCTCGGCCGGACACTACCACTAGGGTTAGCCGAGCCGGTTTACCAGAGCATCAAAGTCTCTAGCACGGTGCGGCAGCCGGAGTGCGCGCGCTTCCTGACCGAGTGCCTCAGCCAACTCTCGTGCCTCCTGTCGAGCCACCTTTGAGAGCATTCCTGTACGCAGGAGGAGGACCTTGAGCCATGCCGTGGTCAGCCTCCTACGAAGGTCCTCTGCCGTTGCGGCAAGAAGAGCGAGCGCCTCTTCCCTTAGGCCGCGAAGCTCCAGCAGGCGCGACCTGAAGGCCACTAGCGTCGTAGGGTCGAAGTACCAACTGTCTGGCGGCCGGCTAAGCGACATTTCGCACTCGCGAGCCCGTGCCAAGTCTCCCATCTCCAGAGCGCATAGACCCAGTCCTGCGAGCACGAGGTCGCGCATATAGCGAGGCGTGTTGACGCTTAGGAACGATGCAGCGGCGCTAAACGACTCTGAAGCCAGCGCGTAGTCCTCTCGGGCGAGGTGAAGCTCGGCCTCGTTGTTCGTCTGGATGAACCTGTTGATGTCCATGTCACCTTGATCGGCGAGCTCACCGACGACCGACATCAGTGCCCCTGCCCGCTCCACGTCGCCCGCATCAAGGTGGGCAGCTGCCAGATTGCTTTCTAGACTAAAGCGCGCTAGCACGTCTCCGCTGCTCAGGGCGAGATTGCGCGCCTGTTCGATAAACGGGGTTGCCTCAGGCTGAACCAATAATCCTCTTGCCTGGAGGACAACCATCAGGCGACCTAGCGCGCGGAGCCGGTGGGTTTCAGCCTCATCAGCGAGTTCAACAGCCCGCCGGGCAGCGTCCAAC
>JAHEKM010000024.1:2948-26247 GCA_024638325.1 Gemmatimonadota bacterium | reverse complement strand
CCACGCCCTCGAAGAAGAGCTCGACCAGGTTGGGTGAACGGAACCCGCGGCCGACCGACGCCACGAAGTCGACGTCCTCCGTCGCCTCCACCATGAGATTCAGTGCTCCGACGACGGTGCTGTTGTCCCGAGAGGTGGCGGTGTTGCCCACCGAGGGCGTCGCGAACGTCTCGGCGGAAACGCTCTGGAAGCGACCGCCGCCCACGATGGAGACCCGGTCGATGACGTCGATCTCGGCCTGTGCGAAGAGGCCGAGGCTCAGAAGGTCGGAGTCGGGGAGCGAGGGCACGTCGTCGACGAACGTCATCGGCGGCCCGAAGCCGACGATGGTCGTCGTGTCGTTGTCGGTGCCCACCACGTTGTCCTCGAAACCGTCGACCCCGTACGTGAGCAGGACGCCCTCGCCCAGTAGCTTACGCGCTTCCGCTCTGAATCCGTAGGTGCGGATGTCGGTGTAGTTCCGGTTCGCGAGCGTGATCGACGCGCCTGGACCCGCCGGGAAGACGGCGTCGAAATGGAGGTCGCGCTCGTTGTCCTGCCCGTAGGCGGTGAGGGCGAAGCGGTCGGCGAGGACGAAGCCCAGGTCGTCCGCCGTGATGCCCGTGGTCAGCTTGGTGAACTGCTGGCCCGGGTAGGTGATGTCGATCTCCTCGGCACCGGGCTGGTAGTCGTCCGGGTGCACGAAGCCGAAACCGCTGTCGTCCGAGCGGTAGTGCTCGACCTTTCCGAAGACGCCCAAGACAGAGTTGAAGTCCCAGCCGAGGCGGGCATCGAAGTTCCTGTCCTCCACGCCCGAGTGGACCACGGTCGCGTCCCCGCCCAGCGTGATGTCCCCGAAGGAGCCCCCGGGCGCCAGGTACGAGTCCACCGTACGCCACGACCCACCGGCGATGACGGAGAGGCCGCCCGTACGGCCCTGCACGCGCCCCGAGACCCTGCTCTGGTCCCCGGCCGAGCCGAAGAGATACGAGCCGGTCCCGCGGAAGCCCTCCTGGGTCGGGACCTTGGTCACGATGTTCACCACGCCCCCGATCGCGTCCGACCCGTAGAGCACGGAGGCCGGACCCCGCACGACTTCGACCTGGTCGATCGCACCCATGTCGACGAGGCTGGGCAGCTCACCGAAGTCGTTCTGGCGGCGCGTGTTGTTCATGCGCAGCCCGTCGTTGAGGAGCAGGATACGTTGCCCTCCCTGCCCCCGGATCTGCGGCCGCACTTGACTGATGCCCACACCCGTCACGTCGAGGCCGGGCTGCATACGGAACAGGTCGGACACCGTGTTCGGCATCTGCTCCGCGATGTCCCTGGGCTGGATCACCACGACGGGTCTCGGCGTCTCGGAGACAGCCCGCGGACCTCGCGTGGCCGTTACGATCACCGGGTCGATGGAGTAGACCGTCGTATCCGGCTCGCCCTGGCCGGCCTGCGCCTCGAGAGCGACCGGCGACCCCAAGGCGAGTACGCCGGCGAGGGTCAGGGCGGCACGGACGGCGCCGCGCGAGGTGCGGCGAGCGCTCGCACCCGACATGGGCTGTGAGTCCGGATCCATCATCTCCACTCCAATGAACGAGGGCACACGGTGCCCGGGAAATCCCCATCAGTGGGGCCAGAAGCTACGCGCAGCCTGGGAGCAGCGGAATTAGGGGATGTACGTCCGGCGCATGGGTGAAAACCCGTAGTCGCGACGCCCGACGCCCGGGTCGGCGTGCGGTCAGTCCTGGTCCAGGCCGTGTTCCACGACGAAGCGGGTGAGTCCAGCCACGCTCCGGATTCGAAGCTTCGCCATCACTCGCTCTCGGTGCGTCTCGACGGTGCGCGGCGAGATGCCCAATTCTTCGGCGATGCCTCGATTCGTGAGCCCACGGGCCACCAGGACGAGGACCTCGACCTCACGCGGGGTCAGCGAATCGAGCCGGCTCTTCCGCTGCTCTTCCTCGAGCTCCTGACGCAGTCCCACGCTGAGCTGATGGGTCACGCGCCCACTGAAGTACTCCCTTCCTTCGTGCACGGCGGTCACAGCCGCGCGGAGCTCGGCCGGAGCCATGTCCTTGAGCACGTACCCGTCGGCTCCCGCACGGACCGCCTCGAGCACGTACTCGGGCTCGTCGTGCATGGAGAGTATCAGCACCCGGACGCCGCTCCCGGAATCGCGAAGCTCCTTGGCGACCTCGAGCCCCGTCTTACCCGGCATCGTCACGTCGAGCACAACGACGTCCGGCGCGTTCTCCCTCGCCAGCGCGAGCGCTTCCTCTCCGTCCCCGGCTTCGGCAACGACCTCGAGGCCTTCGACCTCCTCCAGGACGGCCCGAATGCCCTGCCGGACCACCGCATGGTCGTCGGCGATGATGACGCGCAGACCGTCTTCGCTCATGTGGACACCTCCTGGGGGACCTCAGGGGCCGCTCGGGTCCCGAGAGGGAGCTGCACGCTCAACCTCGCTCCGCCGCCTTCCTCGTTCTCCAGCTCGAGATCACCCCCGAGCGCGCCGATCCGTTCCCGGATGCCTGCGAGTCCACCGCGCGAGCGCAGCCTCAGCGCGGTGTCCTCGGGGAATCCGGTCCCGTCGTCCACGATGGTGAGAGACGCGCCGGTCGAGTCGGCCTCGAGTCGGACGCGCACGTTGCGCGCCGAACCGTGCCGCACCGCGTTGGCCAGGGCCTCCTGCAGGGTCCGGTAGAGGGCGACTTCCGCATCGGCCGACAAGCCGCCCAACGCGTCGGGTGCGTCGAAGCTGACTCGGAACGCCTCATCGTCCTCGAAGTCGCGAGCCAGCGCCCTGAGGGCCGGGACCAGGCCGAGATCGTCGAGGGCCATCGGGCGCAGGTTACGCGTGACGCTGCGGATGCTCTTGATTCCCTCGCCCACCAACGTCTTGGCTCGCTCGAGCGAAGGAGCCATGGAGGCGTCGCTGCGCTCCTCGATGAGGCCCAGCTGGAGGTTGAGCGCCGCCAAGACCTGTGCCGTCTCGTCGTGGAGCTCCCGCCAGAGGCGATTTCGCTCCTCCTCGTGTTGGTGCACCATCCGCGCCTGCAACCGCTCGAGCTCCTCCTTACGGGTCTCCAGGGAACGACGCAGGTCCTCGTTCGCGAGCGCGGCGCCCACCTGTTGCCCGAACGCGAGCAGGAAGCGGTTGTCGAGCACGGTGAACGGGTCACGCGCCTCGCCGACCACGACCAGTGCCCCCACGACCTCATCGTCACCGAGCACCGGAAGCGCCGCCGTATAGGCGTGATAGCTCCCGAGCGGCGTGCTGCCGCGCACCGGATCGGTGACGACCTGCGGGATGCCGGCTAGGCTGACGCGCTTGGCGCTCCGGCTCGCGACCTCAGGGGAGCCCTCGAACGGCCACAGGGCGGCCACACCCGCGCCTTGCACGAAGGCGCCTCCGCCCGACGTCAGCCAGAGCGCCGACCCATGCACCCCGCGGAGCGCCAGCGCCCTGCGGAGCATGGCCTCGGTCATGGTCTCCTCGTGACCCGGTCGCGGCTGAAGCTCCCCGGACAGAGCGGTGAGCGTTCGCAGACCCTGGTCGAGGTCCTCCAGAACCAGGAAGAGGATCCCGAGCCCCATGCCGATCTCGAAGACGATGTCGAGGTAGTAGCCCCACGGGCTCCACGCGCCCTGCGCCCTCAGGAACGGGTAGTCGAGGTGGTGGAGCGCCCATAGCGCGAGCACCACCGTGAGGAATCGGGCCGCGGGAGAGCGCACGAGACGGTCGTAGCGGAAGAAGGCCCAAGCCGTCCATGCGGTGGTGATGCTCAGGAATGCGACCATGGGTGCCGCCGCCCACATGAAGCTGTCCATCGCGTAGATGGCCACGTAGGACCACACCAACGGGAACAGCCCCACGGCGACGTACGCGCGCCGCCACGGAATCCGTTGGGAGAAGACGAGCGCCGCCCACAGCAGCGCGAGGGCGGTCCATCCGGTGGTGACCTGATGCCAGAAGAGCCAGATGGCCGAGCCGGTGTGGAGGAACGTGACGATGGCTCCCAGGCGCAGTCCATAGACCGCCCACGCCAACGCCCACAGGCCGAAGTAGCGCTTCCCGTAGCGGCGGTGGAGCGTCGCGCACAGCAGCACGAGCCCCAGCGTGACCGCCAGCTGGAGATAGGCGGCCGCCAGCTCGGTCGTTTCAGGCGTCGAGACGGTCAGGTCCATGCGTGAAGATCCCCCGGGGCACCACCCGCGGCAATGCGGCGAAGGCCCCCACGTCTTGCCGGGCCGTCGCCCGCCCCGGACATTGCACGCTCCTCCACCAGCTCGCCGCGCTTCGCCCCGGAGCAGCGGCGGCAACGACCCCAAGCAGGAGCAGCACTGTGAAGAAGGCACTCGCGACGCTCACGGCCCTCATGCTCTTCTCGACCGTTCCGGTCGCGGCGCAGCACGAGAACATGAGCTTCTTCATCACCAGCGTCGGTTCCCTCGACGGCGCGAACCTCGGCGGCCTCGCAGGCGCGGACGCCCACTGTGAGGACCTGGCCTACGCGGTCGGCGCCGGCGACAAGACCTGGCGCGCGTACCTCAGCCAGGTGGCGATGGGCGGCCAGTCGGCGGTCCACGCACGCGACCGTATCGGCACGGGCCCGTGGTACAACTACTACGGCGACGTCATTGCGCAGGACGTGACGGATCTGCATTCGGACAACGCCAACCTGTCCAAGTCGTCGATCGTCACGGAGCGCGGTTCCGTGATCAACGGGCGCGGCGACACGCCGAACACGCACGACATCCTGACCGGGTCGAACCTCGATGGGACCGTGGTGACGGCACAGGGTCACGACGCCTGCGCCAACTGGACCAGCAACTCCACCGGCAGCGCCCAGGTGGGGCATTTCGACCGCACGGGTGGCGGCCAGAACCCGACCTCGTGGAACTCTGCGCACGCTTCGCGGGGATGTAGTCAGGCAGACCTTCGGGCTACCGGCGGAAACGGTTACTTCTTCTGCTTCTCTACGGGCGACGACCCGGCCCAGCAGGAAGAAGACCAGTAAGGGCCAGGGGCCCCGATCGACTCGAACCAGGAGTGAGATGGTGAAGAAGGCATGGACGACACTCGCGGCGCTCGCGCTGCTCACGGCCGCACCCGTCGCCGGGCAGGCCGGGAACTTCAGCTTCTTCTTGACGAGCTCCGGCGTCGGCGACGGTGCCGACCTCGGCGGGCTGGAAGGCGCCGACTTCCACTGCCAGAACCTCGCGTACGCCGCTGGGTTCGGTGACGCCGAGTGGCGTGCGTACCTCTCCGCCCTGCCGATGGACGGTCAGCCGGCTGTCCACGCGCGGGACCGGATCGGTCGGGGTCCCTGGTACAACTACCGTGGTGTGCTCATCGCCCGCGATGTGACGGATCTCCATTCGGAGAACGCGAACATCAATCGTGAGACGGTGCTCAACGAGCGCGGAAGCACGCCTCAGCGCCACGACATCCTGACGGGCTCGAATCTCGACGGCACCGTCTTCACCGGTGACGGAGTGACCGCCTGCGACAACTGGACGAGCAGCGGCACCGAGGGAAGCGCGCGCCTCGGCCACTTCGACCGCCAGGGCGGTGGCCAGAACCCGACGTCCTGGAACTCGGCGCACAACTCGCGCGGGTGCAGCCAGGAAGGACTGGAAGGCACGGGCGGCGATGGCAACTTCTACTGCTTCGCCGCGGCCGGTAACGTCCCTCCACCGCTCGACGAGGAGTAGGCGCGAGCGCAGCGGTACGCACATGCGAACATCAGCATTCGTCGTCGGGGCCCTCATGGTGGGGGCCCCGATTGCGCACACTGCATGCCTTGCCCAGGAGGCACCGGGGATGGAGCCGTGGGGAATCACCGCCGTCGAAGGGCTCGAGATCGGGCACCACACCCTGACGGAACGGCCGACGGGATGCACCGTGATCGTGTCCCGCGACGGTGCAATCGGCGGCGTGGACGTGCGGGGCAGCGCCCCAGGCACGCGCGAGACCGACCTGCTGGATCCGGTGAAGTCTCCGAACACCCGCGTGAACGCGATCGTCCTGTCCGGCGGCTCCGCCTTCGGGCTGGCGGCGGCGGACGGGGTCGTTCGGTACCTCCTCGAGCGTGACGTCGGGTACCGGGTCGGGAGCCAGGTCATTCCGATCGTTCCCGGTGCCATCATCTACGACCTGGGCCTCGAGGACGGGGAGCGAGTCCGACCGGGACCCGACTGCGGCTACACGGCTGCAGCTTCCGCCTCGACGAACACACCGGCCGAGGGTTCGGTCGGTGCCGGCGCCGGCGCTACGGTCGGCAAGTTCGGCGGGCGCGGGAGCCGGCCGATGAGGGGAGGCTTCGGCACCGCCTCGGTCACTTTGGACAACGGGCTGACGGTGGCAGCCGCTGTGGTGGTGAACGCCGTCGGCGACATCGTCGATCCGGCGAGCGGACAGATCGTCGCGGGCGCGCTCCGCGACGACGGAACGTTCGTGGACGCCCGCGTGCACATGCGCGAAGGGCGGCCGCTCGGTGGGCCGGCGGGGACCAACACCACCATCGGCGTGGTCGCCACGAACGCCGTGCTCACCAAGGCGGAAGCGACCAAGATGGCGGAGATGGCCCAAGACGGGCTGGCTCGCGCGATCTACCCGGCGCACACGGTCCGAGACGGCGACGCCGTCTTCTCGCTCGCGACCGGGGCCTGGACGGGCGAAGCCGACGTCACGTTGGTGGGCGCCCTCGCGGCCGACGTCATGGCCGAAGCCATCCTGCGCGCGGTGCGGCTCGCGCAGGGACTGCCGGACATCCTCTCCGTCTCGGACCTGGCTCGCTGAACCTCCTCGCCCGCCCCCCGGGGCGCTGACGCCTCCCCTCACACGTCATGGCGCTCCAACTCGGTCTCCTTCTCGGTTACTCGGCGGCGCTGGCCCTCCTCGGCTTCGTGCTGTCCAGGCGGGTGGAAGGGAGCTCCAGCTTCTTCGTCGCAGACCGGCGACTCGGGTCCGGCCTGCTGTTCTCGACGGTCCTGGCCGCGAACATCGGCGCGGGCTCGATCATCGCCACTTCGGGGCTCGGCTACACCGACGGGCTCTCGGCTTGGTGGTGGGTGGGTTCCGCGGGCATCGGGTCGATCCTCCTCGCGCTGTGGGTCGGGCCCAGGATCTGGCGCATCGCCAAGGACCACGGGCTTTATACGGCCGGCGACTACCTCGAGCACCGGTACGGAAGCCCGGTACGCGCCACCGTCGCCTCGCTCATGTGGGTGCTCACGCTGATCCTGCTTGCGGGCCAGCTCATCGCGATGTCGGAGATCTTCGAGTGGGTGCTCGGTGCGCCGCGCTGGACCGGGGCGCTCATCGGGGGCGCCGTGATGACGGCGTACTTCGCGTCCGGCGGCCTCCTCTCGTCCGCGCGCGTGAACATGGTCCAGCTGGTGGTGCTGTTGGCCGGGTTCGCGGTCGGTGTGCCGCTGGCGCTGTCGTATGCCGGGGGCTGGGAAGCGGTCGCCGCCGCACAGCCGCCGGACCCGCACCGGGGCGACTTCCTGTTCGGGCCCGGGTCGGGGATCGTGCTGGTCGCGCTGATCGTGCCGGCCTTCGTCGTGTCACCGGGCCTGCTGCAGAAGGCGTATGCGGCCCGGGACGAGCGGGCGGTGCGCATCGGCATCGGCCTGCAAGGGCTCGTGCTACTGGCTTTCGCCTTCGCTCCCCCGCTCCTGGGAATGATCGCACACGTCTACGCCCCGGATCTGGTGAATCCGGAGCTCGCAGTGCCCGTCGTGCTCACCGAGGGACTCCCACCGCTTCTCGGCGCCCTCGGACTGGCGGCCGTCTTCTCTGCCGAGGTCAGCACGGCCGACACGGTGCTCTTCATGCTGTCGACCTCGCTCTCGAAGGACATCTACAAGAGGTATCTCTCGCCCGAGGCGAGTGATCGCGACGTGCTCCGAGTCGCCCGCCAGGCCGCGGTCGCCGGAGGCGTGCTCGGTATACTCCTGGCGGTCGTCATCCCGACCGTGATCGACTCCCTCACCGTCTTTTACGCGGTCCTCAGCGTGAGCCTCTTCGTGCCCGTCGCCGCGGGGCTGCACACCCGCCGCCCCGGCGTGCCGGAGGCGATGGCATCCATCGGGGTCGGCATCGCGGTGCTCTTCGCGGCCCGCCTCTCGGGGCTCGGGTCCCTGTCCCGAATCCTCGACCCGACGCTGGTGGCCATCGTCGCTTCCGGTGTTGGCTTCGTGGTCGTTTACCTCATCCGGGTCTCTCGAACCCGCATGAAACCTCGCTGATACGACAGTCACAGCGTGACTAATATCGTCTCGCTCGTTCTGGGGCTCCGCCACCTTCACAAGGCGCCCCGGATGCCGCAGACTTGGTGACCCGAGGCGTCAACAACCGACCGGAGCCGGCCACGTGAGCACCTTCGACGATCAACTCGAGAAGATCAGAAGCGGAAGCGGATTCATCGCAGCGCTCGACCAGAGCGGGGGCAGCACGCCGAAGGCGCTGAAGGCGTACGGCGTCGAGCAGGAGGCCTGGTCGACCGAGGCCGAGATGTTCGACCTGGTGCACGCGATGCGGAGCCGGATCATCACGAGCCCGGCGTTCGACGGCGACCGCATTCTCGGAGCGATCCTCTTCGAGATGACGATGGACCGGGACATCGAGGGCGTCCCGACGGCGGAGTACCTCTGGACCCGGAAGCGCGTCGTCCCGTTCCTGAAGATCGACAAGGGCCTGGCCGACGTCCGAGACGGGGTGCAACTGATGAAGCCCATCCCTGGCCTCGACGGGCTGCTCGAGCGGGCCCGTGGGAAGATGGTGTTCGGGACCAAGGAGCGCTCGGTCGTCAAAGAGGCCAACCCCGGGGGGATCGCGGCGATCGCCGAGCAGCAGTTCGATGTAGGCAAACAGGTGCTCAAGCAAGGCCTGGTACCGATTCTCGAGCCCGAGGTGGACATCCACTGCCCGGACAAGGCCGAGGCCGAGACACTGCTCGAGGCCGAGCTCCGAAAAGGGCTCGAGGCACTCGACGCCGACCAGGACGTCATGTTGAAGCTGACCCTGCCCGAGCAGGACAACTTCTACGGGGGGCTCATCCAGCACCCCAGAGTCCTCAAGGTCGTGGCGCTGTCGGGTGGCTACAGCCGAGACGAGGCGAACGCCCGGTTGGCCAGGAACAACGGGATTGTCGCGAGCTTCTCCCGCGCCCTCGTGGAAGGCTTGGTAGCCCAGCTCTCGGACGAGGAGTTCAACGCCGGGCTGGACGAGTCCATCGGGAGCATCTTCCGGGCGTCGATGACCTGAGGCCGGGCACTAGTCGACCAGCCGGTACTCCGTCGTGATGTCGATGGCGGCGCTGATGCTCCGGTAGACCGGGCACTTGGCGGCGTGGAAGCCGTGGATGCGCTCCACGGTCTCCCGCTCGTCCGCGGCGCCCCTCAGGTTGTACGTGACGTGGATCCGCTCGATGACCATGACCCCGTCATCGGTCTTGCCCACCTCGCCGCGCACGTCCGCCGTGAGCGCCCCTTCGCTGGCTTTGATCCCGCGCGCCTCCAGCGCGCCCCCGAAGGTGCCCATGAGTCAGCCACCCGTCGCCGCCATGACGTAGTCGATGGTGGTGGTGATCTCGCGCTCGGGCTCCACGCCGTAGTGCTCGGCAATGCCGCCGTGGACGCCAAACTCGACCGGCCCGTCGTGCGCGGGTAGCCAAGCCTGCCGGTGCGGGCCCTTGAGGCGCTCGATGTGGATGTCGGCGGTGTAGACGGTGTTGGACATGGCCCTGCGATTGTGGCGGGCGCGGGCGGGCCAGGCAAATCGGGGACCCGGCCCCCTACTCTGCCAGTGACTCCAGCGAGCCCTCGATCTTCTCCCAGTCCTCGGTCGCTCGGCGGACCTCCTCGGCCAGGGCGACCCGCTCCTGATCGAGCTTGGTCACCTCCTCGGGCTCGGCGGCCTCGTAGTAGCCCGGCTGGGCGAAGACAGCCTCGATCTCCGCCACCCGTTGCTCGGCCGCCTCGAGGGCCGCCATCACATGCTCCCGTTCCTTCTCGAGCTTCTTTCGCTGGCGCTCCAGATCTTTCCGACGGGCGGCGGCTTCGGCTTCGCGGTCCTCCTTCGCCGCCTTCCGCTCCTTCTGCTTCTCCCGCTTCGCTTTGAGCACGACGGAGTCCGCGTCGAGATGGTCGTCACCCGAGAAGTGCACGTACTCCTCGTAGCTCCCGCGGTAGTCCGTGATCCCCTCCTGGGAGATCTCCACGATCCTCGTCGCGAGGCGACCCACGAACCACCGGTCGTGCGACACGAGGATCAGCGTCCCGTCGAAACGATCGAGACCCTCCACGAGGGCCTCGATCGACTCGAGGTCCAAATGATTCGTCGGCTCGTCCAGCACCAGTACGTTCGGCTGCGCCAGGGCCAGCCGCGCAAATGCCAGGCGAGCCGCCTCCCCGCCCGAGAGGGCACCCAGACGCTTCTTTCCGTCATCGCCGCTGAAGAGCATGAGGCCGAGCTGGCCTCGCACGAAACCGCGATCCTTGCCCGGGCAGAATCCCCAGAGCCACTCTTCGATGGTCTCGTTGCGGCCTCCCGACTCCAGCTCTTCCCGGATGTCCTGGGCGAAGTACCCGGGGTGGGTCTCGTAGCCCCACTCCGCTTCGCCCTCGTCGGCCTGGAGCCTGCCGACCAGGATCTTCAGCAGCGTGGACTTCCCGATTCCGTTGGGGCCCATGATGGCGACGCGGTCCCCGCGGCGGATCTCGAGGTCGACCCCGTGCAGGACGGCATTGTCGCCGTAGCTCTTCTTCACCCCCCGGATGGCGAGGACCTCCTTTCCGCTGGGCCGACACTGCTCGAAGCGGAAGTGGGGATAACGGCGAGAGCTGCCGGGCAGTGCCTCGAGTGCGCTCGCCTTCTTCTCGATGATTCGGAGCTTGCTCTGGGCCTGGCGGGCCTTGCTCGCCTTGGCCCGGAAGCGGTCGACGAAGTCCTGGTGGTGCGCGATCTCCTTCTCGCGCTGCTCGATCTCCTTCTCGCGGCGCTCGCGCTCGGCCACCTTCTGCTCGAGGAAGCTCGAGTAGTTGCCGTTGTAGGCTAGGACCGTGCCGTAGTCCACATCCAGGATCCGCGTGGCGACGTTGTCCAGGAAGCGGTGGTCGTGGGAGATGACCACGGCCGGCCCACGGAAGTCCTCGAGGAACTTCTCCAGCCAACGGATGGAGAGGATGTCGAGGTGGTTGGTGGGCTCGTCGAGGAGTAGCGCATCCGGGACCGACGCCAGGACCTGCGCAAGCAGCACCCGCAGCTTGAAGCCACCCGAGAGCGTCGAGAGCGGCCGCCGGTGGAGCTCCCCGGGAATCCCGAGCCCCTCCAGGATCAGCGCCGCCCGGGCCTCGGCCGCGTAGCCGTCATGTAGCTGCACGATCTCCTCGAGGTGACCGAAGCGTTCGACGTCGAAGTCGTCCTCGCCACGGGCCAGGAGCGCCTCCTTCTCGACCATGGCGTCCCAGAGGTCGCGGTTGCCCATGAGCGCGACCCCGAGGATCTCGACCTCCTCGTGAACGAACTGGTCCTGGCGCAGGACGCCCAGGCGGATGCCCTTGGGGAGCTGCACCGCCCCGTCGGTGGGCTGAAGGTCACCCGCGAGGATGTTGAGGAGGGTCGTCTTCCCCGACCCGTTCGCCCCGACCAGGCCGTACCGCTCCCCCGGATTGAGCTGCAGGGAGACGCCGGAGAAGAGCGCGCGGTCTCCGTACGCCATGGCGAGGTTCGAAGCGGTGATCATGGGGGGAGAATGTAGCAGCCCCACTGCTTTCACGGGAAACATCCACACCCTCCCGAGCCCTCGAAAGCACTCGAACCCCCCCACACATGCCGAAATCGCTTGCCTTATGATGTGTGATGCGTGATGTTGACCCATGCGTACGACCCTGAACATCGACGACGACGTTCTGCGCGCCGTGAAGGAAATCGCGCGGCTCCGGAGCAACTCGGCGGGGGCCATCCTGTCGGAGCTCGCGCGGGAGAGCCTGGAGCGACGACAGCCGGACGAGGCTCGTGAAGTGCGTAACGGAGTCCCCCTCCTCCCTGCGCGCCCGGGAGCGGGCATCGTGACCCCGGAAGCCGTGCGGAGACTCGAGGACGCATGATCGCCCTGCTGGACGTGGACGTGCAGGTGGCGCTCTTCGACCCGGCACACCTGTATCACGAAGCGGCCCACGGGTGGTTCGAAGCACACCGCTCCACCGGGTGGGCCACCTGCCCCATCACCGAGAACGGGTTCGTGCGCACCATCTCTCATCCGGCCTATCCGGGGAACCGCGTCACGGTGGAAGACGCCGTAGCGCGGCTCACGGCCTTCGCGGCGGCGGACGACCACCACTTCTGGCCCGATTCCACGTCGCTCCGCCGACGCTCGCGCCTCGACGCGCACCTTCTCGAGGGCTCGGAGCAGGTCCGCAGCGCCTACCTCCTCCTGTTGGCCGTCGACAACGACGGTCGCTTCGTGACGTTCGACCCCGAGGTGCCGCTCGCGGCCGTCTCCCAGGCCACCCCTGAGCATCTCGTCGTCCTGGACGCGTAGCGGCACCACGCACAGGCACTCCTCGTCGTTTGCGCACTCCCTACCTTCGGTTTATATTCGGTTTCCGCGCTAACTGGGTGTGGGAGCCCTCCGGGAGGGCTCGGACGACGATGACGACGCGATGCGTGGAGCGCCTGTGCCGATTCCCTATGTCGAGCTGCACTGCCATTCGGGCTTTTCGTTCCTGGACGGCGCCTCGCACCCCGAGGAGCTCGTCCTGCGCGCGAAGGAGCTCGGATACCCCGCCCTGGCCCTGACCGACCACAACGGGCTCTACGGCTCCATGGAGTTCGCCCGGGCGGCCCACGAGACGGGCATACAGCCGATCACGGGGGCCGAAGTCACCCTCAGAGAGTGCTTTCCAGGAGTCGATGAACCGGAAGCGGGTCATCACGTTACGCTCCTGGCCGAAACCCCCCGAGGCTACGCGAACCTGTGCCGTCTCCTCACCGAGGCCCACATGGGATCGGAGCGCACGGACCCGCGCCTGCCCCTCGATTCCCTGCTCGAGCTGCCCGAGGGGCTGATCCTTCTCACCGGGTGCGCGAAGAGCCCCGTGGCCGCGGCACTCGACTCCTCGGCGGCTGACGGCGAGGCGCTCGCCCGGCGACTCGTGGGGGCATTCGGACCCGGCAACGTCTTCGTGGAGCTCCAGGACAACGCCGTCAAAGGGGACCAGGCCCGCAACAAGGCGCTCGCCCGCCTCGCCGGTCGCCTGGGGCTCGGGGTCGTGGCCACCGGCAACGTCCACTACCACCGCCCCGAGCGGCACAGACTCCAGGACGTCCTCGTCTCGATCCGGAACCGCGCGACGCTGGACGGCGCTCACGGCGCCAGGAGAGCCAACAGGCTCTTCCACCTCCCCGAGCCCTGGGAGATGCGCCATCGCTTCCAGAGCCGGCCTGAGGCACTCACGAACACACTGCTCATCGCGGAGCGGTGTGCCGCCTTCGACCTCACCGAGGACCTGGGCTACGAGTTTCCCGACTTCCAGGGCTCCGAGCGTGGAGGGGCGCTCGAGACGCTCGCGGCCATCTGCTTGGCGAAGATCGGCGACCTGTACGAGCCCGGGAGCACCGAGGAGCGCGACGCCGAGGAGCGGCTCAACACCGAGCTCGGCCTTGTCGACCTGCACGGCCTGGCCGGCTTCTTCCTCGTGTACCGCGACATCATGGAGCTCGCATCTCAAGTAGCACGTGAGGTGCGCGGAGACGCCCCTCGGGCCCGCTCGGGCCTCCCACCGGGCAGGGGGCGGGGCTCGTCGGTCTCCTCCATCATCTGCTATTTGATCGGGCTCTCGCACATCGATCCCGTCAAGAACAACCTCTTCCTGGGCCGCTTCCTCAACGAGGCGCTTCGAAACGTCCCCGACATCGACCTCGACTTTCCGCGTGACATCCGCGAGCAGTTGATCCTCAGGGTCTACGAGCGCTACGGGCACGAGCACACAGGGCTCGTCTGCACTTTTCCCACGTACCGGCTCAAGTCGGCCGTACGCGAGATCGGTAAGGCGCTCGAGCTACCTCTGGGTGAGCTGGAGAAGCTCTCCAAGCTGGCCGAGCACCGCTCCGCATCCGGCCTGGCCGACGAAATCGCCTCGCTGCCGGAGTTCAAGGACCGCGCGGACGCCCGTCTCTGGCGGCTCCTGGGCGAGCTGGCCGAGGAGGTCGCCGGCCTTCCGCGCCACATTTCGCAGCACGTGGGCGGAATGATCGTCTCCAGCCGGCCCCTGGTCGAGATCGTGCCGCTCGAGCCCGCCGCCTGGGAGGGTCGGGTGCTCTGCCAGTGGGACAAGGACTCCTGCGAGGACGCGGGCTTCATCAAGATCGACTTCCTGGCCCTCGGGATGCTCTCGCTGGTCGAGGAGACCGTGGACCTGATCTCGGACCGTCACGGAGAGACCCCGGACCTCTCCCGCATCGACTTCGACGATACAGTGATCTACGACCGCATCTGTTCGGGGGACACGGTCGGCCTCTTCCAGGTCGAGAGCCGCGCCCAGATCCAGATGCTCCGTCGCACCCGTCCCAGGGACCTCGACGACCTCGCCGTGCAGGTCGCGATCGTGCGACCGGGACCCATCGTGGGCGGCGCCGTGAACCCCTATGTCCGGCGTCGGGAGATGCTGCGTGAGACCCCCGGATACCAGATCCCCTACCCTCATCCATTACTTGAAGAAGCACTGGGTGAAACGTTGGGAGTCATCATCTTCCAGGACCAGGTACTCAAGGTCTGTCAGGCGCTGGCGAGCTTCTCCGACGGTCAGGCGGAGTCGCTGCGGAGGGCCATGAGCCGTAAGCGATCCAAGGAGGCGCTGGCCGCCCACTGGGAGGAGTTCCGCGAGGGCGCGTTGGCCAACGGGGTCGACGAGACGACGGCCCGCGAGGTGTTCACCCAGGTGACCGCGTTCTCCGAGTTCGGCTTCCCCAAGTCGCACGCCTCGGCTTTCGCGCTCCTGGCGTACCAGTCGGCCTGGCTCCGGCACTACTATCCGGTCGAATTCTACGTGGGCCTCTTCAACAACCAGCCCATGGGCTTCTACTCGCTGGACGCGCTCGGCCGAGACGCCCGCCGGAACGGTCTCAAGACACTCCTACCGGACGTGAACCGGAGCGACGTCGCGTGCACGGCCGAAGGGGACGATCTACGCATCGGGCTGGGGTTCGTGAGAGGCTGGGGCGCCGAAATCGCCGACAAGGTCGTGGAGGAGCGGCGCGCGCGTGGCCCTTACCGTTCCCTGGTCGACTTCCTACGCCGCACGCCCGCCGCGCTCAAGCGACCAGCTGTGGAAAACCTCGTATGGGTCGGTGGATTCGGGAGTTTCGGCCTTACGCGAAGGGAACTTCTCTGGCAGGCCGGGCTCTGGCTCGGCCCCGAGACCGACGAGGAGCGCTCGGGGGGCCGTGAGGACCACGCACAGACCGAGCTGGCGCTCGAGGATCCTTATGCCGAGTTCTCCTTCCCCGACCTCGGCCCCACGGACCGCATGATCGCCGAGTACCGGATGCTACGCTTCAGCGCCGAGCTGCATCCACTGACACTCCTGAAGGGGGCGATGCCCTCGGGGACGGTCACTTCGGATCGCCTGCCCCACCTCCGAAACGGAAGTACCGTGCGCGTCGCAGGCCTGGTCACGACGCGCCAACGACCGGGCACGGCCAAGGGGTATGTCTTTGTCCTGATGGAAGATGAACACGGCCCTGTGAACGTGATCGTGAAGCCCGACATCTACAAGCGAGACCGCTCGGCCGTGCGCATGGAGCCCTTCCTGACCGTGCGCGGCCGCTTACAGAAGGACGGCGCCACGCTCAACGTGATCGCCCACGACGTGGAGGCGTTGAGGGTGCCTGGGGCCCCCGTGCGTCGGCGAGGGCTCTCGAAGACCTATGCGGCGGCCCGGACACACGCGGACGGCAACGGCCGGCATGCAGGACCCGAGCGGACCCGTCACGGAGCACCCGCGGCGGTCCGGGAAGCTCCGGACGAGACGGAGAGCTCCGAAGGCTTCACCGAGCTCCAGGGATCGCTACCCGATACGATGGAGTACTGGGCCGACCCCGACCGGTCGTCCCCGAGTGCGTTCCGATACCTGACGGCGCTCCGCCAGAGCCCGCCGGGCATCAAGAGCTTCGGCTGAGTTTCCACATCCACCACGGACCCCATCACGCTGCCATGAAACGCATTACGCCGCTCATCACCGTCGACGCGATCGAGCCCTGCCTACCCTTTTGGACGGACCGGATGGGCTTCGAGGTCACGGTCACTGTACCGCACGAGGACGCTATGGGCTTCGCCATCCTGAAGAAGGGCGATCTCGAGCTGATGTATCAGACCCGTGCGAGTATCGATGCCGATCTGGGCGAATCGGGGGCGCCCGCCGACCTGGGTTCGGAGCTCGTAGCGGGCGCGTCCACGCTCTTCATCGAGGTCGAGTCGCTCGATACCGTCATCGAGTCACTGGGAGACACGACGGTTCTGGTGCCGCGCCGAACGACCTTCTACGGGATGGAGGAGGTCTTCGTGCGAGCTCCGTGCGGTACGGTCGTGGGGCTCGCCGCCAGGGTCGAAGGGGGCGAGTAACGGGCGCGTGGGGCCGGACGCGTACGCCCGGCCCCTGCCCCTCAGCCTCTAGGCCAGAAGTTGTTCGAGCGGTCGACGTCCGGTGAGAACCCGTCGGGGTCGAGCTCGACCCGAGTCACGCGGCCGGCATCGACAGGGACCCTGACCTCGAACGTCGTGTTTCCCGCGAGCCAGTGCTCGACCGGAATCTCCTCGTACAGGAACTCCCCCGAGGACGTGCGGATGCGCACGACGCCCGGGAAGGGCGCATCGCCGCGGTCCTCCACGACGACGAGCTGACCGCCGCCGGCAGCGGCGGTCACCCGCAGAACCGCGTGGTCCATCGTCCAGGTCTGGTAGTAGTACGACGTCCAGAACCAGTCGAGATCCCTGCCCGCGAAGCGCTCGACCGTGTTGAAGAAGTCCCACGGCGTGGGGTGCTTGAAGGCCCACTCGGAGAGGAAGGTTCGGTAGGCCTCCTCGAACAGACCGTCCCCGATCACCTCCCGCAGCGCCATGAGGAGGGCCGCAGGCTTGCGATAGGCCGCGATGCTGCGGGCGTTGCCCGGCTCGAAGTAGTCGGAGTGGCGCATCATGCTCTGCTCCCCGTGAGTGGCGGCCAACTCCAGGTACTGCGTCGCCTCGACGCGGCGGTGATCCACCCCGGGCCAGAGCTCCATACGGCTCTGGTTCTCGAGATAGTCCGTGGACCCTTCGTCCATCCACGCGTATCGGCGCTCGTTGGTCCCCACGATCATGGGGATCCACATGTGCCCGAGCTCATGGGAGGTCACGTTGAAGAGCGCCTGGTCGTCCCGGCCCTCGTACGACCCGATGAGCGTCATCATGGGGAACTCCATGCCGCCGCCGATGATGTCGGCACCCTCGACCGACGTCATATGCGGCCACGGGTAGGAGACGCCCGTGTAGACCGAGTGGAACTCGATGGACTGCTTGCCGTAAAGCCACGCCTCGGACCAGAGCGGGGCCCGGTCTTCGCGCCAAAACGCGTGAATGAGCACGCGCTCGTCCTCTGCGTCCCCGTCACGGTCGGGCACGAGGGCCGAGGTCGCGTCCCAGCGCTGGACGTTGGACGTCGTCCACGCGAAGTCACGCACGTTCTCGGCCACGAACCGGTAGGTCAGGAGGTCGTCCGGCGTGTCCGCCGTGACGGTGCCGGCGTCACGCTCGGCCTGCGCCGCGATGGTCACGAGCGTGTCCGCCTCGGCCGCGGCGGCCAAGCGATCCACGGTGAGGGCCGAGAGAACCGAGTCCGGGTTCTGGAGCTCGCCCGTAGCCATCACGGTCCAGTCCTCGGGCACGGTGATCGCCACGCTGTAGTCCGCGAAACCGTCGTAGAACTCGCCCGTGCCGAGGAAGGGCTCGGCGTCCCAGGCGCCGTTCAGCAGGTCGTCGAGGACGGCCATCTTCGGAAACCAGTACGCGAGCATGTAGATCTCGCGGTCGGAATGCCCCATGCGCTCGCCCATCCCCTGCTGCGCGACGGTGAACGAGAAGTCGATCTCGAGCGCCAGCGTGTCGCCCTGAGCAATAGGTCCCGGCGTGCGGATCTGCAGCAGGCCGCCGCCGACCACCTGGTAGCCGGGTCCCTCTGCGAGGGGACGGTCCTCCAGCTCCGCTCCCTGAGCAGAAACACGGGAGAGCGTCATGCCACCGGTGATCTCCGCGGGCCGGTTTCGGGCCACCCCTTCCTTGTGGAAATTCTGGTGGAGCTGGAGCCAGACAGTGGGCAGCGTAACCGGCGCTCGGTTCACGTACGCGATGCGGACCGTGCCCTCGAGCCCCCCACTCTCGGGGTCGAGGGAGGCCTCGATGTCGTACGAGGTCTCCTGCTGCCAATAGCCCTCGCCCGGAGCACCCGTCGTGCTGCGCCAGCCGCGTTCCAGGGCCTGGAGGTAACCCGGAGAAGGCCGGACCGCGGGCGGAATCGTCCGCTCCACCGGCCCGTCCTGGGCCGAGGCGGGAAGAGCGGCCACGATCCCCAGCACCGCGACCATACACGCCCAGGGGCCGCGACCAGCGCGGACGGGCAGTACCCTCATGCGTTCCTCCTTACGAATTGCCCCTCGAGTAGCCCACCGGTAGAAGGCTCTACACCGGAAATCGTTCCGCGCCACCGTCGAGTCCATCCCGACCAGGTCACAGGGGTGCTCACCCCGGTGTGACGCCGACGGCAGGGCGACGTACACAGCCGCACAAGCGGACCCCAGCGCTCCGATGTCGAAGCGCGCCCCAGATCGAGCGGTCTAGTCGCGGTCGGCGATGGGAACGAAGTCGCGAGCATCCTGTCCGACGTAGACCTGGCGCGGCCTCGCAATGCGCTGCTCGCCGTCGAGGAGCATCTCCTCCCACTGGGCGAGCCAGCCGACGGTGCGCGGAATGGCGAACAGGACCGGGAACATCTCCACCGGGAAGCCCATCGCCTGGTAGATGATGCCCGAGTAGAAGTCGACGTTCGGGTACAGGTTGCGCTCTACGAAGTAGTCCTCGCTGAGCGCGATCTTCTCGAGCTCCAAGGCGATGTCCAGTAGAGGGTTACGCCCTGTGACCTCGAAGACCTCGTCCGCGGTCCGCTTGATGATACTCGCCCGGGGATCATATGCCTTGTAGACCCGGTGGCCGAAGCCCATCAGACGCTCTTCCTTCTTCTTCACGCCCTCCATGAAGGCGGGGATGTTGTCCACCGACCCGATGCGGTTGAGCATGCGCAACACGGCTTCGTTCGCGCCGCCGTGGAGCGGCCCGTACAGCGCCGACATGGCACCCGCCAGGGAGCAGTATGGGTCGGCCCGCGAGGAGCCGATGAGCCGCATCGCCGTGGTCGAGCAGTTCTGCTCGTGGTCGGCGTGGAGGATGAAGAGGACGTCGAGCGCGCGCTCCAGTACCGGATTCGGCTTGTACTCCCTGCCGCCGATCTTGAAGAGCATGCTGAGGAAGTTGGCCGTGTAAGAGAGCTCGTTCTCCGGGTACACCAACGGCAAGCCGCGATGGTGGCGGTACGCGTAGGCGGCCAACGTCGGCAGCTTCGCGACCAGGCGTATGATCTGGATCCACCGGGCTTTCGGGTCGTCCAGCTCCTTGGCATCCGGATAGAAGGTCGACAGGGCGGCAACCATGCTGGTGACCATGCCCATGGCGTGCGCGTCGTAGCGGAACGCCCCGACCAACTCCGTGATGTTCTCGTGCACATACGTGTGGAAGGTGATCTGGTGCACGAAATCGTCGAGCTCGGCCTGCCCGGGCAGCTCCCCCTTCAGGAGGAGATAGGCGACCTCGAGATGCGAGCTGCGCTCCGCCAGCTGCTCGATAGGGTAGCCGCGATACCGGAGGATCCCGTTCTCACCGTCGATGTACGTGATGGTGCTACGCGTCGACGCCGTGTTCGTGAACGCGGGATCGTACGCCATCATCCCGAAATCACCGTCGTCGACCTTGATCTGCCGCAGGTCCATGGCGCGGATCACGTCGCCGTCGTGGATGTCGATCTCGTAGTCGCGGCCGGTACGGTTGTCGCGAATCGAAAGGGTGTTCTTGCCGTCGTCTCCCATCAAACTCTCTCTGAGTAGCGGGTCGGTCGCCGCGCACGTCCGTGTGGTCTTGAGCCCACAAGTATACCGACGCGGAGGGCGGCTCCCAAGGTCGTTCGGACACCCCAACGCGCCAGCGGAACGACGGTAGGGCAACGGCGCATCGGGGTGGTTATCATGTCCGCGTGAAGACCATCGGCTCTCATCTCGCGGCCCTCACCGCCGGGGGCACCAAGCTGCGTCGTCAGCTGGGCCCGTTCATCCGCTATGTCGCCTTCCTCACGGCCATCGTCCTGGTCTACGGCTGGCTGTTCCATGTGATCATGGCCTGGGAGGGCCAGGAGCACACGTGGTTCACCGGCATCTACTGGGCCCTCACCGTCATGACGACGCTCGGGTTCGGCGACATCACCTTCCACACCGACCTGGGCCGGGTCTTCAGCACCGTCGTGCTCCTCACCGGGGTGATCCTCTTGCTGGTCATCCTCCCGTTCCTCTTCATTCGACTGGTGTACGCGCCGTGGCTCGAGCAGCGGAGTCGCGCACGCGTGCTCGCGCTGAGGGCCGTCCCCAAGGACGTATCCGAGCACGTGCTCATCTGCGCGGACGATCCCATGGCCAAGGGGCTCATCCAGAGGCTCGCTCTGTCCGGGATAAGGGCGTACCTCGTGGAGGCCGATCCGGACCGCGCGATGTTCCTGCAGGACGAAGGCGTACCGGTCGTGACGGGAGACGTCGATTCGGTGGAGACGTACCGCGCGGCCGGCGCCGACCGCGCGCGGCTCGTGCTGGCTAACGCATCGGACACCGTGAACTCCAATATCGTGCTCACGGTCCGCGAGCTCTCGGCCACCGTGCCCGTCGCGGCCGTGGCCGAAGTCGAGGACTCCATCGACGTCCTCGAGCTGAGCGGGGCCACGCACGTGCTACCGCTGAAGCAGCGGCTGGGCGAACACCTCGCCAACCGGGTGAGCGCGGGCAGCTGCCATGCCAACGTGATCGGGGAGTTCCACGACCTGCAGCTGGTCGAGTTCCCGGTCCACAACACACCGCTTCAGAACCGTACCGTCCGTGACATCGGGCTGCGCGAGTACACGGGCGTGACCATGGTCGGGGTGTGGGACCATGGGCGCTTCCACCCCGCCAGCCCCGACCGCGAGCTGTCGCCTATGAGCGTGCCGGTGGCGATCGGCACGCCCGCACAAATCGAGGACCTCAACGAGATCCTGGTCATCTACGATGCCAACCCGAACCCGGTCCTGATCATCGGTGGGGGCAAGGTCGGTCGGTCCGCCGCGCGGGCGCTGAAGAAGCGTGGCATCCCGGTGCATATCGTCGAGCGCAAACAGGAACTCGAGGCGAGAATCACGGGCATCCCGGACCGACTCTTCATCGGCGACGCCGCGGATCGCCACGTGCTCGACGAGGCCGGCATCGCAGGGGCTCCGTCCATTCTGCTTACGACGCACGACGACGCCATGAACGTGTATCTGAGCGTCTACTGCCGTCGGCTCAACCCCGAGGCGCGAATCCTGACTCGCGTCACCCACGAACGGAACATCGAGGCGATCCAACGGGCCGGATCGGACTTCGTGCTGAGCTACGCGGCGTTCGGCGTGCAGACCGTGATGTCCATCGTTCGCCAACGGGAGCTGGTGGTCCTCGGGGAGGGGGTGAACCTCTTCTACGTCCCGGTGCCGCGTTCGCTCGCCAACAAGACCCTCATCGAGGCCGAGGTGGCCGCGCGGACCGGCCTGAACGTCATCGCAGTGCAGCAGAACGGGCACGTGCGCACGGCCCTCGACCGGGAAGACCGGCTACCGGCTGGTAGTGAGCTCGTGGCGTTGGGCACAAACGAGCAGCGACAGCGGTTCCGAGAGGTGTTCGGGTAGGAACCGACCCCCACCCCCGGAAACCGGTCGGGCTGAAGCTCCACGCGAATGCCGGGGGCGGGAGTGACCTGCGGCGCTTCGCGTCCTCAGTCAGCTCGCGGATCGCCCGGTAGGACGTTGACTACCTGCTCGGGCCGCTCGGTTTGAACCCTCTGTTCGCCTCTCGCCCCCGGAAGAGCCTCGAGTCCGAGCGTCGGCTCACATGCCGGGGGCGGGAGTCGAACCCGCACGCCCTTGCGGACAGCGGCTTTTGAGGCCGCCGCGTCTACCGTTCCGCCACCCCGGCTGGGTGTGAAACTACCGAATCTTCACTCCCGACCCCATCCCCGATTGGTGGTCGATTCTCAACCGGCGCAGGGCTGCGCCTGGAAAGCCCGACGGCCCCCGGATCGAGCGACCCGGAACTTCCCTACCCCTCGTCGCGAGAACTCCCTGATAGACCGCGGACAGCCGCGCGACGACTCTCAGGTGGGCATCGAACGACGAAGGGAGAAGGGAGGTCCGTCATGGGGGGAAAGTCGAAGCCGTCGCGGGAAACGCTCGCTGTGGTGCCGTTGGAATTGGCCGAGGCCATCCGAGCCGCCTGCCTCGACAAGGACGCCGAACGACTGTACGACTTGGTGGATGGCGTGGCCGAGCACGACGCGGACGTGGCGGAATACGTTCGAGCTCTCATCGACGATATCGCCTACGAGGTACTGGCGGATGTCTTCGACGCCAGGGGCCGCTGACCACGGAGACCACATGATGCCGTACTCCATCCGCGGAACTCAATACTACCGGGTCACCGTCGCCGACCGGCCGCGCGAAGCGTACGAGCTTCTTTCCAGCCTAGCGGATCGTGGAGTCAATCTGCTGGCGTTCACAGCTGTCCCGTCGGGTCCCGATCACGTTCAGTTCACGCTATTCCCAGAGGATTCGTCGTTGCTGGAGGCAGAGTCCAAGCAGGCTGGTCTCGCGCTTGACGGACCCCACCCTGCGATCTTGGTGCAAGGGGACGACGAGCTGGGCGCGCTGGCCAAGGTGCACCAACGTTTGGCCGATGCATCGGTCGCGATCTACGCCTCGAGCGGCGTTACGGACGGGCGCGACTCTTTCGGGTACCTGATCTACGTGCAGGAAGACCAGTTCGACCGGGCCATGGCCGCTCTCGAGATCGCCGAACGCTGAGCCCCATTACCGGTAGTTCGTCGCAGACGAACCCAGCACAGCCTCGGCCCTCGGAAGATCCTCGGGGCGATTCAGGTTGAGGAACAGGTCACCGGGTACCTCG
>JAHEKM010000024.1:0-2938 GCA_024638325.1 Gemmatimonadota bacterium | reverse complement strand
CCAACAGCGAAGAAGGTCTCGTGCACGGCACGCGCACCGCGATCCAGGGCTCGGCTCACGGCCTCGCGACACGCTACCCCGTACAGTGCGCATAGCGGCTCCACGCCCGGCGCTGTATCGCGGGATGGCGCACAGGCGGCGGCCCCCGCGCTGGCTTCGATCACCCGACGGATCGTCGCGGCGTCGACGAGCGGCAGGTCGCACGCAAGGACGAAAACGCCCTCGAGACCCCGATCTTCCGCGCACTTCAGAGCGGCCTCGATCCCGCCGAGGGGTCCCTGCCCTTCGCGAAGGTCCGAGACGATCGGCCACGGTGAGGGCACCGACGTCCGGGAGGACACGATCACGACCTGGGCACACACTTCGGCGAGCACCTCGGCCGCCCGCTCGACCAGCGTCTTTCCCGCGAGCACCTCCGCCGCCTTGTCGCGGCCGAAACGGCGGCTTTCGCCCCCGGCCAGCACGGCCCCCAAGAGCTGAGCGCCTCTCACGCCAAGCGCTCCTCGCCCGCATACACGTTGAATCCCCTGTCGCGAGCGAAGCCCACCAGCGTCATGCCGAAGCGCCGAGCGAGATCGACCGCAAGACTCGACGGTGCGCCTACGGCCACCATGGCCGGTACCCCGGCGACGACCGCCTTCTGCACGAGCTCGAAGGACGCTCGCCCGCTGACGACGAGCACGTGGTCACGGGCCGGGAGGTGCCCCTCCAGGAGGGCACGTCCCAGCGTCTTGTCGACCGCGTTGTGGCGACCGACGTCCTCTCGCACGATCAGGGGTTCGCCGGCGAAGGAAAACAGGCCAGCCGCGTGGAGGCCCCCGGTGCGGTCGAACACCTTCTGAGCCTCCCGAAGGCGATCGGGCAGCGCGTGAAGGACGGCGCCGTCCAGCGCCGGACCCTGGGGGAGCGGATCGCACGCGAGAACCTCCACGGCGTCCAGAGACGCCTTCCCGCAGACGCCGCAGCTCGACGTCGTGTAGAAGTTGCGCTTGAGTCGCTCTAGGTCGGGTGCGACGCCGGCGGCCAGGCGTGCCTCGACGATGTTGTACTGCTGGGCCTCCCCGCCCCGGCAGTAGGTGAGCTCTGTGAGCTGCTCGCGCCCCGACACGACGCCCTCGCCGTGAAGGAAGCCGGCCACGAGATCGAAGTCGTCTCCGGGCGTGCGCATCGTCACGGCCAGGGCATGCACACGGCGCTCGCCGCCCTCGGTCCACGCCAGGCGCATCTCGAGCGGTTCCTCGACGGCCAATGCGTCGCGCGCGCTGGACGCCTCGTCACCTCTCCATCGACTCACTCTGACGGCGCTCGTCGCGCCCTTCGGTCCGATCACCCGGCACCTTCTGTGGATGCGTTTTGCTGAGCCCCGAGGCCCCGACGAACATACGCCCTCACCGGTTCGCGCGCGCCCGATCGGGATCGTATGATGGGGCGAATCCACACGGAGCCTCGACATGGACATCTCCCGCAGGGACCTGCTCAAAGGCACGGCGCTGGCAGCCGGGGGCGGCCTCGTCAGCGCGTTGGGCTTCGATCTCCGGCCCGCGTACGCGCAGTCCCGTGAGCTGAAGATCTCCAACGCGCGTGAGTTCAAGACGGTCTGCCCCTACTGCGCGGTCGGATGTGGGACGATCGCGTACGTGCACGGCTCGGGCGGCCTGAACACGGTCAATTCGGTCATCCACGTCGAGGGCGACCCGGACAGTCCCATCAACGGTGGCACCCTGTGTCCCAAGGGCGCGGCGCAGATGCAGCTCGCCGTGAACCCGAGGCTCGAGAAGGGGCCGAAGTACCGCGCACCCGGCTCCTCGGAATGGGAGGACGTCGACTGGGATTGGGCGATGGACTGGTTCGCCCGGAAGTTCAAGGATTCGCGCGACGAGACGTTCGTGGCGCGGGACGAGCAGGGGCGCACGGTCAACCGCTGCGAGGGGATCGGCTGGGTCGGCAGCGCGACCGTGACGAACGAAGACGCGTACCTCATCACCAAGACGATGCGGACGATGGGCCTGGTGTATATCGATCACCAGGCCCGCATATGACACAGCCCCACGGTGGCCAGTCTGGCCGCGAGCTTCGGTCGGGGCGCGATGACCAACCACTGGAAGGACATCAAGAACGCCGATGTCGTTCTGGTCATGGGCGCCAACCCGGCCGAGAACCATCCGTGCGGCTTCAAGTGGGCGCTCGAAGCGAGGGATAACCGCGGCGCGACGCTCGTCACGGTCGATCCGCGCTACACGCGAACGTCCGCGGTGGCCGATCGGCACATGCAGATCCGGCCAGGCTCCGACATCGCGGTGATCGGCGGCTGGATCCACAAGATTCTGTCCGAGGAGCTCTACCACGACGAGTACGTCCGGCTTCACACGAACGCGTCGTTCATCGTGGCCGAGGGCTACGGCTTCGAGAACGGACTCTTCGCCGGCTTCGACGAGGCGACCGGCAGCTACGACCGGGAGGCCTGGAGCTACGAGCGCGGGCCGGACGGGTACGTGCGGCGCGACACGTCGCTCGAGCACCCGCGCTGCGTCTTCCAACTCCTCCGTCGGCACTACAGCCGGTATACGCCGGACGTCGTCGCGCGCATCGCGGGCTGCTCCGTCGAGGAGTACGAGCGCGTCTCGGAGATCATCTGCTCGACCGGCACGGCCGACCGGGTCGGCACGATCATGTACGCGGTCGGCTGGACGATGCACACCGTCGGCGCGCAGATCATCCGAACCGCGGCGATCATGCAGCTCCTACTCGGCAACATCGGCCGGCCCGGGGGCGGCATCAACGCGCTACGCGGACACGCGAACGTCCAGGGCGCGACGGACCACGCGATCGTAGCGGGTATCCTGCCGGGATACCTACAGGTCCCCCGCCCCGAGCACACGTCGCTTTCCGCCCACCTGGACGCGGCGACCCCCGAGCCACTCGTGCCGGACACGGTGAA